>CAZOSO010000195.1:0-1726 GCA_964582635.1 uncultured Weeksellaceae bacterium | reverse complement strand
TATTGAAATTAGCGATCACGCTCATGCAAAAGCGCTGCTCGTTGTCCTCGCCTCCTGTCGAACCGGTGAATCCCCAATAAACGTTGGGGTTCCCCCCGAAAATGTTCGTCACGATATCCCCGGTATAACTGAGCCGAAGGTTCCCGTCGAAATAGACCTCGAAGGTGCTGCTCGCTGGGTCCCAAGTAAGCCGAACGGTATGCTTACCGCAATCTTCGATGTTCGCCCCACCCGGATCGGCCGAAACAGGCCCGGCCAGGTTATTAGCTCCGACGCTGTGATCCGGTTCCCCGTCCGATTGGATCGCTATATGATCGTCCGGGGGATCGAAGCTGTTCTTAAAGGTGTCGAACTCAACCGCGAAGGAAGGAGATATACCCTGATAGCCCAACCCTCCTCCGCCGCTCCCGACGCTCGTATTGATGGGCTGTAGAACGAAAGCGATCCCATCTGCCCCTGCATCATCGCATCCCAGAAAGACTTCGAAGGTTTTGTCAAAAGGGTTCGTCAGATCGAGTTGGTTGTTGTTCCAAGCCGATCCAGCTTCATTGTTCTTATCCTCCGTCAAGCGATAACACTTACAGCTCAATTGGGTGGCATCCCCGTTGAGCTGGAATTGGGCCATGGCGGGAAAGCCCAAAAGGAGGAGCGATATACTGATAACGAGGGTCCTAAGGGACATGGATCTCCAGGGTCTCTGCAAAGGAAAACTTCTTAAAAGAGGACGTAAAGGTCCCCAAAAAGTTGGGTCATTCCCGGAAATTTCGATCGCTCCACGGGTGATCCGCATCTTTGGGTCTCTCGAAAGCTCGGTGCTTTACAAGGCCATGAGCGATCTTGCAGGGAAAAAGCTCTTCCTTGAGCGATCTTCCCTATGAACATCCGGCCGGATCAACGGTTCTTCGCAATGCGATGAGGAAACAAACGAGCGCGCAGGACCGGATCATTATTTTCTCCCTATGGCTGCTCGTCTTTGCTGCGAGCAGCCAGATCATGATCATTTCGCCCCTCCTGCCCCGGATCAGCGAAGCCCTGGATACTCCCAAAGCCCTTTTGGGTAATCTGGCCTCCGCATACGCGGTGATGGTCGGGATCTGTGCCCTTATAACCGGACCCTTTTCGGACAAGATCGGCCGAAGAAGGATCTTGAAATACGGGACCGGCTTCATGGCCGCGGCTCTTTTTTTGCATGCCTTAGCGGACTCTTTCTGGATGCTTTTCGCTTTCCGGGCCTTGGCCGGGGTGGCAGGAGGCATCCTTAGCGGATCGGCCGTCGCCTATGTGGGGGACTATTTCGTCTATGAAAAGCGTGGCTGGGCCTCGGGCTGGGTCATGAGCGGGATCGCGATGGGACAGATCCTCGGGGTTCCATTGGGCACGGTCCTGGCCGAACAACTCGGCTTTCGCTGGGCTTTTATCGCTTTCGGGATCGTCATGGCCGCCGCTTTCTTCCTGATCCACACCAAAGTCCCTCAACCTGATGTGCGTCTTTATGATGGGCGGATCACGTTGAAAGGATCCCTCCGTAAATACCTCGTATTGCTCTCTCGGTCGAGCGTACGGGCTGCAGCTTTAGCTCACCTATTCATGTTCCTTAGCATGTCGGTCTATATCGTATTCCTCCCGACCTGGCTGGAAGAAAAATTCCAGGTCTCGGGCATGGCCATCGCTTCCCTTTTCTTCATCGGAGGGATCGCGAACGTCATGACCGGACCGCAAGCGGGAA
>CAZOSO010000194.1:0-1792 GCA_964582635.1 uncultured Weeksellaceae bacterium | reverse complement strand
GGGCATTCGGCTTTGATCTTTTTCCCCAAACGTACTTTATGATCCAGACCTCAGGCTGTACAGGATTTTTATATAGGCTTTGGAATAGTTTGGAAGGTGCACCGGAACATTAAAGGAGAAGGAAAAAGAACGCGAAGAAGGGTCCGGCAAAAGGGCTCGGAGGCCTCGGAAGCTCAATTAACATTGAAAAGGTGCGAAATTCCGGACGATCCGAGGATGACTTGCAGCAAGGGAGGAGGCGCTCACCGTTTTTGTACGATCACCTTCTGCGTCCGGGTGCCATCGCTCCCTTCGATCCTGATCCAATACATTCCGTTTCCATGAGCGGAGAGGTCGATCCGGGTCCTTTCCCTTAGGATCCTCCTCCGCGTCAAGGTCCGTCCCCGTATATCCAGGACCCGAAAGCGGCCATAGCGATCGGGTGAAGGGGTCCGGATCATAAAACGTCCCTTGTTCGGGTTGGGAAGGACCGTTACCCGGGGTGCTTGAAGGGAGCGGGTGGATGGGGTAGAAGTGGCCGTATGTTCATAGGCCGGGGAAAGAGCAGTGCTGTCCCCCGTAGCATGAAGGATCCGCACCCGATAGGTCCCGGACCCCTGAAGGGCGATCCTTTTGCTGCTATCCCCCAAGCTATTCCCTTCAAAATACCACTTGTACGAAGCCCCTTTCGTATTGGAGGCGATCGAATCGCCTTGGATCGCAACGATGGCAGGCGTGCAGCTGGGCTTATCGAAGCAAGAAAAAGTGCCGACCGTGATGCTACCTCCTTTGTTCACCAAATAGCCAGTGATCGATATACTGGAGTCCGACACCAATCGCCCGTGATTGATCAGGCTATCCTGAAGCTTCATCGAGGATACCCCGAGGAAACCGAAATTGTAAAGCGAGCTCCCGGAAGGGATCTCCAAAGGGTGATAACCGCACAGCGCAGCTTTTTCCTGGATGCGGAGATGGTTCTGATCGAAGTTGATGGGGCTGACGTTCTTGATCCTGTGCCGAACAAGGATGCTGTCTCCAGCGGCTGGAGGGTTTCCTCCTTCCCATACCGCAGTATCCTGCCAAACCCCGTTGCAGACCGTGCGGACCATCTTGCTTTTCAGCGGGAGAGCCGGAAGGATGAAAAGGAGCATCGATCCTCCGATCAAGCTTCGCTTTGTTATTGGCGCAAACTCCATATCAGGGGCTTATAAAAGGCCCTTCCCATCGAATATCGGAAAAAGAAAAGGAGGCCGCATCTTATTGGCCTGGATACTTCGTTTTGAGTTTTATCGAGTCGATCTGGGGTGGGAATGAAAACCCAATAGACTGTCCACCCGAATTGTCCGAAACCTCCCGACCCCTATCGCTCGGTGGAGCTTTTGTATCTTGGCTTTGAGATGCTTGCCTTAAAGCTGTTCGAGATCCCTTTTGATGCGATCATCAAGTGGACCGATCAAATAAGAAGGCCCATGGGTCGCTCCATGATCTTGGTCGGTCCTTAAATGCTTCCAAATAAGAATCTGAATGCGCTACCTTTTCATATTTCTCTTATTAAGCAGCTTCTTCAGGGCCCCTGCGCAGCAACAAGTGGTGAACAGCCTTGGCTTTGAGGACAATAGTACCGACACCATCCGCCCGCCCTATTGGCGCATCGGCTTCCGATCTTCTCCTCATACCTACTCAGATTCGGCGGGAAGCTGGACCTACGATAGCAGTTATGCCACCCAAGGGGCTCGGAGTCTCCGTACGATGCCTTCAGATACGGACGGCTACGCCATCACCCAGATCCTCCATCTCCCTACCTACGACCTCA
>CAZOSO010000193.1:0-1875 GCA_964582635.1 uncultured Weeksellaceae bacterium | reverse complement strand
TTCATCTCCGCATAGAGGAGAAGGCGCCCGTTTGGGCGATCGGCCAAAAGGACCCTCCAAAAGTCCAACGCGTCCCCGGGGCGGATCCCCTCGGGGCGCGTTCGGCCTTTTCGGAGACCGATCCCGCCGAATAGCTTGTCCATCCACCCTCTAAGTCCCCACAACCAAGAAGCATAGAACCACCCCCTTTCTCCTCCCAAAGACCATATCCGCTCGAGGGTCTGTTCCGGATCCCGAACTTGCTCACTTCTGGCATCCTTGAAGCAGCCATGGACCGGAACTTCGATCAGGTCGCTGATCGAAGCGGATAAACGCCCGCTGATCATCGCATCCTTCCAACTGGAAGGGACCCGATCCTCCTGAAGCCTTTGCAAGGCTGCTTCTAAAGCTTCCTTATAGCTTAAAGGCTCGATCCCTAGCATTTGCTCAAGCTCCTTATCCCGGCAGACCACTTCAACTTTCATGCTGTCCACCAAACTGACAGCGAGCGGATAAGATATATTGGTCACAAAATAGAGCCAATAAGAGGACAAGCGGGGCGTCATGATAGGAACGGTCAGGATCCGCCGTTTCAAACCCCGCACCCGCGCATATCCCATCAACATTTCCTTATAGGTGAGAACATCCGGCCCTCCGATATCCATGCTCTTATCATAAGTCCGCTCCTCCCCCAACACCCCCGTAAGAAAACGGATCACATCGCGGATCGCTATCGGTTGACAACGGGTTCGGAGCCATTTCGGGGCCACCATCACGGGTAACTTTTCGACCAGATCCCGGATGATCTCAAAAGAAGCACTCCCAGAACCGATGATGATCCCCGCCCGAAGGGTCGTCAAGGCATATATCCCCTCGCTAAGGACCTCTTCCACCCTTTTTCGGGAAGCAAGGTGCTCGGAAAGCTCCTCTTCGTTCACGATCCCTGATAGGTAGATCACCTGTTGGACCCGCCTTTGATCCATGGCTTCCCGAAAATGACCAGCAGCCTTGGCTTCCACATCCAACAGCTCACCGCCGGAAGCGGACATGGAATGGACCAGGTAATAAGCGGCATCGATATCCTCGGGAACGTTCTTCATTCCCTCAGGTTCCAAGAGATCGATCTCGGCGACCTCTACCTTCGCTGCCAAAAACGCAGGGAGTTCGAACCTTTTTCGATCGCGGACCCCGCAAACGACTTCATGCCCTTCATCGAGTAGCGCAGGCAGGACCCGCTGTCCAATGTAGCCTGTAGCGCCTGTCAGTAGAACTTTCAAATGAGCGCTGCCCTTAAAGGGCGTTCCGTTTTAAAATGACGTGATCGGTGATGGGCGGCTCAGATCCGGAAGCACGTAATTCACGGGCGATCTGCCCCCGATGATAAGTGCCGTGGTTCACGATGTGGAATAAAATATCCTGGACCGTATTGGAAAAGGTATTCCCCTTGGAATTCTTATAAAGGACCTCTTCGTTGAGCTCCTTTTCCGCAAGGAGCTCTAAGCTCCGGCTCGTTTCCTCCTCTTGTAGCTGTTCCAAGCGTTCCGAGCTATGCCGATCCCATATAGCAAGCTCGGGAGTTTCCCCTTCCATGCGACGGTTCCACACATGCTGCGCATTGAGCACGTGGGAAAGGAGCTTGAGGCCTTCCTGGGGAGCATCAGCACCGATCTCCTTGAAACGTTGGATCAACTTCCTATTGCAGACATCGTGGTAGGAAAGGAGCTCTTCGATCAGTTCGCGGGCCATCGAGCGCAAAGGTAAGGTTCAGGATCATGCGCTCCCCATGTTATGCTCATCGTTCCGGTAGAAAGCATAAGTCTCAAGGGAATCCTTCCATCTCCGGTCCAGCGTGATCTTCAAACTAAACCCTTGACCGGGGGTGCTATTCCATTCGCA
>CAZOSO010000192.1:0-1938 GCA_964582635.1 uncultured Weeksellaceae bacterium | reverse complement strand
CCTTTTTGAAGAGGCCTGAGGTGAAGACTTTCATCTTCCCCCTTAAAAGAAAATGAACTCCATCGGTCTTCATGCCCTCTTGGATGGGGCGTTCTCCTTTTTCGAAGCGATGCTCCTCCCCGTTCTTTTCGAGCTGTTCCAGGCCTTTGGATGAACAATGTTGGAGAAGGGGGGTGTGCTCAGGGCTTAGAGATCGGGGCATCTTCGGGTTTAAGGGGTTTTATGCGAACCTAACGTTACTCTTTCGTTCTTGTTCGAGGACATTCGGGGTTCGAGAGCGGGAGCTTTCAATAAGAAAACTTCCGAGCCTCCTTTTTGTCGGTGGATATATCGGTTTTTGCAGTATCTTGTTGCTATGAAACAGCTGTTACGTTCGGAAGAGCTCGCCATGTTCGGGGCCTCTCTTTTCGCCTTTTCGTCAACCTCTTTTGCCTGGTGGTGGTTCCTGGTGCTGATCCTGGCACCGGACATCGGTATGATCGGTTACTTAAAGGGGCCAAGGGCCGGAGCGTTCAGCTACAACCTTTTCCATCATAAAGGGATCGCGGTCCTGCTTTATTTAGGCGGGATCTATGCAGCCATGCCTTGGCTAGAGCTTGCCGGCATCATCCTTTTCGGCCATGCCAGTATGGACCGCATCCTGGGTTACGGCCTCAAATACTCGAAGGGCTTCGACCATACCCATCTCGGCCGTATTAAGGGGGATTAGTCCGAGCGGATCCCGATCAGGAGCACATCGTCGATCTGTTCCTGCCCGCTTTCAGCTTTCCAGTCCTCGAAGGTCCGATCGAGCTCTTCTTTTTGTTCTTCGAGGGGTTTTTGGTGAAGTTCGACCAAAAGCTTCTTAAAGGGGCCATAACGGAACTTTTTCCCTTTGGGTCCTCCGAATTGGTCCGCGTACCCATCGGAGAAGATGTAGAGCATATCTCCCTTTTGGAGCTTCAGGGAGACGGTGGTGAAATCCCCGGAGGCATGCTCGTCGTAACCGACGGGCATCGGATCGCCTTTGATCTCGATGCCGTCGGGGGATCCTTTGAAGGGCTTGATGCGATCGTTGATCCCCAGACCTGTCAAGTCCGAAGGACCTGACAGGTCTTCCAATAGCGTATCGGGATCTTCATTAGCGATTCCCTCCCGAATAACGTAGAGCGGATTCTGAGCTCCGGCGAATTGGATCTTTCGGTTTTCAGGACCCTGGGTCCGGGATGGACCGATGGGGATTTTGAGCAGCGCCGCATCCATTCCATCCTGGAGCTGCCCGTGATCCTTGGTGTCCGTAAGTTCTTTTACCACACGCTCGCGCAGCTCGCTAAGCACCTCGCCGGGTTCGGGGTTCTCGTTTTTGCTCAGGATGTCGTTCAAAAAAGCCACACCGAGCATGCTCATAAAGGCTCCTGGTACTCCGTGCCCTGTGCAATCCATCGCTGCGAAATAAAGGTGGTCGTCCTGTTCCCTTGCCCAGTAAAAATCCCCACTGACACGAGCTTGTGGTTTGAAGAGGATGAAGTGTTCGGGAAGGTGGGTGGAGACGTATTCTTCGCTTTGAAGGAGGGCGTCCTGGATCCGTTGGGCATAGTCGATGCTATCGCTGATCTCTCGGTGGGCTTCCTCCACCCTTTCCTTTTGTTCGCGGATCTCCTGGGTTCGATCCCGGACGATCTTTTCGAGGCGTTCTTTTTGTTTTCTCAAGCGGCGCCCGTTCAAGCGCACCATGAGAAGGACGAAACCCGCTCCGGCCATTCCATATCCCCCGTAAGCCCACCAGGTACGATACCAAGGGGGCAGCACGCGAAAACGATAGGTTCCGACCCGGCTCTTCTTCCAATAAGCATTGCGAGCTTGGACCTTGAAGCTATAGTTCCCCTCGTTCAGGTTCGTGTATTCCTTTTGGGTGGCCATTCCCCATTCGGACCATTTCCGGTCGTAACCGACCAATCG
>CAZOSO010000191.1:0-2001 GCA_964582635.1 uncultured Weeksellaceae bacterium | reverse complement strand
CAACTAAGCGCCTGTTATGTACTGCCCGTCGAGGATTCGATCGATTCGATCTTCGAAGCCCTGAAAAACACGGCCCTCATCCAACAAAGCGGAGGCGGGACCGGTTTCAATTTTTCGGCTCTACGCCCAAAGAACAGCTACATAAGCTCCAGCGGAGGGAAAGCTACGGGACCGCTTTCCTTTATGAAGCTTTTCAGCGAGAGCACCGAGACCATCAAACAAGGAGGGACGCGCCGGGGGGCGAACATGGGGATTCTGAATATATCTCATCCGGATATTGCCGATTTCATAGGGGCCAAGCAAGACGAAGGAACGCTTCGGAACTTCAACATCTCCGTCGGCATGAGCGATCGCTTTATGGAGGTCTTGGAAGCGGGCGGGGAATGGCCCCTGCAGCATCCTCGCTCCGATCGGTCATGGGAGATCCCTGCTCAAGAGTTGTGGGAGGCCCTGATCGAAAACGCGTGGAGAACGGGCGACCCGGGCTTGATCTTTCTCGACCGCTTGGAAGAGGCGAATCCTGTGCCTGCCCTAGGTCCGATCCAAGCCACGAACCCGTGCGGGGAAGTTCCCCTCCAGCCTTACGAATCCTGCAACCTGGGATCGATCGATCTGGCCAAATGCTGCGATGAAGAAGGGGCGATCCAAGAAGAACTTTTGAAAAGCACCGTCCGAACGGCCGTGCGTTTCCTCGATAACGTGATCGATGCCAACCACTATCCGACCGAAGAGACAGCCCGAATGGCCCATGGGAACCGCAAGATCGGCCTCGGTGTGATGGGTTGGGCGGACCTCCTGATCCGGGCCGGGATCCCGTACGCTTCCCAAGAAGCCATCGATCTCGCCGAGCGGGTCATGCAACTGATCCAGAACGAGAGCTTTGAAGCTTCTAAGGAGCTCGCCGAAGAGCGAGGGGTTTTTCCAAATTGGGAAAAGAGCCGCTATGCTCCGGATCGGCCAATAAGGAACGCTACACGCACCTCCATCGCCCCCACCGGCACCATCTCTACGATCGCCGGGACCACCCCTTCCATCGAACCGCTCTATGCCCTGGCTTACCGTAGGAGCAATGTGCTCGAGGAAGAGGTGCTTCTGGAGCTCGATCCCGTGGTCCAGGAACATCTTCGGAAAAAGGGACTGGATACACCCGAGCGGCTGGAGCGGATCCGTGAAAAGGGAAGCCTCGAAGGAAGCGATATCCCCGAAGAGAGCCGCGAACTATTGCGAACCGCGCTAGAGATCCCTTATTCCTTCCATATCGAGCATCAGATCGCCTTTCAGCGTTACACGGACAATGCGGTCTCCAAGACCATCAATCTACCCGAAGATGCCTCGCGCGACGATGTGGCCGCTGCTTATCGAAGAGCATGGCAAGAAGGGGCCAAAGGGATCACCATCTACCGCGATCGTTCCAAGAGCGAACAGGTTCTGGAGCCCGGCCTTGAAGGAAGCAGAAAAGCTTCCTGCGAAGTTTGCACCCTTTGATCAGACCAGGATATCGTGGTCTTTGTCGTAAGGCACCTTCACCTTCTGTTCACTCCCATCCTTCGGATCCACGCTCGTCCACTCTTCAACGGGCTCGGAATAGATATGAAGGCTGATCGTACGCCCCTCGTGGGTATTGACAAAGCGGTGCATCCCTATCATGTCGGTCATGAAAGTGAATCCCCCGGCATGAATCTTTCCGGAACTGATGAGGGTCAGCTCCCCCTTGTCCTTTGAGCGGTAATAACGTTCCTCCGTCAATTCCCCTTGGACCACATAAGCCCACCCCTCCCGGGACTGATAGTTGTGAATGGAGGTCGCCTGTCCTTCTTCCCAACCCATCACCAAAAGCTCATAGGTATCATCGTAGGCAAGCCGATTCCTCGTATAGCGCTCTTTATTCCAGGTGAGATAAGGCTCAAGATCTTCAGGGGTGAGTTCGATCGCTTTCATCAATTCAGCGTATCCAGCAAACCCCGGTCCCCATTCCAGGTTCCGGATCAGATCTTCAACGCT
>CAZOSO010000190.1:0-2011 GCA_964582635.1 uncultured Weeksellaceae bacterium | reverse complement strand
GCGATCGTGAAGAATGAAGGGCTTAGCAATGAGACGCGCCTCGAAGTGAATTTGGAGGCGCTCGAAGAGAATCTCGCCTATTATCGGGATCAACTGTATCCGGATACCCGGCTTATGGTGATGGTGAAAGCTGCTTCCTATGGATTCGGAGCTGTGGGCATCCCGAGCTTTTTGGAGAAACAAGGGGTGAGTTATCTGGGGGTGGCCTTTGCGGATGAAGGGGAACGCTTGCGGGATCACGGGATCAGGACCCCTATTATGGTCATGAACCCCGGCCAGAACAGTTTCCATAAGATCCTGGAGCAGGATCTGGAACCCCTTATTTACAACGAGCGAAGCCTGGAACAGCTCATTCAGGCCTGCGAGGAACGAGGTTTGGAAGGCCCATATCCTATGCACCTCAAGGTGGAGACCGGTATGAACCGGCTCGGTATCCCGGAAGAGCAATTGGACCGGGTCATCGAACGGTTGAAGGACCAAAGCCAGCTTTTGGAATTGCGTTCCGTAATGTCGCACTTGGCTTCGAGCTCTTTCCCCGGCTTCGATCCTTTTACAGAGCAGCAAATAGCGAACTTCCAAAGGATCTGTGAGCGGGTTAAAGAAGGGCTCGGACATGGCTTTATCAGGCATATCCTTAACTCCGCCGGGGTGAGCCGTTTCTCGCACGCGCAGTTCGACATGGTCCGCTTGGGGATCGGGCTCTACGGGGTAGGGGCGACCGATAAGGATCGAAGAGCGCTCCGCAACATTGCCCGGTTAAGGACCACTATATCCCAGATCAAGGAGGTGCCGATGGGAGAGACCGTGGGTTATGACAGAGCCTTTCAAGCCGAGCGACCGACACGGATCGCTATCATCCCTATCGGATATGCCGACGGCTTTTCGCGCCCTCTAGGAAAAGGGGTCGGGATCGCAAGGGTGAACGGAAGGATCGTGCATGTGGTCGGTAAAGTCTCGATGGATATGGCGTTCCTCGATGTGACCGATGTGGAGTGCCAAGAAGGGGATGAAGTGGTGCTTTTCGACGATGAATACCCCCTTACCGAATTCGCTCGTTCGATGAACAAGATCCCCTACGAAGCCATCACCAACATTTCAGAACGCCTCCCTCGGGATCTCTGGCATCCCAAGAAAGATACCTAGGCAGCCTCCTCTCTTTTTCGTATCTTAGAAGGTCTGAACCATCAAAGAAAGCCCCCATGCAAGGACATATACGGCTCCTTACGCTCCTTTTCGTTTTTATGCTCAGCGCGCCGCTGATGGGCCAGGAAGCCAGCGCTGAAAAAGAAGGCCCTGAGAAAGAAGAGAAGATCATCCCGGGTCGATTGATGGCCCAAATGAAAAAAGGCGTCGATCCCGGGCAGCTCGCCGAGGAGCTTGCAAAACTGAACGGGAGCAAAACCGACCTGAAAGTGAAGCGGAAGGTCTCCGATTACATGAACATCTGGCTTTTCAGTTATGATCCCGATAATGTCGATAAGCATGCCTTGCTTCGAAAGGTTCGGGAACATCGAGGGACGGAGCTTGCACAGTTCGAACACCGCCTGGAACGGCGGCTCACCCCGAACGACCCTATGTTCACTTCGCCGGATAAGTGGCCCTATGTGAACGACGGCTCGAACGGAGGGGTCGTGGATGCGGATACAGATGCGGACCTCGCTTGGGATATTACGACCGGCGGTACCACTTCCACAGGGGATACGATCGTCGTGGCAGTGATCGATGGGGGAGTTCAGGTCGATCACGAGGATCTCAACATCTTCAAGAACGAACCGGAAGTGAACGGAACCGCTGGCGTCGATGATGATGGGAACGGGTATACGGACGACGTGAATGGGTGGGACGCTTATAATAGCGATGGGACCATTCCTTCCGATGGTCATGGAACCCATGTTTCAGGTACCGTTGGAGGGATCGGCGATAACAATACGGGCTTCGTTGGAGTGAATTGGGACGTTCAGGTCCTGCCGATCGCAGGCTCTTCGACCAATGAATCCACCGTAGTGTCGGC
>CAZOSO010000189.1:0-2016 GCA_964582635.1 uncultured Weeksellaceae bacterium | reverse complement strand
TTGAACACGATCGCATAACGCCCGGACCGATCCCACATAGGTTGAGCCCCGGCCTCTCCCGGCTCGATGATGGATAAACGCGCATGCCCCATCGCCACAGGTCCGTCCCGAAGGCTCCGCTGCTGATCGGGTCCCCGATGCTCGATCCGATGGAGGGAACGTTCCAATTCGCGGGAACGAGGGTCTTCCCGCTCTCCGTATGAAAGAAGGCCAGTGATCCCGCACATGCTCAACGAAGGTAGAGGATATGAGAAAAAAGCGATTTGGTCCGCGTTAAGGACCCTCCTACCTTTATGGTCCGATCTTGATAGAAACCATGGAACACAAACGTGCTGCCCCTCTCCTCATCTCCAAAAAAATGCGCTATCCCCTGCTGGCAGCCCTGATCCTTCTATTGAACACCGCCTGCAGGGAAGTGAACGGGAACAAGGAAGAACCCGAAAAAGGTGCTTCCAGTGGTCCTACCCTAGAGGAGGCCCTCCAGGGATTGGTGAACGACCCTGCTCTCCAAAATGGACGCCTCGCGTTCTTAGCACGGGATCTCGCTTCTGGAAAGAAAGAAGAAGCTCACCGTGCGAACGAGCTCATCGTTCCCGCCTCCACCCAAAAGCTCATCACCACGATCGCTGCCCTCCGTTATTTAGGCCCCGAGCATCGATTCCGGACTTCCCTCCTTCATCGAGGACCTATCGAGGATGGCGTCCTCAAAGGGGACCTCATCATCAAGGGTGGTGGAGATCCCGCTTTCCATAGTGAGGAATTTCCTGAACACTATGGGCCTGGCTTGAACAGCTTTTTGGAAATGAGCAAAGCGTGTCGGGCACAAGGGATACAGCGGGTGGAAGGAAAGCTTTTAGTGGACGCTGGTTATTTCGCCCATAACAGTTTGGCCAAAGGTCGGATATGGGAAGATATGGGGAATTATTTCGGGGCTTTTCCTTCCGGCATGAACTTCATGGACAATGCCTTTGAACTTCATTACCGAACCCCTGATAAACCCGAAGAACCCACTTCCATCAAAAGCATGACCCCTCCGATCCCTTGGCTGGATATCAAAAACCGCGTCCGCAGTTCCAAGGTGAACGAGGACCGTGCATACATTTTTGGGAAGCCTTACGATACCGCACGCATCGTGGAAGGCAGCTTACCACGTGGAAGGGACTCCTACACCATCGAAGGATCGATGCCCGACCCGGCCCGGGTGACAGCTTGGAAAGCGCATCAAGTTCTCGAGAACAATGGTTTGGAAATAGCTGACGGTTACAGTACCTTCCGGCTGGAGGAAATGAAAAACAATGGAAAAGGAACCCCGATCGATACGATCCTTTCCCCGCCTTTAAGCAAGATCGTCCATAAGACCAACTTCCATAGCAAGAACCTTTTTGCCGAATGCCTTTTATTGGAAATGGGCAAAGCTCTCGGAGGGGTCCGCAAACCCTATCCGGCTGCTGCTGTCCTCATGAAAAAACTCCAAAAAGAGGGCATCGATACCAATGGGATCCGGATGGAGGACGGAAGCGGCTTAGCCCCTGGCAATCGAGTAACAGCGAAGGTGTTGGTCGACTTTCTCGAAAAAGCCTGGAAGGGGGAAGATCGGTCCCGGATCGTGAATTCCCTACCGGTCGCAGGTGAAAGTGGAACAATGCGTTATGTAGGGAACGGGACGAAAGCCGAAGGGAAGGTCCGGGCCAAAAGCGGATCCATGAAGGGAGTTAGGGCTTATGCCGGATATGCGGAGGGGAAGGACGGCGACATGAAGGCTTTTGCACTGATCGCGAACGATTACACTTGCGAAGGGGCTCAAATGCGGGAAAAGATGGAGTCCGTATTAGCCGCCCTTGTCGGGAAAAAAGAGTAAGGAGCCTTAAAAGCGATATCCGAAGATCCTCTTCATCTTTGCTCCTTCTATGAGCACACGGATCCGATTTTTAGGAGCTGCCCGGCAAGTGACCGGCAGCAAGCATCTCCTCACCACCCCTCAGGGGAGCCATATTCTTCTCGATTGCGGCCTCTTTC
>CAZOSO010000188.1:0-2037 GCA_964582635.1 uncultured Weeksellaceae bacterium | reverse complement strand
TCCCTTCGAGCGTTTCATAGCCCATTAGGAGATCATACTGGACAGGCATGGGGAACTTGGGCGATCCCTGGCCTCCTCCGTGCTCCCGATCCACTTTTCCTTTCCATCCTTTGCGGAAAAGGGAATCGATAAAGTCCGAGCTGTAATTCGTATCCGAAGAAAGCTCGGGAGGTCGGTTCACGGATCGCAATCCCCTGGCCACTTTCCGGGCTTGCTTACGAAGTCCTTCCGGGTTTTGCTCCCACTGCTTTTTGATGCGTTGGAGCAAACGGGTCCATCTTTTCTTCGGAAGATAGGTCACCGCCATGACGGGTGTTCCATCGGGAAGAGCGATGGCGTTGAGCGGCCATCCGCCTTGGCCGGTACTCAAACGGGCAGCTTTCATGAAGCGCTCGTCCACAGCGGGTCGTTGCTCCCGATCCACTTTGATCGGGACGAAATGCGCGTTCATAAGCTTCGCCACGGAAGAGTCCATGAAGGATTCGCGCTCCATGACGTGGCACCAATGACAGGCCGTATACCCGATGCTGACGATCAGCAGCTCGTTGCGAGCCTGAGCCGTATCGAGGGCTTCTTGCCCCCACACATGCCAATCGACCGGATTATCAGCGTGCATCCGGAGATAAGGGCTGGCCGATTTGGCCAGACCTCCTTCTTCCTTCTCAGCTGATCCCGATCCCTGGCCGCCACAAGCACTGGCGGTCAAAAGAGTGACCGCAGCGATCATCGTGCGGCCGATATGTTGGATCTCCATTCCTCATAGGTTTAAGTCCTTGCTTCAAATATTTAGCGTCGGATCGCTTGAGGAAATGGCCTTTTAAACCCTCAGGGAGCATTATCCTTTCGCTGAACAAGGCATCCCACACTTCTCCTTCTCTTCCCCCAATGGAAAAAAGACGGGAGCGTAGAACCCTATTCAACACCAATTAAGGAGCATGCCCTTCAGGTTCCAAGAACAAAAAAGAGCCATCCTCAAACCATGAGGAATGGAGGACCTCGGGTCGGGTCTTTGGATTGATCCGGGGGATCGGTGGTATCGGAGCGTACAGGTAGGCGTAGCTCCACTTTGCTTATAGACCATCCTTCCTGCGCTTGGAGAACCAGAGCAGGGGTCGGGGTATTCGGACCTTTTACAGGAAGAAGATCGGAGTTGCTGAGCGTGCGCGTCCCTTCCTTTTCAAAGTCGAAGCAATCGTTGTCGTGAGGGGTCTTAAAAGATCCCTCCGGGAAAGTTTGATGATGACCGCACCCCCCGTGATGCTCGCCTTCCGTGAACCAGTGGCAAAAGTGCGCACTGCTTATCGGCGTCAGGTAGAGGAGGAACGCGAAAAGGGTCGGTATGGAGAGGAATTTCCTTAACAAGAGCCCCTCAAAGGTAAGAGGAAGGGATCCTTTTCTTTATTAAAAAGCTTCGCTAAACCCTATCCTCCATCATCTTCCTCGCCATCATCCTCTTCTTCATCTTCATCTTCTTCTTCATCTTCTTTTTCATCCGCTTCTTTTCCATGGTGGACCAACACACCATCGGGATCGTAGTAGAGCTCATGGATATCACCGGCGGGTCCTTCCCCCTCGATCTCGTACAAAACGCCTTTCCTCTCGGTCATCACCTTTTCCACCCCTTTTCTTTTCGTATCCGCATATTCCCCGTTCTCATAACTTTTCTGAACCGATGCCGGGAGTTGATCGTAATCGATCTCCTTTTCCTTTTTCTCTTCGATCCCGCTCTCGGATTGGGCCGCGAGTGAGAAGGCGAAAAAAGCTGCGAGGAGGAAGAGGGGAGCACGTTTAAAGCATTGCATAAGCTCAAAGGATTTGATTTCTTTCTAAGATACGGAAGATCGATCAGGAAAGTCCAATAGCCTCAAAACCCTTCTTCATCCTCGTCATCGAGATCCGTACTGGAGAAGACCGAATTGAGGATATCCTTGAAGCTCATGCCGCGGTCCATCCCGTGGCGGGAAAGCATGGAATGCTCAGCCAGCCCGTGCAGGACGAATTCCATGAATCGGTAGCGCTCCTCTTCGGAAAGATCGG
>CAZOSO010000187.1:0-2097 GCA_964582635.1 uncultured Weeksellaceae bacterium | reverse complement strand
TCGGTGATCTGAAAGGTACGCTGGGACAAATTCCGCTCAGCTTTTACAAATGGAACGAGTCGGCTTTTCTTAACTTTGAAGCAAATTAACGAATTTCCGGGGAACCTTGTCCATAGAGGGGTCCGGAAGTCTTGCAGAAGCGTGCTTTCTCGGATGGCAGTGATCACCCTTACCACGGATATGGGGTTGAAAGACCACTACGACGCGGTCGTTAAAGCGGTGATCCTCCAATACTGCCCCGAAGCACGCATCATCGATATCAGCAATCAGATCCCCCCTTTCGATATCGCCCGCGCCTCCTTCGTCCTTAAGAACAGTTACCCGGATTTCCCGGAAGGAAGCGTCCATATAGTGGGCGTGGACCCGGACCTGGAAGAAGATAAATGCCACTTGATCGCCCGTTTTCAAGGGCAATACTTCATCGCTGCGGACAACGGGGTTTTACCCCTCATTTTCGACCAAGCTCCGGAGCAACTGGTGAGGATCGATCATTCCATTTCACTCGAGGATGTGACCTTTCCCACCAAAGGGGTCTTTGCCAGGATCGGCTGTCAACTCCTCAATGGAGCGGATATGGAAAGCTTTGGAGACACCATCGAAAACTACGTGGAAAAAGGACAAATACGCCCCGTGGTGGACGGGAACATCCTTCGAGGGACCATCATCTACATCGATTCCTACGAGAATGCGATCACGAACATCAGCAAAGAGCTCTTTGAAGAAGTGCGGAAAGAGCGCCCCTTCACCCTACGTTTCAGAACTTCGCGAAGTGAGATACGAAGAATAAGCGAACATTACAACGATGTACCGGAGGGGTCGAACGTAGCACTTTTCGGATCCTCCGGATATTTGGAGGTTGCGATCAATAAAGGAGCTCCGGGGGTCGGCGAAGGGGCTCATCGCTTACTGGGATTGAAAACCGACGATAGCGTCCAAATCGAATTCCATGATCGTTCGTATCGTTAAAATGACCTTTCAACCTGAAAAGGTAGCGGAATTCCTTAGCAACTTCGAGGCCTCAAAAGAATCGATCAGAGGTTTCGATGGATGCGAGCACCTGGAGCTCTTGCAGGACCGGCACCGAAAGGAAGTGTTCTTCACATACAGCTATTGGCGGGATGAAGAAGCCCTCCAAAACTATAGGGACTCCGAATTGTTCAAGGAGACCTGGGCGAAGACCAAGATCCTTTTCGATGAAAAGCCGGAAGCCTGGAGCCTCGAACGAAAAGCGGAGATCTGAAACCATGAAGTTTATTCACCTGCCAAAAAGAAAAGTTATGACACGTCGACCTAAGATAGCTTACTGCCTTTCGTTCATCCTCTTGATGTTCACTCCCTCTCTCGCTGAAGCAAGCAAGGGGGACAGCTCAAGCATAGATGGGTTCCAGTACGATACGCGCCCCAAGCTCGAAATGACCTCGGCTGCGAGCGAGCAGATCTATAGCCCGGGCCACATATTCCTGGACGCCGGCATCCACCTAGGGGTCTACAATTACGGATATGGGGGAGCCTGGAACACCGTTACGCCAATGATCCCATTGACGGCGAACCTGGAGGTGGCCGCTTTGGACTTCATCGGGATCGGCGGTTATTTTGGCTTTGCCACGCAGAAGTATGAATACGAATACTCCGATTGGGATAAGAAAAAAGGTTCTCATATCGATACCTACGAACATCGCTACACCTATACTTCTTTTGGTGCGAAGGGGCAATTTCACGTGATCCCGTTCCTCGATCATTTGGACGTGGACCACGGGATGGACGGAACCCAATACGACCTCTACATCGCTCACTACCTAGGTGTACGCCTTACTTCATCCAAATGGGTGGATGATGACGTCGATGACGATGTGAAGGATGACGTCGATCGGGATACCGATGCTTCTTTCGTCTTCATGAACCCCACCGTCGGAGGTCGCTACATGTTCTCCGATTTCTTTGGAGTATACGCCGAGGTCGGCTATGGGCACTGGGGTGGAAGCGACCTCGAAGGCGGACTCAGCTTCCGCTTCTAAGCTTCTCTGATCCTCATTTTGTCGATACGGGCTTTTCTATCGAAGAGCACCTGGACCGCTGAAAAAGGTCAGCTTTCGATAT
>CAZOSO010000186.1:0-2181 GCA_964582635.1 uncultured Weeksellaceae bacterium | reverse complement strand
AGTGAATATGCTGCATCCCTGCCCTTCCACGGGTGCGCTTCACTTCTTTCAATCCGTAGTCCGAAAAGGCTTTGAAACGCTTTTTCAACCAATAAGTGAAACGAGCAGCGGGAATGCCGCTCCCTTTTTTGAATCGAACGAAAGAAGGGATCTTCCTTCCATAGGAAAAGCGGACGATCTCCGCGCCTTCGACCTTCTTTTCCGCTTCAGCTCCACGAAGTATTTCGTGATCATCCATTCCGGCATTGCTGAGCAAAGGGAAAGATCCCATAAGGATCAAAAAGAGCGAGCGTAGGTAGCCTTGGGTCAAGAGTTGCATTTGGAAAGGGGATTTGGTTGGAAAGGTGGGTCGGTTCACCCCATGTACCTATCAAATATATGAGATCTCTGCTGCTTTCTTTCCCATTACCCTTAAATCGGTCGGAGCTTCTTGACTACCTTGAGCTTAGCCCGGATAACGAATGGGATCCCATTCCCTTTCCTTCTTTTTTCGGAATTTTGAAAAGCATTTGACCGTATACCGCATGACCCGCAACTTCTTTTTCATTCTCGCATTCGCTTTTTTGTTTCTCCTGAACCTGGGGGTCGAGGGCCAAGAACTCTATCGGACCGTAAAAGGAAAGATCGAGATCCGTGGACAAGGAGCTAAAGAAGGCTTGACCGCGCGGAGCAACGAGCTCTTTGTAAGGGTCGAGCATGAAACGGGATCGCTCTTCATGCGCTTGGATCAATCAACCCTTCGAACGGGGGTCGATTCGATCGATCGAAAACTGGACTCGCTTCCTAAAGGGCCGATCACCTTCGAGGGAGAGCTGGCCCGTGGATCTTTCGACCCGAGGCATTGCTACTCCAGCTCCCCCTTGAAGATCGAGGGGACCCTGAGCTATATGGATTATGAAAAGGATGTGCGTGGAAAGGGAGCGTTCAAAAGCCGCATCAGCAACGATCGCATCCCTTGTTTGCTCGAGATCGGGATGCAGATCGATGTCGGGAATGCTGACAAAGCCGGATTTTTACCAGGTTTCAAAGAAGACGTGAACATTCATATCCTGCAAGCCCTTCTCAACCCGGAAAAGTAAATGGCCATCAAGCTGATCATCGTGGACGATCATCGTATTGTTCGCAGCGGGATGCGCTCCCTTCTCGAAGAAGAGGAAGACCTGCAGATCATCGGCGAGGCCGCAGAGGGGCAAGAACTTCTCGGAATGCTCGAAACGAACAGCGTCGATATCGTTCTCTTGGACATCAACCTCAAGGACATTTCGGGGATCCATGCCACCGAACGCGTTGCTAAAGAATTCCCGGAGGTCAAGGTCATAGGATTGACCATGCACGAGGATGGAGAGACCATCGATCGAATGATGGAAGCAGGAGCGATGGGTTATCTGTTCAAAAATGCTGCTGAGGAGGAACTTCAGGAGGGGATCCGGACCGTCGCGAAGGGCGAGCGCTTCTTTTCCAATGCTGCATCCCAGAATTTGATCGAACACTTGCGGAA
This sequence comes from uncultured Weeksellaceae bacterium, assembly GCA_964582635.1. Lineage (GTDB taxonomy): Bacteria > Bacteroidota > Bacteroidia > Flavobacteriales_D > CAYVSK01 > CAZIDL01. The sequence continues at coordinate 683 of CAZOSO010000186.1, read as the reverse complement.
AAAGGAAGGGATGCAAGCAGCCCCCGACCCGGAACTCACCCAACGGGAGTATCACATTCTATCCCTCATTTCCCGGGAATTCACCAATAGTGAGATCGCTGATGAACTCAAGATCAGCCCGAAGACGGTGGACGGCCATCGAAGAAAGCTCCTCCAAAAATTCGACGTTCGGAACAGTGCAGGGCTGATCCGAACGGCGATCGAGAAAAATTACATCTCCCCTTCTCAGGACCAATAAGGGACCCAGCCCTTTCTAAGGGTTTTCCCTTAGAGCCTTATAAGGGTTTTCCCCTCCCTCTTTTCAAGGGTTTTCCATCTTTTTAATAAAGACTCCGGGCGCGACCTTTGAATGGTACCAATGAGAAAGATCCCCTTATGGAACCCTTACCGATCCTGATCTTCGATAAAGACCCGGTCACCAATTCCGCGCTCCAAGTACTCCTGGAAGACGATCAAAGAATACGGGTGGCCGGAAAGGCCCGTACCGAAGAAGAAGCCTTCAGCATCCTGAGCGAACGGAACGTGGAAGTGACGCTCATGGACATCAACGTGAACAACAAGACCTTTTATCGCCCCCTCCAACGCTTGAAGCGCCGATTCCCTCAGCAAAAAGTGCTCTCCCTCCTCTATGAAGAGCCTGAAGTGATCGAAGGGATCCTCGATTGTGGGGGAGAAGGATATTT
>CAZOSO010000185.1:0-2310 GCA_964582635.1 uncultured Weeksellaceae bacterium | reverse complement strand
GATCGCTCATGGAGATGATCCGGTCGGTGTTGTATTTGAGCGAAAGGTGGAAGCCAAAAGCCTCTGACCAGTGATGGACCTTCGAATTCGGGTCGTTGTTCTGAATATCAGCTTTCGTCTCCTTGAGGTAATGCACCAGGGAAGCAGCACAGATCCGCTCCCATTCCTTCTCGATCGTGTTCACAGCGTTCTTCCGCTTGGAAGATTCATCGTTCACTATCGCTGTACGCCCTTCGAGGAAGGCATCGAAGATCGTGTTCAGATTGCCGAGGGCTCCGTCCATTTCGATGCAATACTTGCCCCAGAACCAAGCTTCGTCCGTATAGCTGTTCCCGACCTCAGCCGGTGAGGAAGCACTGAAATCCTTCGGGGCGCCGAAATAACCGAACCCTTCGTCGAAATGATGAGCGCGTTCGGTGCCTTTTCCTTGCTGTACGTTATCGTTGTCATCCAACCCCAGATCTTCCAGGTACTTATCAGTGGCTTGCCAATAGAAGCAAGCACCCATCAAGCCCTTTTCGATGACCTGTTTGAGCTCGATGCTATCGTCGTTCACGAAATAGCCGCCGATCACATTGTTGCTGTTCCCGCTATAGGTCTCGACCTGTTGGAACCAGTTGATGAACATCGAGGTATCCCCGGGATAGGTCTTGTTCGAAAGCTTCTTTGAAGTAGAGCTGAGCACCCCGTTGTTCCTGTAGATATCGAGGCACTCTTGCTGGGTCACGTTGTTCCCGTTCTCGGCTTCTCCCACCTTTTGAGCCAGCTTGTGAAGGAGCTCGATCCGGTAGGTTTGTCCCGAATAATCGACATTATCGAATTCATACGTGCTCGGGACGCTCATTTTGTCGTCGCTGTTCTCATATTTACAGGAACCATCATCCTCTTCCGCATCAGGATCGTAGTTCGAGGCTGCAGGGTCCGTACATCCTTGTTCCTTTTGACAAGCGATCGTACCGAATGCAAAAGCTGCAGCTATCAGGAAGAGAAGGGGTTTATTTCGTAGCATGGGCTGCTAAGTTTTATTTAGACTCATTCAAAATTGCGGGACGAAAGTAGGCCGATCCCCCCTTTTAAGACAATACCTTTTTTAGGGTATTTTTGGAGCAAATCCCAGTTATGACGATCGATCTGAGAAGCGATACCGTGACCCGTCCCACCCCTTCCATGAAAGAAGCCATGATGGACGCCGAGCTCGGGGACGACGTGTTCGGCGAGGATCCGACGGTCAAAAAGTTAGAGGCCAAAGCAGCTGAAATGCTGGGAAAAGAAGCGGCGCTCTACTGTCCTTCCGGGACCATGACCAACCAGATCGGCATCAATGTTCACACCGCCCCGGGTGAGGAGCTCATTTGCGATGCCGAGAGCCACACCTACCGATTCGAAGCAGGAGGGATGGCTTTTCATTCAGGGGTCTCCGTTTATCCATTAGCGGGAGACCGGGGACGAATCGACGCCGAGCAAGTCGCAAGTGCGATACAAGCCCCGAACCCTCATTTTCCGAAGAGCCGTTTGGTGGTCCTGGAGAACACGCACAACAAAGGGTCTGGAAGCATTTACGACAAAAAGGAAGTGGACCGGATCGGTGAACTTTGCCGCTCGAAAGACCTGAACTTGCATTTGGACGGAGCTCGGCTTTTCAATGCGGTCGTGGCTTCGGGAATCTCAGCACAGGAATGGGCCGCTCCTTTCGACTCCATTTCGATCTGTCTTTCCAAAGGCTTAGGAGCTCCGGTAGGATCGGTTCTCGTCGGGGATCGGGACTTCATCCAAGAAGCGCACCGAAAGCGGAAGGTCTTCGGCGGTGGCATGCGTCAGGTAGGGGTGATCGCTGCTGCTGGCCTTTATGCCTTGGAAAAGCATATTGATCGTCTGAAAGAGGACCATCGAAAAGCTCAGGAGCTCGGAAAAGGGTTGGAAGCCTGTTCGGCGGTGGAAAAAGTGGACCCGATCGACAGCAACATCGTGGTCGCTCATCTCAAAGAAGGGATCGATCAAGAGGCCCAATTGAAAGAGTGGGGGGAAAAGGGCTTAAGAGCCGTCCCTTTCGGGCCGGGCAAAGTCCGCATGGTCACGCACCTGGATATCACCGAGGAAAAACTTCAAGAGGCCCTCGAGATCCTGGGAACTTAAAGCGTTCCCTTACTCTTGATCCCTGATCAGCGTGATCTGGCCTTGGACTTCTTCCTCCCCGATCTTGACCGAATAGAAATAGGTGCCTGCAGGAACTTGCTTTCCGCTCGGGTTCCGGCCATCCCATGAAGGCTCCTCGTTCACCTGCTTGTAGATCATCTGCCCCCAGCGGTTGTA
>CAZOSO010000184.1:0-2332 GCA_964582635.1 uncultured Weeksellaceae bacterium | reverse complement strand
TTTTGGCAAGCAAGATGGGGAGCGAGCATCAAGCTGCTCATAAGGATGGCTTTGGAAAAATTGTGCTTTCGCATGGTTTCATGGTTTTCAGGTTTCGATGCGAAGCTGAGGGGTGGACCATGCTCCAATGATGATCTTTGGGTTCGGGAATTTTCCAAAAACCCTTTTGAACTATGCTCATCGGCGAACTTGCAGAAAAGACCGGTCTTTCCCACGACACCATCCGCTACTACGAGAAGATCGGGCTTTATCGGCTCCGACGTCGCGACCGGCGGATCAACGGCTTCAAGGAATACCCTGAGCACTTGGTTGAGCGCTTGAATTTCGTCCAATGGGCCAAAGCCTATGGCTTCACCCTGAGCGAGATCCGCGAGATCCTGGAGATCCGATCGGAAGGGGAGCTCAACTGCGAGGACATGGAAGGATGGGCCCAGGATAAAGTCAAGGAGCTGGCCGATCGCATCGAAGAACTCAAGAGCGCCAAAGGCAAATTGGAAAAGCTATTGAAAGATGGGGAACGGTGTGGACCGGAGGGTTGTGATCCGGTGAAAAAGGATCGGGCTTCCTGAAAGAGCGAATGCCTTCAAAGGGAAGGCAGCTCCTCCCCCCTTCACATCTGATAGGTAGCGAGCTTGTAGTATTTCTTGAGCTCCAGGGCTCTTTCCTTGACGATCTCCCGCTTCCGGTCCATCGCTTTGACCTTCCAGATCGTACCTTCCATGTTCAAGTACAAAGCAAAAACGAACTCGAACTCCTTGTCCCGATAGGTGAGCCATTTTCGCTGCGAAGCCTTTAGCTTCTTTTGTTGCTCGGTGCTGAGGGTGTCCATGAGCTTCCCGTAATAGCGGTTCAGGAGATGGTCCCACCCCTCCCTCGCCTCCTTATGGCATTCGATCTTGGCCAGGGTGGAGCGGTTCGTATCGGCCGAAAGACATCGTTCCAACCGGGTCTCGATCGGATGTTCTTTTTGCTCATCATCGGTCTGCCCGAAGAGCGGGACGTTCAACAGGATAGCGAAGAGAGCGGTGAGGATCGTTCGTGGCATCGGAGAGCTCGTTCTAAGAAACATATGTTCCCTTTTTTTTGGTGAAGGAGCGTTCAATGAGCCCCCATGAAGTAGATGTCCGACAAGGCAGTATCTTCAAATTCCGACCCACGATAGACCTCCTTGATCTCGAGGGTGACCAAATCCCCATTCCCGATCTCCAACAGATCCGTGGGCCATTTGAAGACCTGTGGATAATAGGAGTTCTGGAACTTGAGGACCAAAATGGGGTCTCCGTTCTTAGATAGGAGCATCCTTTTCACACGGGAGTGTTTCTTCCACAACTCCCTGCTCTTGCAATAGCCGTTGCTAACGCCGATCTCGTAGAAGGGATAGTCCACCGTATCCAAAGCTTCCTTGAACTCGACCATTAAGCGTTCACCCATCCCCGATCCCTTCACCCCTTCGACCCAAGCGGTGCTGCTATCACCGTCTTGCAGGTTCTTCACCGCATAGGGATCGCTTCCGTCCACCTCCTTACGGGAACTCGCACGCATATCCCAATCGATGACACAACCCAAGCTACAAGGGCCGATCAAAGGTTTGCGGATCTTCTCGAAGCCATTGGGGCCCAGCACTTCGCCGCGGATCTCCTTCAGCTCTTGGCCCAGGCTTATGCTGGAAAAGAAGAGGAAGAATAAGAAGAAGGGGGATCGCATAGTTCTGAGTTCGGATCAAAAGTAAAAGTTCGGTGCATCAAAACCCTCCTTTCATAGATCCATTTCAGCCCCAAAGGATCCATCCGAGCCAAAGGCAAGGAAAAGCGATCTGTCCCCACACCGATCTCGCCCTACCTTCCATCTTCAGGCCAAAGGGGGAGAAGCGCCTTGAGTTCGTTCCGGAAAAGGACGGGATGCTTATCGAACCATGCATCGTGTTCACTGCTCCTTTCATGAAACACCTTGATTCACTGGCCCTTGTGGTCATAAGAAGGCCTGGGCATGAGGTTCAGGGGAGGGTCATCCTGCGTATACTTATTGAAAGGAGTAAATATACAAACATAAAAACGTATGTACGTATGTTTTTATATTTGTATATCTTTGCCCCAACCGAAAACAGAAACGAGAAGGCCATGACCCCCAAAAAAGCTAAGAACAATACCCCTGAAAGCCCAACGAAAAGCCAAAAAGAAACCCGCCAAGAGGACGAGGAGAAACTCCTCCAACGTAGTATCTATGAAGAACTGGCCCATCTAAGTAGGGCCATGGCAGAACCAACCCGTCTCGAGATCATCGACCTCCTCAGCCAACGCGATCATAGCGTCGATGAACTCGCTAAGGCTATCGG
>CAZOSO010000183.1:0-2336 GCA_964582635.1 uncultured Weeksellaceae bacterium | reverse complement strand
AAATGGGAAACACGCATGAGCGAAAGTTCAGAACTTTGGAACGGCTAAGGAAGGACGAAGCTCATAAGCGGACCTGACAAGACCAAACGGTTTTCTTGTGAAAATAAGTGTGATCATTCCTACTCTCGATGAGAAAGATCGGATCGCTGAACAGCTAAATGCGATCCGCAAAAGGAGTAGCGATCGCGATCTGGAGATCATCGTGAGCGATGGTGGAAGCCGGGACGGAACCCATCAAGAAGCAGCAGATGCTGGTGCCGACCAAGTCCTCCTTGCAGAGAATGTTGGAAGAGCTCCGCAAATGAATCACGGGGCGAGGAACGCTACAGGGTCCCTTCTATATTTCCTCCATGCAGACGCGACCCCGCCAAGGGCTTTCGACCGTTGGATCCGATCATCCGTCGAAGCAGGTTATAGGGCCGGCACCTTCCGCTTTCGCTTCGAGCCGATGCGGCCATGGCTTCTTTGGATCAACAGCTTCATGACCCGCTTTTCATGGAATTTCGTCCAAGGAGGGGATCGCTCGTTATTTGTGAAGAAAAGCTTGTTCGACAGCGTCGGGGGTTTCGATGAAACGCAGGTGGTCATGGAGGATTTTGAGATCCTCGAGCGGATCCGCCCCAATACCCCTTTTCACTTCATCCCCAAAGCCGTCGAGGTCTCCTCCCGTAAATATCGGATGAACGGATATTTCCGTGTTCAATACGCCAACTGGAAGGCGATGAAGCTTTATCGCAAGGGAACCCCTTCCCACCGAATACTTCAGGAGTACAAAAAGATCCTGCACCCGAAAACGCCAGGCTATTAACCCTCTTTTTGAATGCGAACTTTCCCCCTGGTTCTTATCTTTAAGAACGGAGGATCAAGTTGTGAAGTCATATGGAGCGAAACCGGGCGATAAGCAGGATTTTTCGGGAAATGGCAGCGATCACCGAATTCCTGGAGGGGAGCCAGAGTTTCCGGGCCTCTGCCTACCAAGCCGGAGCTGACGCTTTGAAAGAACTGGAAAAGGATGTCGGCGAACTGGCCCAGGAACAGGACCTCACCAAGATCGAAGGCATCGGGAAGAGCATCGCGAGCAAGATCGAAGAATATCTGGAGACCGGGAAGATCAAGAAGCTCGAGGAACTACGGGGGAAAGTGCCGGAAGAATTGGTGGCTTTGATGGAAGTAAAAGGATTGGGGCCTAAGACCTTGCGCAGGTTCTACGATGAACTCGGGATCGTCGACCGGAAAGGATTGGAACAAGGTTTGGAAAACGGATCCATCGAAGGGCTTTCGGGTTTCGGAGCTAAAAAAGTGGAAAAGATCCGGAAAGGCCTTCAAATGCACGATGAAGTCAAAGAACGGATCCTCCTGGCCGACGCTCGAGCATTGGGAGATCGGCTCAAGGAACGGATAAGAGGGGTGGATGGGGTGCAAAGGATCGAAGTGGCCGGAAGCCTTCGAAGACAGAAAGCCACGGTGGGAGATATCGACATTTTGGTGGCCGCAAAAGAGGAAGACCGTCCCCCCATTCACGAAGCCTTCACTTCCATGGAAGGGATCAAGGAGATCATAGCCCACGGTTCGACCAAATCCTCTATAAGGATCGACGAGCAAGACCGACAAGTGGATCTAAGAACCGTCGCCCCCGAAGAATGGGGAGCAGCACTCCATTATTTCACGGGAAGTCAGCGGCACAACGTTCAAATGAGGAGCTTGGCCAACGAAAAAGGATGGAAGGTCAGCGAATACGGGGTCTTTGATGAAAAGACCGGCGAGCGTATCGCCGGATCGAGCGAGGAAGAGCTCTACGAGCTTTTCGGTATGGAATGGCCCCCACCCGAGCTCCGTGAAGGACGTGGAGAAACCCGAGCAGCCCAGGAAGGACGGCTCCCGAACCTGGTCACGCTCGAAGATATTCAGGGAGACCTCCACATGCACTCCGATCACAGCGATGGGCGTCATAGCCTGGAAGCGATCGCATCGCATATCCTCGAAGAGCGCGGGGATGCTTATTTCGCCATAACCGACCATAGCAAAGCGGTAGGGATAGCTGGAGGAATGGATGAAGAAGGTTTTTTGGAACAAATGAAGGCGACCGCAGCGCTTAAGGAAAAATACGGTGAGGAAAGGATCTTCCAGGGAGTGGAAGTGGACATTCTCTCAGAAGGGAAACTGGACCTTTCCGACGACACCCTATCTAAAATGGATTGGGTCGTTGCCTCGATCCATAGCGGCATGGACAGTGAGAACACCGAGCGATTGATCAAAGCTTGTGAGAATCCGTATGTGAACGCCATCGGCCATCCTACCGGCCGCCTTCTTGGCTCGAGGAGCCCTTATGAGCTGGA
>CAZOSO010000182.1:0-2460 GCA_964582635.1 uncultured Weeksellaceae bacterium | reverse complement strand
TCCCCTATTACCTCGAACACTTGCAAGGGATCTATAAAGAAGTGAACGAAGCCGAGCGCATCACGATCGAGAAATGCGTGTTTCAACGGCTCGACGGACTCGGGCGAGAAGCCCCCCGGCTTCTTCCCCGGGAGCCTATATTCGAAGGGATATCGGGAACATCCGGCTATCCGATCGGACGGAACCCCTATCGGCGAAGCGCCCGGAACATCTACCGGCAACTCCTTCGTATGTGCGGCTATAAACGGATCCCTCGGGAACTATGAAAGGGCACTTTGTGACCATCTTTCCCCACTTGCAAGCCCAACATTTGGGAAAAGACCCGGCTCAGATCCCTTACCGGATGCATAGCTCCCAGGGGTATCGAGCCGAATTGTTAACCCTCGATCACGGAGAGGACTTGACCCAAGCCTCCGATAAGGTGAGAGAACTCCCGATCGTCCAGATCCCCCGAAAGGGGAAGTGGGGGTCTCTGGAAAAGGCGCTCCTCCAGTATATCCGAAAGCAGGCGAAGCGGATCGATGTTCTGCATTTGGTAGGCTTCACACGGATCAACCTCTTTTACGGACTGCTTTACAAATACCATAACCCCGGTGGACAGCTCTACATCAAGGGGGACATCTACAACCATCGGCTTCGGGAGCGTACCGTGACCCGAACGCGCAAAAAATGGAAAAAGCCCTTCATCCGATGGCTCGAACGCAAAGCTTTGAAAGCGCTCGACCTGATCTCCTTCGAAAACCAAAAGGCCCCGCCGATCTTCCGCGACTTATATCCAGCTCATGCGGATAAGGCGATCCATTTGCCGAACGGGATCGATGAGCGCTTTTTGGAACAGGAATTCCCTCAAGTCACCCCCTGGGAAGAGAAAGAGGACCGTTTCATCGTGGCAGGACGGATCGGCCATCCTTATAAAAACCACGACATCCTTCTAAAAGCCCTTGAAAAAGTCGACCTGAAAGGATGGGAAGTCCGCTTCATCGGTCCCATCGATGAAAGATTCATCCCCATCCAAGAGGCCTTTTTCAAAGAACACCCCGAGAAAAAGGAACAAGTCAAATTCCTGGGACCGATCTATGAAGCCGGGGCCCTCTTCGATGAGCACCGCCTCGCCAAAGTCCAACTGCTGCCCTCCAGGATCGAATCTTTCGGACACGTCCTCCTGGAAGGAGGTGCCTTCGATCAGTACATCATCGGGAGCAAAGGCATCCTTCCTTTCGATGAAGTGACCAACGGAGAGACTTTTGGCGAGGCCCTGGAAGAAGTGAATGAAGAGATCCTGAGCGCTCGGATCCAGCAAGTGACCGAAGATCCCGATGCTTTCAGGATCCCCGCGGGCGCTTTTCGGGCCCACATCATGGAACATTTTACTTGGGGAAAGGTGGTGGAAGAACTCGATGAAGCCCTCGAGCAGAGGAAAGCTCAGAGATAAGGCTCCATTCGATCGAGACGCTCGGACCAAGTATGTTCCCTCAGAACATGATCGTAATTCCGTTCGATGAGCGGAACGTATTCGTCGAAACGCTCCAGGATATCCCGGACCTGAGCGGCCGGATCGTCCATATCGGCCTCGATGACCGCACCCTCCTGGAGCACCCCCTTTGCATCTTCCGGCATGGATCCGATCACCAAACATTTCGAGGCCATCGATTGCAAGTATCGTTGGGTCAGGGTCGAAACCCCTTCGCTTAGCTCCGGGTGGGTCTCCGAGGCAGGGAAACATACGCTGATACGCGCTCGACCCAGGCCTTTTATGAAGCTGTCCAGATCCGGGAACACGAGGTTTCCCTTCGCCTCTTCGTACAGATAATCGATCCCTGTACCCTCCAGTCCTCGAAGCAAGTTTTCATGGTAGGCAGGATGCTTGCGTCCGAATTGCAGGACTTCGATATCCTTTTCTTCAAAGGGAAAGGGCTGATAAGGGGAAGGATCGAGCCCTTCCGGGATATGGACGATACGGGGATGCTCCGGCAAACGTTCCCGAAGCCCTTCGACGGCCTGAGCCGAGCTCAGAAAGAGCGGATCGATGCCGTAACGCTCCACTTCCTCGGCCATCCGGTCGTATTTGGACGGCCAGCAATCGAACACGTAAGCGGCCTTTCGGCGTGCTTTTCGATGAAAGTAGGGAAAAGCCTTGCGTATGTGTTCCACTCCCATGAGCACGGCGAAGTAGAGCTCCTTCGCTTCGTGTTGCCTTTGAAGTTTCCGAACAAGCCAGGGTGCCGAACGTCCGATCCGGTAAAGGCCCCTTTGCAGAAGGCTCCGTTCTTTTTCCGGGACCGTTCCCATTCCCCATTCATGGATGAGGACGTTCTCCAGCTCCATCACCGTGCGGATGGACACGTGGGTGGGCGGGCCGTTCCGAATGAGGAGCTTTTGGGAAGAGGAGGAGGCCATAGGAGCGGTCGATCTCGCAGAACAAAGGAGCGAAAAGGGCAATTTAAGGGCAAAGGATGGATC
>CAZOSO010000181.1:0-2484 GCA_964582635.1 uncultured Weeksellaceae bacterium | reverse complement strand
AGCCGCTACGTGGGCAAGATCTACAACGATGATTGGATGCGGGACCGCGGCTTCCTCGAAGAGGAACAGATCACCGCTAAAGACCTCATCAACCGACAGGGACGCAAAAAGCTTATCACCCTGAACATCAAGGACCAGCTCGCTTCAGCGGTGGATGAAATGACCAAGAAAGGCATCTCCCAGATCCCGGTCATCGATGATGGGGAGATCGTAGGATGCCTGACCGACCAGGTCGTCTTCTCCAAAATGATCGAAGATCCGAGCTTGAAGGACAAAGAGGTTCACGAGGTGATGCAACCCGCATTGCCGGTGGTGGGAGAGGAAGCGAGCCTTGAAGAGCTCTCCGGGAAGATCGACCGGAAGAACACAGCCGTGCTCATGCGCGATAAAACCGGCGAACATTTCATCATCACACGCCAGGATATCATATCCGCGCTCAACTGATGCCTACGGTCACCGATCAAATGGGGCGAACGGTGGAAGTCCCCGAAAGGCCTTCCCGCATCGTCTCTCTCGTTCCTTCTCAAACAGAATTGCTGGCCGATCTCGGGCTCGACGAGGAAGTGGTCGGGATCACGGAATACTGTGTTCACCCTGAGCACTGGCTCCAAAAAAAGACGATCGTAGGTGGTACGAAAAACACCGTCCTCAAAAGGGTCGAGCAGCTCGAACCGGACCTGATCATCGGGAACAAGGAGGAGAATACGAAGAAGAAGATCGAGAAGCTCGAAGAAAATTACCCGGTTTGGATGAGCGACGTGCACGATATTCCGGACGTTTTGGACATGATCCAGGAATTGGGCGGGGTTACAGGGCGTTCAGAAAAAGCGGAAGAATTGGCCGAACGGATCGGAGAGGGTTTCGAACGCCTCCAAGCCCATTCCGGAAAAGAGGGAACCCCTACCGCCTATTTCATCTGGAAGGATCCCTGGATGGCGGCCGCTTCAGACACCTTTATCGATGCGATCCTTGAAGCGAGCGGGCATCAGAATGTTTTCTTCCCACCTTTTCCGAATAAGATCCAAACGCGGATCGATGCCGGGAAAGCCTCCTCCCGCTACCCTTCCTTCGAACTGGAGGACCTGAAAAGCTTGGATCCTAAAAGGATCTACCTTTCCTCCGAACCTTATCCCTTCGGTGAAGAACATCGAAAAGCCCTTCAGGAAGAATTTCCGGGTGCAGAGGTCCGGGTCGTCGATGGCGAGATGTTCTCTTGGTACGGGAGCCGTTTGCAAAAAGCGATCCCCTACTTGGAAGAGCTCTTGAAAGAAATGCCGGCTGAGTGACTCATTCGCTCCTATTACTGGCAAAAGGCCTCTGAGAGAACAGAAGGCCTGTTATATTTTAGGATGCGGGGAATTGCTAACTTTCTCGATACAATGGGGAAAAAACTCCTGAACATCCTCATAAACCCTTTTTTCCTGGCCCTTTTGATAACGGGGGTCATCATTCCCCTTCTGCCCGACTATTTCGATCAGTATAAAGCGGATCGGGTGAATAAAGAGCAGGTATACCCCATCAGTCAAGATGGAAAAAAGATCTACGAGCATCACACGGATATCTTCAAAGGAGGAAGAAGCGAAGCGGTTCAATTATGGGCGCATTCCTATTATCATTCCCTCAAAGTCCTGGACAGCAATGGAGCTGAGCTAGGACATTTCACCCCGAATGCCCCCACGCGCTTAGCCAATGAACAGGTCTTCTTTTGCGACGAGGATGGAGATGAGGTTCAAGAGCTCTACGTATTCCCTCAAAGCCAAGACTCTTTATTTATAAGGACCTTGGATATCAACGCGGTGGACCCTGAGGAAGAAGATGTGAAAAAGGAGGATTGGTTCGATACGAAAATGTTGGACACCATTTTCTTCAAAAACCCCAAGAAAAACTATCGGGCCAACATTACTTGTGGAACGTGCTTGGACACTGATGACGATGGGAGCGAGGAACTGCTTTTCAATGTAACAACAGCATTTTCTGCCCAGCCAAGGAATATATACCTCTACGACAGACAAAAACAGCTCGTGAAAAAATCCCCCTCCAATGGGGCTTACTTTTTCAGCTTCAGGCTTTTCGATCTAACAGGAAACGAGGAACAAGAAGTTATCATCGAACAAACCAAGGCCCATGGGAATGTCCCCCCCAAATTCGGCATCTCCTATCCCGACACCTGCTCCTATCTGATGGTCTTGAACCAAGAGCTCGAATTCCTTTTCGAGCCGCGTAAATTTCCCCATATGGGTTCGGAAACCCATGCAGCTCCGCTCCGGACAGAAGAAGGAACGCGTTTAGCTGTTCTTTACGAATATACCGGGGAAAAGGATGAGGAGCCTGCTCTGATGCTTTTCGATGAAAAAGGGGAACGGATCAAGAGGCGAAAAGTAGGAGGGCATAAGAAAAAGAACGGTCGGACGATCTTTTCCTCCGGAGATGGAGAAAAGCTCTATTACAGAGATCTTGAAGGAACGATCCACCTTCTCGATGAAG
>CAZOSO010000180.1:0-2513 GCA_964582635.1 uncultured Weeksellaceae bacterium | reverse complement strand
TGAGACAACTTAAGATCACCAAACAGATCACCGACCGTTCCAGCAGGTCGATCGACGCCTATTTGCAAGAGATCAGCAAGATCGAAATGGTCACTCCCGAAGAAGAGGTGGAGTTGTCCAAACGGATCCAGCAAGGCGATCGGGCTGCCATGGAGCGTTTGGTACGCGCCAACCTTCGGTTCGTGGTCTCGGTCGCCAAACAGTACCAGAACATGGGGATGACTCTGGCCGACCTCATCAATGAGGGGAATTGTGGTTTGATCAAAGCGGCTGAGCGCTTTGATGCCACTAAAGGCTTTAAATTCATCTCCTATGCTGTGTGGTGGATCCGTCAGTCCATCCTCAAGGCTCTTGCCGAGCATTCCCGGATCATTCGACTTCCGCTCAACCAGATCGGTACGTTGAACAAGATGAACCGGGAGTTCTCCAAACTCGAGCAGAAGCACGAGCGGGAGCCGACGGCTGATGAGCTCGCTAATTCGCTCGAGGTCACTGAACAAAAGGTTTCGGACACTCTGCGGAACTCCAAGGGCCATGTTTCGATGGACTCTCCGATGAAGGACGATGAGGAGTTCAGCCTGAAGGATGTGCTCGAGAATAAGGAAACCCCTCGGACCGATGAGGCCTCGATGATGGATTCTCTGAAAAAAGAGATCCGTCGTTCGCTCTCTTATCTGCCCGAGCGGGAGAAAAAGATCCTCGAGATGTCCTTCGGGATCGGGAGGGACCACGAAGCATCCCTGGAAGAGATCGCGATGCGCATGGGCATGAGCAAGGAAAATGTCCGGCGCATCAAGAACAAAGCTATCAGACGTTTGAGGCGGGCCGATCGTAATGGGGCTTTAAAGGCCTACCTCGAACACTTCTGATCCATCGGTGACCTGCTGATGGGAAGGCCGTTCATCCTAAAAGGGTGGACGGCTTTTTTTTATTTTCGGCCAGATGCGCTTTCTTGGACGGCTTATCATGTCGGCTTTCGCCCTTATCCTTTCCGCGAGGCTTTTCCCGGATGATAAGGTGGCCTTGTTCCCCGGTGGGGATGGTGCCGAGAGCCTTTTTTATGCGCTTTTGGTAGCGCTATTGCTTTCCTTTCTCAATGCTTTTGTGAAACCGCTTTTGGTCTTTATCACCCTACCCGCCACGATATTGACCTTTGGCCTTTTCTTATGGGTGATCAATGCCATTTTGGTGCTGATCCTGGATGCGATGCTCGACGGGTTTCAGGTGGCGAACTTTGGCTGGGCGCTTCTTTTCAGTCTGCTTTACACCCTTCTTATGTCCATATTCGAGCGGTTGAGCGAAGGACGAAAGGAGGAAGATCCCGGTTCTTAACCTTCTTCCTTGAGGAGTTCACGCTGCTCCTTCAATCGTTCGCGGGTATAGTCCTCGACGTAGTCGAAATCCCCTTTCTGAGGGAAGTATTGAACGATCCCTAAAGGCATGTCCGGGTCGTGGTCGGAGGCCTTCTCCGCCTTCTCTTCGTTATATAGGGCGATCTCCAGATCGAAAGGATGGTATACGACGTCGTGTTCGGGTGTTCGTGTCCTGAAAAGGAGCCGTTTGGTGATCAACCCTTCTTTCGTGAATTCCACTACATAGCGTCCGTCCAGGGGAAGCCGGACCCGAAAACTTCCATCGGCCTTACTCCTCTGGTCTTCGATCAAACGGTTCCCTTGATCGTAGACCCTGATCCTGGCATCTTGCAAAGGAGTGCCTTTCCGGGTAATGATCCCTTTAACGGTCAAGCCGTTCGTCCCGTCCGCTTGAGCCTTCGTGAAGAAAGGCGAAAGGAGAAAGATGCTGGCCAGTAGGAATGCGTATTTCGAAGGCATAGCGGATGCTTTTTGAATGCAAAAGCAAGATAGGTAGGGGTGCTCAACCTGTTATGCCCCCGAAAAGGGAATTTTCCAACCCCATCGATAAGGGGATACGATTAGGTGCTAAGACTTAGGTGATAGCTTAGCTTATGGTCCGGCCTTTTCATCAGCGTCGGGGAACATAAAGGCCGGTACTCGAAGAAAGGTGCTGCGATTCTCTTCATTGAGCTTGTCCAGGGAAGGAGCTCGTACAAAACGGGTTTCTGGAAGTCCGGTCCGTCGATCCGCCCCCTTTTCCTTTTCCACCCGCGATACCGTACGGATGACCTTTTTTAAAGACTTCAGGTCCTTTACTTTCGATAAGTCCTTGGCTTCGAAAAGGTTTTCCAAAAGTTCATCGAGAGGCATGATCAATGGGGTTCCATCTTTCCCCTTCGTGGGCCAAAGGTGATAGAAATGCCCTCCGGACCGGTAGCCCGATGGGGTGCTGTTCAAAAAGAGCAAGAGCTCCTTTCCGGTCATGGACTCTACACTGTCGGGTTCCCAAGAGCTGATCGAGAGAAAGAGGGTGTCCTGATCCGAACTCCCCCTTAACGTTCCGCTCCTTAAGAAGTGAACGCTGACCCTCGGATCCTCACCCTTTCCTTTTGAAGTCTCGGTATGGATGATCTTGCCGGTGACGATCAGGTCGGAACG
>CAZOSO010000179.1:0-2571 GCA_964582635.1 uncultured Weeksellaceae bacterium | reverse complement strand
TCCTTGAGCTTCATCATCGCATTGTAATAAGGGCGCGCCCAATAGTTGCGGAAGCCGATCCCTCCGGGCTCGGTTTTGAAATGTTTCTTGTGTAGTACATTTCCTGAGGAAAGATCGATGAAACAGGCCCACATGCTGCCGTACTCTTTCACCTTGTTGTACTCTTCCATGACGAAGACCACACCGAGAGAAGCATCAGCATCCTTCATGGCATAGGAACCTGCCACCTTATCGACCGTCTTCTCTTTCAACTTGTGCTGGCCGGCTATGCTCTCGGAAATACGTTTACTCGGGTCCATCTTTTCGATGCGCTTCAGAGCTTTATCGATATTGGAGCTCACCTCTTCCTTATGAAAGAACTCCTTCAGCTTGTACTTTTCTTCTTCTTTGAGGATCAAGCTGTTCCAGCTCACCATATACTCCTTGAGCTTCTCGGGCTCCACATCTTCCCCTTTGATCTTAAAATGGGTATAATCCAAGCCCAACCAAAGGGTCTTTGTTCCTTTTTTGAAAACATCCTCTTTGGAAGCTTGTGCAAATACGCTGGTCCCGATAAAAAAGAGGCCGAAAAAGAAGGTCAGGGTCTTAAGTCGCATAACTTTCCGGTTTTTCGCAGGTCTATGTCCCAGCAAAGTTAGAATTTCACTCCGAACGTTTTTGAAGAAGCTTCCAGGCTTTCCCAATAACTACTGAGCGTAAGGATCCCGAGGAACCTTCAACATTACAAGAAAAGCTTCACCCTATTTCCGGGCTAATGCGAGCACCACCCCGAACTTATCGGGCTCAAAGCCGCTCCTTATTGAGGACCGGCTGGGCATAGATCCGCAAAAACAGCTCTTCAAGCGCTTTAGGATCCCCTTCCAGCTGGCTCAGGACCTTCTCTTTGCGCGCTTCTAACTTTTCCTGATCCGAATTTCCGTAGCGGTCCTGGTATTTGCTACTGGCGAAAAGGCTGTCGTAAGCTGAATAATGAGATGGCCAAAGCATGAAGTTATCGTGGACAGCAGCATCGATGGTCGCTGCGAGCTCCTGGATCTTGGCCGCATACCCCCCGGAACCCAAGATAGCCGGTATCTCTTCCGAAAGGGGCATCCCGACGGCCATATGGACATGCCCTTTCGATTCGGTCACCCCTTCCACGATCTGCTGGAGGTCCTCTCCTTCTTCTTTCTCGTAGGGCTTACCGAGGACCTCATTGCTATAGAGTTCCTTCACTTTGTGTTTATCACAGGGTTCGAACTCATAGGAGATCGTAAGGGGCACGATGTTCAACGCCCGGAGGTTCTCTTCGAGATCCTCGCCCCCGCTCGCACAAAGCATTTTCAGAACACCGGGCTGGGTTCGGTCGTTCCCATCCTTCGTTCGACCATCCCTTTGCGCGATCCACACCGAGTTCCGTTTTTCGGTGATCGCATGACGGATATAAGCGGAGAGCCTTTTGCTGTTCTCGTATTTGTCCCGGCCACTTCCTTCCCTATGAACAGTGAACATCTTGTTCACTTTCCCAACATCCCGAAGCAAAGGATCTCCCATCAAATTGCTCCCGAAACTGATCTCGGTGGTGTCGATGCCGTGTTCAAAAAGGAGGATCTCGAGGATCCCCGAATCCAGAAAGATATCCCGATGATTGGCAACGAAGAGATAGGGCTCATCCGGTTCCAAATATTCGAATCCTTCATAGGAAAGCCCTTCCGAACTTTTCTCCAGGATCCGGCGGATCCCCTTGTGCATAAAGTCCCGTTGGAAATCGTAAGTCGTCCGGTCCTTTTGAAGATAGCTTAACTCCTCCTCCCTCGATATTTCGGGAAAAAGGTACTCCAGGACGTCGAAGAAACGAGGGTCCGCTCCGATGCGCTGAAGAGCTTCCTCCACTTCTTTTCCCTCATAGGGACGGATATCTTCCGGATGATTGATGATGGACGTATTCGACATGGGCTTTTGATCAGGAGGAAGCAGCCTTCCTTCGATCGATGAATTTAACAGGTTTTCTTTTTGTTTCCGGAAAGCGGCTTTTTTCTAAGGCTTCGACGGAATGGAATTCCACCCGCGGTGCCACCCTCAGCCGCGCCCTAAAATGATCCCGAATGCTTTTTTCCAAACTTTTCCCCCCTGCCTCTACTCCCACATGAACGGTCAACGCATCGGTCCCGGTCCGATCGGTATAGACTTCCACCATGTAGTTCCGAACTTCCTCGAATCCGTTCAATATATCGTAAAGAGCCGGGGGATAAAAAGTGGTCCCCTTGTACTTGATCATTTGTTGCTTTCTTCCGATGACGGGGCCTATACGAAGCGTTCGGCGTCCACACTCGCAGGGCTCTTGATAGCGATGGCAGATATCGCCCGTCCTATATCGCATTAAGGGCATTCCTTCTACCCCCAAGGTCGTCACGGTCAACTCTCCAGCTTCTCCCTCGGGCACCGGAGTTCCGTCATCATCGAGGAATTCGGTGATGATAAGTTCGGGATGATGATGCCCCCCTTTCCCGTATGGACAATCGTTGAAAGCGGTGGCCATTTCGGTCGAGGCATAAGTGGAATAAAGCTCGATGTCCCACTCTTCCTTGATCC
>CAZOSO010000178.1:0-2606 GCA_964582635.1 uncultured Weeksellaceae bacterium | reverse complement strand
GCTCATCTTATATCCCTTTTCGAATAAGATGAAAAAGCCGACGCCGTTCTTGGGTGAGCGAACGAAAATTTTTCCTATGTCGGCTCCTTATCGGATCGAAACACCATGTCCTGTGGAATGGGAGGGCATGAAGATCGTCCAACACGGTCGCTATTGCGAACATTGTTCCAAAGATGTGGTCGACTTCTCCGAGTGGTCCCGGGAAGCCATCATCCGCTATCTCCTAGAGAGGCCTGAAGGGAGCGTTTGCGGACGTCTTCGCAAGGATCAACTCGACGCACGGACCTTTGACCCTTATGTGGTCATCGAAGGCCTTTCCGAGCGGCAAAAGAAAAGCGGCCTCCCCATCCATATCCTGACGCTGGCTTCCCTTTTGATGCTCGGTTGTGAGAACGGCTCGGAGAAGGATCCATCAACAGAGAAGGAAGTCCCAAGCGAACTGGCGAGCCTATCGGAACGGTCGGTCCCGAGCAGACCGGAACCGAAGAAAGTGAAGGGAAAGGAAACGAGTGATACGGTTTCCAACCCCTTATGTGTAGAGAAGGGAATGGTAATGGGAGAGATGGTTGCCATCGACGACAGCAGTTCAAAGTTCATGGGGTTGGATGAGCCTCCTCGTTTTCCGGGTGGCCATGATAGCTTGATGGCTTTTTTTCAACGTGAGATAAAATATCCGAAATGGGAGAAGAAGAAAGGCATCGAAGGGACCGTCTATGTTCGCATCCAAGTGGATAGCAGCGGTGCGGTGGAAAATCCCGAGATCCTTCGTTCAGTCCCGAAATCGCGGAATTTCGATGTTATGGTCCGGAAAGCCCTCCGGCGTATGCCCGAGTGGATCCCGGCTTTGAGGGACGGGGAAAAGGTCCGGGCACCGGTCACCCTCCCGATCCGCTTTCATCTCCCGACGAACAAGGATAGCGCAAAGGATACGCTGGATCAAGGGGTGAGGGTGAAAGATCCGGAAAAGAAGGATACGTCCTTGAAGAGGGGAGAAAAGGATCCGATCGGTGAAAAAGAGGAGCCGGATACGAACAAGCGGGAAAAGGGGAAAAAAGACCTTGGAGGAACGAAGGATCCGGGGTTCGAGGCCAAGCTCTTCCCGAACCCAATAAGCGCTGAAGCGGCGACCCTAGAGCTCGATAAGAGCGATGAATGGGGTTATGTCCTATACGACGAACGGGGGCGGATTCAAAAACGGGGAAATTTCTCGGGGGATCGGACCCGATTGAGCTTTTCGGCTTTTGAGAACGGGATCTATTTGTTGAAGGTCTTTCCCACGTCCGAGCGGGAAAAAGCGCGGACCATCGAACTCATTTTGCAAAAGTGAGCACGTTCCCATCCGATCGCCCGACCTTTGAGGTTCCATGTGCGGACGGTTCGGCCAGATCGATAAAGACAGCTTGGCTGCGGCCTACCAAGTGGATGCCTCCACGGTGGATTCCTTTGAGCCGAATTACAACACCGATGTGGGGTCCTTTGGGCTCATCATCCGGAACGATCTTCCCTGGGAGCTTCACTACGCCATGTTCGGGCTGACCCCTTTTTGGGCGGATAAGCTCAAATACGTGTTCAACGCGAGGGCGGAAGGGGACCGGAACAAAGAGAACGACCCGGCCTATGAAGGCGAAAAGGGGATCTTCAAGAAACCTTTCTTCCGCCACCTCAAGCGAAAGCGATGCATCCTCCCGGTCCATTATTTCCTCGAAGGCCCGAAGGATGAACGCCTCAAGAAACCCTACCTCGTGGAGCGAACGGATCAGCGTCCTTTTGCTTTGGGAGGCCTATGGGACGAGTGGACCGATCGAGAGACCGGGGAGATCGTCCCGAACTTCACGGTGATCACGACCCCGAACAATGAACTGCTTGGAAAAGTGGGGCATCATCGCTCGCCTCTGGTCATTCCGGATGAACGGGTCGGTGAATGGTTGGATCCGGAATTGGGGCAAAAAGGGGTGGAGGCTTTCCTGGAACCGTTCTCCCCCGAAGGGTTTCATGCTTATCGGGTGGATCCGGAGATCCGGCGGAAGAACAACAAAGGGCAGAACAATTCACCCCTCTTGACCCAACAGGTGGGAGAGGAGATCGAAGCATGAAGGGTCAATCACAGCCGGGAAAATTATCCACCTCTTTGATGGTGAAATCTTCATGGTGGTCCACGATCTCGATCTTGTAATCCTCATGATGCTCCACGATCTCCCATTTGCCCGGATCATCGGCAAAATTGTCAACGTATTCTACCCGTAGGTCCTCGTGGTGATCGACCACCTCTACCTGATAGTCCGCAAAGTTGTCGACGAATTTGATCTTCCCGTAAACGTGGCAGCCTTTGCTCCCCTCCTCCGCAGCAATAGCGTTGGCCAGGGAGCTGCGTAGCGCGTTACCGGAGTGCTGGCCCTCGATGGGACCTTGAGCACCCGTCAACCCGAACACGAGCGATAGCAGGAGTAGAAATGGAAAAAGGCGTTTCATGGGAGAATGAAAGTCACTTTTCTCAAAGATAGAGAAAAAAGGAAAGCCCGGATCGGACCTATCTCGTAAAACCCTTAAAGGCGAATGCCCATGACCAACACATCGTCCGTTGCTTCTTGCTCCGATTCCTTTTGCCA
>CAZOSO010000177.1:0-2669 GCA_964582635.1 uncultured Weeksellaceae bacterium | reverse complement strand
TCTTCGGGAAGGATATCGCAGCAGAGTTCGGTCATCCGATAGAGCTCTTCTTCAGGCTCTCCGACCGAGAGCCCCCCGATCGCATTTCCTGGTGCGTCCATTGTGGCGATGAAGCGAGCGGACCGTTCTCTGAGCTCGGGATAAACCCCTCCCTGAACGATCGGGAACAAAGCTTGCTCATGCCCGTAATAGGGACCGTTCGATCGATAGCGTTGAAAGCAGCGTTCGAGCCAACGGTGGGTCAATTCCATGGAACGCTCCGCATCCTTTTTGGGACAGGGATAAGGGGTGCACTCGTCGAAGGCCATCATGATATCCCCCCCGATGCTGCGTTGCACATCCACGGCCCCCTCCGGTGAGAGAAAATGCTCGGAACCATCGATGGGGGATCGGAAAGCCACTCCTTCTTCTCGGAGCACCCGCTCGTCTGCGAGCGAATAAACCTGAAATCCTCCACTATCGGTCAGTATCGGCCGGTCCCAATTCATGAAACGATGGAGTCCCCCGGCCTCCTCCAGAACCTCGGTACCGGGCCTTAAAAGCAAATGATAAGTGTTTCCCAGGATGATCGGGGCGCAGCTATCCTCCTTCAGATCCCTTTGATGAACCCCCTTGACCGAAGCCGCTGTCCCCACGGGCATGAAAACAGGGGTCTGAAGCTCCCCGTGATCGGTGCTCAAAACCCCTTTGCGGGCCTTGGTCCTGGCATCTTGCGCCTCGATCCTAAGATCCATCGGACGGCAAAGATAGGAGGAGATCCGGATCGATCTCGGAAATTGGCCCCTTTCCGATCAGCGATATGCTCTTCCTTCTTTTCGTAAGCGGCGGTTTGCTCCTTCTTTTCGAGCTCGTCAGTGCGCTCCTCTTCCTCTTTCACAGGGAGGCCTCACCGGCCTCCGCTCCCCCTGTGAGCGTACTGATCCCCGCTTACAACGAACGCGAGCGATTGGAGCGGAACATCCCCCAGGTCCTAGCGGCCATGCGGGAAGGGGACGAGCTTATCGTGGTGGATGACGGGTCGGACGATGGGACTTATGAGCTCCTTCTTCAGTACGCTGCCGAACATCCGCTCATGCTCGTGCACAATCACGCAAAGCAAGGGAAGAAAAGGGCGGTCGACATCGGATGCCAAAAAGCCACTCACTCCTTCATCCTTCAAAGCGATGCGGATTGCCGCCCTCGTTCCACCGAATGGATCGACCGCATGCGGGGTGGGGTGAAAGGGGGAGCGAGCATGGTCCTGGGTTGGGGAGCGATCGAAGGCGGTAAAGGGATCCTCGATGCCCTTATCCGCTACGACACCGCTCGTACCGCCATCCAGTACAGCAGCTTCGCTATGCTGGGAATGCCCTATATGGGGGTGGGGCGGAACCTCCTCTATCAAAAAACCCTTCGAACAGCGCGGAAAATGCCGGACCGCTACTACAAAAGCATGAGCGGGGATGACGACCTTTTGGTCGCCTACCGGAGCGAGCGTGGAAAGGTCGCATGCAGCTATCATCCGGATGCCCACACGCTTTCGCCCCCTCCTAGCACCTGGGACGAGCATTGGAGAAGGAGCAGGCGGCACGCCGAAGCAGGCTTCCATTATCCCCTGAAGCTTTTGATCCCCTTGGGGATCCTTCGCAGCGCAGAACTCCTCTTTCCGCTCCTTACGATCTTCCTTCTTTTTACCACCCATGCCCAAGAAGCGGTCATTGCTTATGGGGCTGTGATGCTGCTCCGGGGGCTTTTCACTTACTTTATAGGTAAACCGCTGATAAGCAGCCCGATAGGCCTGCTCACTCCTTTTATCGCTTTCATTTCAACGATGAACCGTACCTTCGTAGAACTATCCGTACTCGTATCAAAACCTACGCAATGGCGGTAGGGGACCATTTATCCGAAAAAGCGCGTTACGATCATCAGTTAGTTCAAAGGGCTGTCCAGGAGGGAGATCAGAAAGCATACGCCGAGTTGATGGACCGCTATCGGGATTCCATCTACTACATGCTCCTCAAGATGGTCAACAATCGGGACGACGCTGAGGATCTAACGGTCGAGGCCTTTGGGAAGGCTTTCAAGCGCCTTCACCAATACACTCCGGATTACGCTTTCAGCACCTGGCTTTTCAAGATCGCCTCGAACAATTGCATCGACTTCATCCGGAAAAAGAAAAAGAACCTCTACTCGATCGATAGCGAGCAGGAGAACGAGGAAGGGGACCAGATCGCCATCGACATCAAGGCCGGTAACCTCGACCCCGAGGAAAAGGTCATGAAGAAGCAGAAGATCGACCGGATGCGGGAGGTGGTCGATCAACTCAAACCCAAGTACCGGGAACTCGTCAAGCTCCGTTACTTCGAGGAATATTCCTACGATGAGATCGCGGATGAGCTCGATCTCCCGCTGGGTACCGTTAAAGCCCAACTCTACCGAGCCCGGGAATTCCTCCACAACATCATCAGCCAGACCAGCGACGATATCTGATCGTCCTCCGAGATGAGCGGAAGGGCCCTTTTGCAGCAAGTCTACCCCGAACTCAGCGAAGATGCGCTCGACCACCTCATCGCTTTCGAGCGACTGCTTCGTGATACCAATCAAAAGGTCAACCTGGTCAGCCGCAAGGAAACGGCTTTTCTCGAACGGCACATCATCCCTTCCCTCTTTCCGCTCAAGACCCTGAACCC
>CAZOSO010000176.1:0-2710 GCA_964582635.1 uncultured Weeksellaceae bacterium | reverse complement strand
AAAAAGAAGAGGAAGAAGACGACCGTTACCACCCCGAAAAGCACGAGGATGCCGTAAAAGAGTTTGCGGAGGATATATTGCAGCATCGGTCAGTTCGCTTCAGCTTCCAAATACCCTTTTTTGATCTCTTTATAATCCGGAATATCGGTGGAAGGCCATTTGCCTTTCACAACCCCGTCCTTAAGGAGGACCAGTCCCGGATTGGATCGGACGATGGTCTTAAGAAGAACACCACCTGAGGTGAAAAAGGGGTACATGATATCGTGTTCCTGTCTGAACTCGAAGGTCTTTTTCCCTGAAGTAGCGGTGATCCCATAAAAACCGTATCCATCCTTTTCGGCTTTCTTATGCAGCTTGTTGAGTTTGCTGTATACGGAGGCCTTCGTTTTCTCCAGATCGTAGGCGATCACAAGAAAAACGTAGTCGGTCTTGTGACCAGAGGCTTCTTTACCGATGATCTTATGGGTCACCTCCGTATCCCCTTGCTGGTCAAAAATGTTGAAATCCTCGATAGGAGGTGATCTGCCTTCCTTCACCTTAATGGTCGTACGATCCTTGTATTTCCATTTTTCCCCTAGAGCACTTAAGCTGTCCTGAGGTACCTGGATCTCTTTGCCGCTTATTGAATCCTTGTAGATGAAAGTGGTTTTGTACTCGGGTTGCTGATCCTCTGGTACGCTCATTTGTTCCGGAATGCTCTTCCCTTCAGCATAGGGGCGGAAATCGCGGATCGGAAGATAATGGAGGGTATGGAAGGTGAAGAGGCCTGTAAAGAGGAGGTAGGTCCCTAGTTGGAGCCACTCGGTGAGCTTGCTTTTGCTCATCACTTTTCGGATGAGGATGGCAACGGCGAAAACGAGGATCGTGAAAAGGAGGGGGAACCACCAACCGATCAATCCCTTTCCGAAGAGCCCGATCAGGATCAGGGATGCGGGTACGATCACTACATTCTCCATGCCGTCGTTGGAACGGATCCGGTCTCGCCCCAGGAAAATGATCAGGACCAGTCCGAGGAGGACCACGTTCTTGCTAAAGGATTCCCACGGTGTTAGTTTAAGGGCTTCTCCGAAACACCCGCAGTCCTTGACCACTCCATAGTAAGCCGAATAAAAGGTGAGCCAGGTGAAGAAAAGGATCATCAAAAGGAGAAGCCAGGAAACCTGCTTCATCCGGGTCCCCAGTAGGGTGCAAAACCCGACCACCACTTCCACTAAAGCGATCAGGATAGCCAATGGAAGGGCGTAATCCAAAAGGAAGGGGAGGTCGAAGACGTTCTCAGCGAAATATTTCTCCAGTTT
The DNA here is from genome assembly GCA_964582635.1 of uncultured Weeksellaceae bacterium. GTDB lineage: Bacteria > Bacteroidota > Bacteroidia > Flavobacteriales_D > CAYVSK01 > CAZIDL01. The sequence continues at coordinate 1,412 of CAZOSO010000176.1, read as the reverse complement.
GTAGGAGAAGCCGAGCGCGTCGTTCGCCTTGATCAGCCCGGATACCACGAAAAGGGATCCGACGAGGGTTCGTGCTATGAGGATCAGGGAACGCATGGAGTGCTTCAGGGAGCGAAGTTAAGAGTCCTCTCCGAGCTTCAGGAGGGCGAAAATAGCATAATTGATAATATCGAAATAGTTGGCATCCGCTCCTTCTGAAGAGCGGGTCCCTTTGCTCTCCGCTCCCATCTTTTCGATCCGGATCAATTTCACCAAGCTCATATCCACGATGGAAGAGACCTTCATGTCCTTCCAGGCCTCTCCGTAATCATGGTCTTTGGCTTCCATTAGTTCGAGGGTTCGCTCGCTCCAGCGATCGTAATGTTCCAAGGCTTGCTCATTGCTTAGATCGGGGTGATCGCTCGCCCCTTCCTCCATTTGGATAAGGGCTACGATGCTGTAATTAAGGACGGCGTATAGTTCCGGAGCGATGCCCTCATCCACTTTCTGTTCCTCTTTCTCCTGCAAGGTGCGGATCCGTTCGAGCTTGATGCGGATCTGGTCGAGGACCGACCCGGGCCTCAGGACTCGCCATGAAGGGCCGTAGTCCTCCATTTTATCGGCGAAGATCCCTCGGGCTTTCTCCAGCACCGATCGGGCACGTGTAAGGGTGTCGCTGCTCATCCTCCGCCTTCGCGTACCTTTGGAACGATGGTGAAAGATACAGTTTTTGCGAAGAAGCGAACGCTTACCCTGCGCCAAGAGCTTTATCGGATCGAGCGGCCTTGGGTGATGGGGGTCCTGAACGTCACTCCAGATAGTTTTTATGCGGGGAGTCGGCATATGGAACGCTCGCAATTCTTGGAAGTGGCCGAAAAAATGATCGGAGAAGGGGTGGATGTCCTCGATGTAGGAGGATATTCTTCGCGGCCGGGAGCTGAGCATATTTCCGAAGAGGAGGAACGGGAGCGTGCGATCCCAGCGATCGAAGCTCTTAAGAAGACCTTCCCAGAGGTTTTGATCTCGGTGGATACGTTTCGGGCATCGATCGCTGAGGAAGCAGTGGGGAAAGGGGCGGACATGGTCAATGATATTTCCGCTGGCGAACTGGACCCTTCGATGATGGAGCGGGTAGCTGCATTAGGGGTTCCCTATATGATGATGCATATGCCCGGTAATCCCCAGGATATGCAAGAGAGGACCGATTATGAGGATCTGACCGGAGAGCTCATTCATTATCTGAGCCAACGTCTTCAAAAAGCACGTTCCATGGGGATCCTCGATCCGATCATCGACCCGGGGTTCGGCTTTGGAAAGACCGCTGAACAGAACTATCGCTTGCTCCGGGACCTAAGATCCTTCAGTGGATTAGGGGTCCCCCTTTTGGTAGGCCTTTCCAGGAAATCGATGATCTGGCGGAAGCTTGGGATCGA
>CAZOSO010000175.1:0-2748 GCA_964582635.1 uncultured Weeksellaceae bacterium | reverse complement strand
ACTCGAAGCCGGCGCCGCAGCGGGCACAGTGGATATGCTCATGCTCAGGCATCTTCCACAGGGTTTTGCACTTCCTCCCGCACTTTTTGTGCTCCTTCGATCATCCGGGGAAGCGCTTCTTTCACATCCTTCCACTCACGGGTCTTAAGCCCACAATCCGGATTGGCCCAGATACGTTCGGTGGGAAGGACTGAAGCGGCTTTTTGAAGCAAGGAGGCAACATCCTCCGCGGAAGGGATCCGCGGCGAATGGATATCGTAGACGCCGGGGCCGATATCATTGGGATATTCAAAATCCACAAAAGCCTCCAAAAGCTCCATCTGAGACCTAGCACATTCGATGGTGATCACATCCGCGTCAAGGGCCGCAATGTGCTCGATGATATCGTTGAATTCGGAATAGCACATGTGCGTATGGATCCGGGTGCTATCCTTTACTGGACATGAGGCGATGCGGAAAGCCTGGACCGCACGATCCAGGTAGTTTTTCCGATCAGCCCTCCTCAGTGGCAACCCCTCCCTTAACGCGGGCTCATCGATCTGGATATCGCTAAGGCCGGCCTCTTCGAGGTCTTCAACCTCATCCCGAACAGCGAGGGCGATCTGCTGGGTGGTTTGGTGCCAAGGAATATCGTTCCTCGGGAAAGACCATTGGAAGATGGTCACCGGTCCGGTCAACATCCCTTTAACCGCCTTATCGGTAAGAGAGTCGGCAAAGCGAGAAAACTCGAGGGTCATAGGCTCAGGGCGCTCCACATCCCCATAGATGATGGGAGGCTTCACGCAACGCGTCCCATAACTCTGGACCCAACCGTACTGGGTAAAGGCAAAACCCTCAAGCTTTTCGCCGAAGTATTCGACCATATCGTTCCGCTCGAACTCCCCATGAACGAGGACGTCCAATCCGATATCCTCTTGCCAGCGGATGGCGTTCTCGATATCCGAACGGATACCAGCGTTATAGTCGGCTTCAGAAAGGTCCCCTTTCCGATAAGCCGAACGCCGCTTCCGCAGTTCTTTCGTTTGGGGTAGAGATCCGATCGTAGTGGTCGGAAAGAAGGGAAGCGGATAAGCTGCTTGCTGAGCCTTCTTTCGTTCCGGGAAGGCACTCTTCCGCTGGGCCATTTTATCATCGATCCGCTGCACTCGATCCTGCACACGCTCATTATGGATCCTTTCGGAATGCTTTCTTCCTTCTTGGGCTTCTATGTTGGCACTGAAAGCTTCCGAACGCTCTTTCATCCCTTCTTCCGAAGAGGCCAAGTCCTTCAAGAGAGCAAGCTCCTCCAGTTTCTGGACGGAAAAGGCCATCCATTCCAAAACCGCTTGGGGCAAAGCTTCGGATCCTTTTTCAGCTTCGAGGTCATAGGGACAGTGAAGGAGGGAACATGAGGGGGCGAGCATGATCCGCTCTTTACCGAGCTTCTCGATGGCCTTACTGACGGTATTGAGAGAAGCCCGTATATCGTTCTTCCAAACATTCCGTCCATCGATAAGGCCGAGCGAGAGCATCATATCTTCTGGAATACGCGCAAATGCTTCATGAAGCTGCTGAGGGGCCCTGACCAGGTCCAAGTGTACCGCATCGACCGCTAGTTCAAAACAACGGTCCGCATTATCCCGAAGCCCATCGAAATAGGTGGCCAAAAGGATCTTACTGGACCCAGCAGCATCTTGAAGCCAGCCATAAGCACGTTCAAAAGCGTTCAATCGCTTATCGCTGAGGTCCATCGCCAAAAAGGGCTCCTCCATTTGGATCCATTCGGCCCCTTCTTGGACGAGCTTTTGAACGATCTTTTCATAGATCGGAAGAAGGCGCTCCAGAAGATCGACCCGGTCGAAACCTTCTTCCATTTCCTTTCCTAAAAGCAGAAAAGACACGGGTCCGATGAGGGTAGGCTTACTGCTCACCCCGGCCTCCTTTGCTTCGCGGAATTCCTGAACCACCTTGTCCGAGATCCATTGAAATTCCTGGTCCCGGGTGAACTCAGGAACGATGTAATGATAATTCGTATCGAACCACTTGGTCATTTCCATCGGCAGCAGATCGAATCCTTCCTGCTGATATCCGCGGGCCATCGCAAAATAGATGTCGAGGTTGTCCTTCTCCTCTTGCTCCATTAAAGGTTGAAAGCGAGAAGGAATAGCTCCGACCATGGTGCAGGTGTCTAGGACCTGATCATAAAAAGAAAAATCGTTGGACGGAACGATATCGATCCCACGATCCGCATGGACTTGGCGGGTATAAGCCCGCATATCCCGCGCGGTCCGTTCGAGATCTTCTCGAGAAGCCTTACCGCTCCAATAGCGTTCACAAGTTCGTTTAAGTTCCCGGTCGGGGCCTATCCGGGGAAAGCCCAATGAATGCGTAAGCATACGTTTTGGTTTTGATTCGACAAAAAGCCGGAACGTATGCTCTCAGGTGATGAAAAAGGGGAACGTCCTCTGATAAGGCACGTCCAAAGCTTTTCACCCGAAAGCTCGGATCCGTGATCAAAGGACTCTGGCAGGTCTTCTGGCTTGCTCCGCTTTCGACCCCCGACCTTTCGGTCAGGTCCGCCTTCCCGCCCGTTAAGCCCGGACAGTGGCATCAGAGTGAAGGATGTCGAAAGCTAAGGTGGAGCTCACAGCTGCGGGGACAGCTCCGGATTCGCACCGGATTCCCTTTCAAGGCGAGCGAAGCAGCGCTTCGATCACCACCAAAGCCTCTTCGAAGATAGGGATCTTCGAAGAGCTTCTTCGATCTTTT
>CAZOSO010000174.1:0-2860 GCA_964582635.1 uncultured Weeksellaceae bacterium | reverse complement strand
CAGGGATCCTGATCGCTTCCCCGTTCGGGATATCCGGTTCGGGACACCTGTTGATAGGAGTGGTGGCCCTTATCGTGCTCAGCTTGGCCCTAGGCCAGGCCTCCGGCACGAAGCGATATTGTTCGATGGGATGAAATGCATCATCATACCTGTAGGGAAGGCTCGCGAGCCTTCCCTACCCATTATCACCACATAGCCATCGTATCGTACGGAACGCACGCCTGCGTTCCGATCAGCCGGAGGTCCCCGCGCCCTTAGCGCCCCTGGCGGTTATTGGAAGCCAAGGCTTTTCCCGCTCCCAGCAGCTTCAGACCACACCGTCCCTATTTCATTATCTTTCAAGGATCAGGACCGAAGAGATCCGCTTTAAACCCTTTTTTCCGTTGGTAATGAAGAGCAGAGCTCCCGACGAACTCAAGGATATCTCCGATCACCGGTTCGAACGGATCGGCGCGACATCTTCATCCCTCCTTTTGGTCCTCCTTGCTTTCTGTCTATTCCCTCTCTCCGCATCGCCACAAGGATCCCCGCTCAACCCCCGTATTGAGAAATTCCCTCCATCGAGCTACAAAGGACACGGGCAGGTCTTTTCGGTCGAAAGGGATTCCGCAGGGGGCATGTGGTTCGGGACCTCTGGGCGGATCCTATACCGCAATGGTGAAAGCTGGGAAAGGTTCAGCACCCGATCCGGCATGTTCAACATGGCAATGGATATCGACCATAAAGGGAGGATCTGGGTCGGAGGCCAAAAATCCTTCGGTTACTTGCGGGTCGTACCCCCATCCCCCCAGAACCAAAAAGGGGATGCCCGCTCTGAACCTTCGGAAAAGGGTGATGGTACCAAAAGATCCGACCCCCCGGGCTCCATGGAATTTGTGGACCTAGCCGAGCGGCTCCCCGATAGCCTTCGCGATTTCAATATCGTTTGGAACGTCCATTCCAGAAAGGAGCGCGTATACTTCAATGCCTGGAACATCATATTCGTTTTTGAGAACGACAGCATCAGGACCATTCGGCCTAAGACCAAATTTTACCGGACCCATGAGGTCGATGGGGACTTATGGACCGAGGACGGCGAGCACGGGATCTTTCGGATAACGACCCAAAAGGAAGGGGCGGATCCCTCGGGGAATGAGCTCTCTCTTGAAAAGCTCCCCAAAAGCGAAGCACTCTCCAAGAAAACCGTTATGAATATCCAGGAAAAGGTTCCTGGCTTGGTCGATGGTAAGAAGAAAGAAGTGCTCGTCGTGACCCGGAAAAACGGCCTCTACCGCTACCGCTATGGAGCAAAGAAAAAGCCAGGAGAGCCTCGTATCACCCCTATTAAAGGAGATGGCCTTTCCAGGATAGGAAAGGCGAATGTCCATCACGCCACGGTCCTGGAGCCGAGCAATAATCCTTGGAAGGCCGTTCTGGCCATAAGCACTTTGAAGAGCGGGGTTATCCTACTCGATAGAACGCCCACCCCTGTTAAGGTCATGGATCAGCAAGCAGGAATGAGTGCGAACTATACCTGGCAGACCATCAAAGGAGCTAACGGATCGGGGATCCTATGGACCGGCACCAACAAAGGGGTCACCCGTTGGACACCAGGGGACCCTAAAACCTATGCACGGGAAGGAGAGGCCTTTTCAGGAGTCGTTTTCGACCTATCCACCTACCGGGGGATCCTTTTCGCAGCGACCTCTCAGGGGGTCTACCGAAGAGCCAAGGATAAAAAGGAGAGCAATAAGGAATGGAAGCTGGTCCCCGGGACGAAAGGCCAGTGTTTCGACCTTCTCAATACAGGAAAGGAGCAACGAGCAGAGGGTGATCTCTTGGTAGGAAAAAGATCGCTCTTGGAGATCCGGCCGAATGAAGATGGAAGTTGGAAAGCGCATCCGGCCATCGATGCCGATACCTATTCCATCACTTCTCTCCCATCCTTTCTGAAGAGGCGATGGGTCGCATTTGCAGGAAGAGAAGGCGTAGTGCTCATCTCAAGACAAGCGGATGGTGATTGGAAGAAACGCATCCACATTAACCACATGCCGGAGGATGTGAGCACCTTGGAAGCTTCCTCGGACACCGATGGAAATGCTTTGACCCTTTGGGCTGGTTTCTCCTCTTTCGGGGGTTTTCGTTTAAAAGTCGACAGCTCCGGGCTGGCCCGGAGCCTTCATACAGATAGCGGTCTTAGCGTATCCTATAAGGAGATCTTGAAAAGCAAAGAGGAAGGGATGAGCATCCTTCCATTCACCGGTGAGAAAGCCGAGCGAAAAGGGTTGCCCGAAGGATCGATCAGATTCTACCGTTTTCAGGATCGGATCGTAGCAGGTAGCGACTCGGGGATGCATCGACCTGCTAAAAGCCAAGAGGGATCTATTCGATGGGTCCCCGATACGGCACTAGGATGCCGTTTCGGAAAATGCTCTCGCAAGAAAGCGGAAAATGTTCAAAACATTTTCATCCTCCGGCAGGGAGCGGATCGTTCGGTTTGGATCAGCTCGCAGGGAGTCTTTCATCTTATTCCCAAAAAGGATGAGCAAGGGTATCGGATCGACAGCCTTCCTTTTAAGGGAATGAACATGGGAACAGCCCGGAGCTTCCATCCTATAAGCGATCGTATCACTTGGATAGGGGGAAATAAAGGGGTCGTTCATTACGATGAAAAAGTGGAAAAGGATTTCAAAAGGGAATATCCCTGCTATGTCAGGAAGGTCACCACTCGCCTCCCCGATACGGGAAAGAAAAGGATGGATTCGGTCCTATACCAGGGCACCTACCGGAAACCCGCTCCAAAAGACCCTTTGTTGGAGTGGAAGCGGGCTTGGGAACAACCTGAAGCCTTCATCCCCACCCTCCCCTATGAGATGAACGG
>CAZOSO010000173.1:0-2994 GCA_964582635.1 uncultured Weeksellaceae bacterium | reverse complement strand
CGTGAGGACCGAGGTAAGTGCCCACGCTGGTATTGATGACCACGGGTTTCCCGAGTGAATCAGCCACGCTTAGGATGTAATCCACACCGTCCGCGATCGTGGCGGTCCAATTCTTAGCCCCGAAGTCGCTGGAAACGATAACGATATCGGACTTGGGAGCACCCCCTTTGTGGTTGCCGGTGGCATGGTCGTTCCCAGAGCCCACGCTGGCCACAGAGGAACCGTGTCCATAAAAACCGGGCTGGTCGACGTGAGGGCATGTCCCTGCGTTGATCGCACTGGAATCCCATACTTGACCATAACCATATTTTGAAGGTGTGTTGCTCGAGTCCGGAAGGGTTTGGTCCCAAAGCTCCAACACCCGGGTTCGGCCCGTTGAATCCTTGAAATCGGGGTGGTCGAAGTCGATCCCGGAGTCGATATAGCCGAGGACCACATCGGAGCCTTGGTATTCGCTCGGGAGGCCTTTCCCGTTTTGGATGGGGTTAATGCGGTTCCGGATCCGCATGGTGTCATTAAGGGGAGTACCTTTCCCCATTTGAACAAGGATCCGGTCGGTATAGGTCTTCCTTCGGAGTTCCCGTACCTTCTTGCTGGGAAGTCGCAGGGAGGCAAAACCTCCCGTTTGGAATTTCAAGTTCCCTCCTTCGCTGCGACAGAAGCTCTCGATCCGTTTTAGATCCCCTTTAACGAAGAGGTTCAGCTCTTGTTCAGGGGCAGTTCGTTCGAGGACCGAGCGGAGATAAGGATCGAGTTCATTATCCTGGGCGAGGATAAGAAGGGGAAGCAGCGTGAATAGGGGAAATATGAGGAGGACACGTCTCATCGCTCTTGAAATGATGGAATATCGTTCAGAAAATGCAGTTCATGTTCTTCAGGGTCCACTCGACAAGCATAATGTTCAAGCCCATTGGTCACCACTAAATAGGGAACATTAAAGGCGATGTTGTAACGAGCGACTTGATCGAAGACCCCTTGATCGATCGCCACTTCCGGAGCTTTGCATTCTACGATCATGAAAGCTTCTGCGTTGCTGTCACGGGTGAGGATATCGCAGCGTTTGTAGCGTTTGTTAAGGCGAAATCCTTTTTCGATCTCCATCAACCCGTAAGGATGACCTTTTTCCTCCTTGAGGTAGCGTACGAAGCTTTGCCGGACCCGTTCCTCTGGCGTGGAGCGGACCCTTTTGCGACGGACCGGGTCGAAGATCCATTCTTCCTCCTCTTCGCGGGAAGGTCCCTTTTCAGGGTCGGAAGTTTCGATTCCTTTCATCGGGATGGCGGCTTGCTCGAGGGGGAACGTGAAGGGTTCCTCGAAAGGTCCTAAATTGCTGGATATTCCTATACATAAAGATAGGGAAGAAAGCTAGATCGAGCGATATGAAAACCAAAGATGAGATCGTCCAAAACTGGCTTCCCCGCTATACAGGGGTTTCCCTTGAGTCGTTGGGCAAGTATATCCTCCTGACGAATTTCGAGGATTATGTGGACCAGTTCGCTGATGAAGAAGGGGTTGAAGTCCAGGGAAGGGATCGACCGATGCCGAACGCGACCTCGGGGGACATCAGCATGGTCGATTTCGGGATGGGGAGTGCCAATGCTGCTACCATTATGGACCTCCTCAGTGCCATTTCCCCTAAAGCAGTGCTCTTCCTCGGAAAATGCGGAGGGTTGAAAAAGAAGAACAAAGTAGGGGACATGATCCTCCCGATAGCGGCGATCCGCGGAGAAGGGACCTCTGATGATTATTTTCCGAAGGAAGTGCCGGCCCTCCCGGCTTTTAGTTTGCAGCGCTCGGTCTCGGGAAGGATACGCGACCGAGGGATCGATTATTGGACCGGGACCGTTTTCACCACCAACCGTCGTGTTTGGGAGCACGATAGGGAGTTCAAGGAACATCTGAGGAGGACCCGGACGATGGGGATCGACATGGAAACCGCTACGATCTTTATGGTCGGTTTTGCGAACGGGATCCCAACCGGTGCGCTCCTCCTCGTTAGCGATCAGCCGATGATCCAGGAAGGGGTGAAGACCGAAAGCAGCGATCAAAAGGTGACGGAAAATTACGTTTTGGATCATATCCGGATCGGAAGGGATTCCCTTTACGAGCTTATCAACAACGGACGCACGGTCAAACATCTTCGTTTTGAAGAATGATCCTAGAAGATATGGACCCGAACACAGATCATGAGACACGACCTGCGCTAAAGGCCTTTGGTCGACTCCTCGATATCATGGAGGACCTTCGGGAAAAATGCCCCTGGGATCGGGAGCAGACCATGGAAAGCCTGCGCCATTTAACGATCGAAGAGGTGCACGAACTAGGCGATGCGATCCTCGATCAGGACCATCCCGAGATCAAAAAGGAACTGGGGGATATAACCCTGCACGTGGTGTTTTATTCCAAGATCGCCTCGGAGCAGAAGGACTTCGATGTGACCGATGTTCTGAACGCGGTCTGCGATAAGCTGGTGGAACGCCACCCGCACGTGTATGGAGACTTGTCGGTGAGCGGGGAGGAAGAGGTCAAAAGCAATTGGGAGCAGATCAAGCAAAAAGAGGGGAAGAAGAAGCGGTCGGTGCTCGAAGGGGTTCCCCGTTCACTCCCGGCCATGGTGAAAGCGGTGCGGATCCAGGACAAGGTGGCCGGCGTTGGTTTTGAATGGGAAGAACGGGAAGGAGCTCTGAATAAAGTGCGAGAGGAATTGGGAGAGTTGGAAGAAGCCGAGCAGAAAGGGAAGGGTAAGGAATTCCTGGAAGAGGAGTTCGGAGACCTTCTTTTCGCTCTGGTCAATTATGCACGCTACTTGGACATCGATCCCGATGCAGCCCTTGAAAGAGCGAATAAAAAATTCATGGAGCGTTTTCAGGAGATGGAAAGAAGGGTTGAAGGCCAAGAAGAGCAGCTCTCCGAACTTTCTCTCGAACGGATGAATGAGCTTTGGGAACGTATCAAGAGCGAGCGAACAAAGGAGGGCGGTGCTTCGTTATAGAG
>CAZOSO010000172.1:1772-3052 GCA_964582635.1 uncultured Weeksellaceae bacterium | reverse complement strand
CATGTAAAAAAGCTTCAGGGCAAATATAGGGGCTTTATCGTAGGAAGTTCCTAAAGATCCTACCGGCCCAGCTTTGAAAAAACCACCCGTAAAGGCCTTTGCAGGCAATATTCCCCGAAAATTGCCCTTTTTCCAAAGGGGCCTTAAAGGAGAAGGAGGTAACGGGGTCCACCAAGATACAGGCGGGTCTTTTCGCTTCCCTTATTGCTCCTGCCAGAGCTTTTAATGATATACAAAAGGGAAGGAACGGAGATCCGAAAGACTCTTGGAAAAGGGGAACTTTGTATTTTTGGATCGATGACGGAAGAAGAAGGACCTGACCAAGAAGGATCCCCTGATAACGGACAAGAAGGAGAGGAAAGAGGGGATATGGAGCACGTCGTTCCCCTCTCCGGGATGTACCAGGAGTGGTTCTTGGATTACGCTTCCTATGTGATCCTCGAACGGGCCGTCCCGCTCCTCGACGACGGGCTTAAACCGGTACAGCGCCGGATCCTCCACGCGATGCGTACGATGGATGATGGCCGCTACAATAAGGTGGCCAACATCATCGGGGAATCGATGAAATATCACCCGCACGGAGACGCCTCGATCGGAGAAGCCTTGGTCCAACTAGGGCAGAAAGGACTTTTGATCGACACACAAGGGAATTGGGGGAACGTGCTCACAGGGGACAGTGCTGCAGCCCCACGCTATATCGAAGCCCGGCTCTCTTCATTCGCGAAGGAGGTTTGTTTCAACAAGAAGATCACCGAATGGCAGCTTTCCTACGACGGAAGGAATTATGAACCGATCGCCCTTCCGGTTAAATTCCCGCTCCTCCTTGCCCAAGGGGTGGAGGGGATCGCTGTGGGGCTCGCCTGCCGTATCCTTCCTCACAACTTTAACGAATTGATCGATGCCTCGATCGATATCCTGAAGGGAAGAACACCCGAACTTTACCCGGATTTCCCGGCGGGAGGTTTGATCGAGGTGGATCAGTACAACGATGGGAAACGTGGGGGGCGGATCCGGATCCGTGCAAGGATCCAAAAGGATGAGAACGAGCGATCCCTCACCATTACCGAGATCCCTTACGGAACGACCACGAGCAGCTTGATCGATTCCATCGTGAAAGCGAACGAGAAAGGGAAGATCAAGATCCGGAAGGTAGAGGACAATACGGCTGAGAACGTCGAGATCAAAGTGCATCTCCCTAGTGGGGTGAGCCCCGATAAAATGATCGACGCACTCTACGCTTTCACGGATTGCGAGGACACCTTGCATCCCAATGCCACCGT
>CAZOSO010000172.1:0-1672 GCA_964582635.1 uncultured Weeksellaceae bacterium | reverse complement strand
AAGCCTTATGAAAAGCGCTTGGAGCGAGCCATTACCGAAGAGGACATCGGGAGGCTTACGGAAATACGCATTAAGCGGATCTCCAAATACGACACCTTTCAAGCTGAGGAAAAGATCAAAGAGCTCGAGAACGGCATCGCTGAGCTTAACGAAAAGCTCGAGAATCTCACGGAATACTGCATCGATCATTTCCGTCACTTGAAGAAGAAGTACGGGAAGGGGATGGACCGCAAGAGCGAGATCAGGCAGTTCGAATCGATCGAGGCGAGCAAGGTGACCGTGGCCAACAAAAAGCTCTATGTGAACCGGAAGGAAGGTTTCATTGGCTATGGGATGCGTCGGGAAGGGGAATACGTGAGGGATTGCTCCGATATCGACAACATCATCGTTTTCCGCAACGATGGGACCATGCTGGTCACGCAGGTCGACAGCAAGAAATTCGTAGGGAAGGACATTCGGCACGTTAGCGTTTGGAAAAAAGGGGATGAGCGGACCATTTTCCACATGGTATATGTGGATGGAAAGGACGGTCCGGCCAGGCTTAAACGCTTCAATGTTCCAAGAGTGACCAGGGATCGGGAATACGACCTGACCAAGGGGAAAAAAGGATCCCGCGTTCTTTACTTCTCGGAAAATCCCAACGGTCGGACCGAGACCCTCGAGGTCACCCTTAAACCCAAACCCCGCCTCAAAAAGTTGAAATTCCAGGTCGAAGTCGGGGAATACGCGATCAAAAGCCGAGGATCACAAGGGAACATTATCACCAAACATGCCGTCAGCAAGATCGAACAGAAAGAGGTCGGGAGCTCTACCCTCGATGCCCGCAAGATCTGGTTCGATCCTTCCGTCTTCCGCCTTAATACCGAAGAAAGAGGAGAATATTTAGGGGAATTCGGCGGAAAAGACCGCATCCTCACGATTACCAGGTCGGGGAACTATCAGCTTTTGGATCACGACCTCAACACCCATTTCGATGAAGACACCCTCCATATCGAAAAATGGGACCCGAACAGGGTGCTTTCCATGATCCATTACGATGGAGAAAAGAAAGAGTATCGGGTGAAACGTTTTTATGCAGAAGAAGTGGCCAAAAAGACTCCGGTAGTGACCGACCACGAGGATTCTCGGGTGGTCTTTATTACCTCCGAACCAGGCCCTAAGGTCGAGGTCAAGTACGACGGACGAAGCAGCGATCAAGGGTCCGAGTCCATCGAGCTTGAAGAGCGGGTCGATCCCAAAGGGTTAAAAGCTAAAGGCAATCTCTTGACCCGAGAGCCCATCCGTAAAGTCGAACTGATCGACCATCGGGAGGAAGAACCCGGAAGTAGAGCCGAGAGCGAGGAAGAAGGGAACGAAGAGGAGGAAGAACAAATGAAAGAACAAGGAGGAACATCCCAAGACTCGAACGGATCACACGACGAAGGGGGGGAGGAGCAGATGCGCTTGGATCTGGGGCCCGAATAGATCTCCATACGGATCTCTTATCTTCATACGATCGACTTAGAATCCCCACATATGCGACACAGTCTTTTATCCGGCCTTCTTCTCTTTTTCATCCTTTCGGTAGATGCTCAGAATTACAATATCAGCAAACTCGGGAGCCTCGATTATCAAACTTTACATAACAGCGATGTGAGCGATATATGGGGTTATGTGGACGGAAGTATGAACG
>CAZOSO010000171.1:0-3060 GCA_964582635.1 uncultured Weeksellaceae bacterium | reverse complement strand
TATACGGGGGGATTGGACGAGGATTTCGTTCACCACATGGAAGAGATCGACCTTTGCTGGAGGGCTCAACTCCAAGGCTACCGCTCGATGGTGGTCCCCTCTTCAAGGATCTTACACCATGCCGGAGCGACCATCGAACCCGAAAGCTATCGGAAGCTTTATTGGAATCACCGCAACAGCCTGATCATGTTGCGGAAAAACCTTGGGAAAAAGAAGCTACGAAAGGTGATGAGGGTTCGTTCCTTCCTGGATCTGGCAGCCATGCTGCGGGGGCTTCTCAAGGGGGAGCTCCAGCGTTTCCGGGCCGTATGGGACGCTTACCGCTGGTTGCGAAAAAATCGCTCCAAGGTGAGAAAGAAACGCGAAGAGGTTCAAAAGGAACGGATCGTCGATGATGATCGGATCTTTTGCAAATTGTACCCCCGCTCCATCGCTTGGGATCATTTTATCTTAGGGAAAAAACGCTTCAGTCAGCTCGATCACCGGATCGGAGCGGAAGAAACAGTTTGATATGCAACTCGAAAAGGAAAGCGAACAACTCGGAGGAGCGGTCGTCGTACTCCGCCCCCAGATCTTCCAGGACGAACGGGGCTTCTTTTCCGAAGTCTTCCGAAAGGACCAGTTCGAAGAAATGGGTTACCCCGGCGATTTCGTCCAATGGAATCATTCCGGCTCCGTTCAAGGGGTCCTCCGCGGCCTGCATTTTCAATGGGATCCCCCCATGGGGAAATTAATGCGGGTCAGCAAAGGAGAGGCCTTCCTGGTAGCGGTCGACATCCGGAAGGGCTCCCCTACCCTCGGGCAATGGTACGGAACCCGTTGTAGTTCCGAGGACCGACGGATGGTATATGCCCCGGCGAGTTTTGCCAGGGGATTTTGTGTGACCAGCGAATACGCCGAGATCGAGTACCTCTGCACCGGCAACTACAATCCCGAATGTGAATCGGGGATCCGCTTCGACGACCCGAGCATCGGCATCGAATGGCCGGAAATGAAAGACCCGATCATTTCCGATAAGGACCGGAACGCACAGACCCTGGAGGACTGGTTGGCCCGTCCCGAATCGGAACATTTCACTTACAAAGGCTAAGAAACATGCGCATTCTCATCGCAGGCGGAGCGGGATATATTGGATCCGCTTTAACACCCCATCTTCTGGAGCGAGGGTACCAGGTCGAGGTCCTCGACCTGCTCTGGTTCGGCTCCCACCTCCCCGAGGAAGTGCCGGTCATCCAAAAGGACATCTTCGATCTTCAGGAAAAGGACTTGGAACCCTATGACCAGGTGATCTACCTGGCAGGCCTCTCCAACGATCCCATGGCCGAATACTCGCCCCGGGACAATTTCATCCACAACGCAGCCTCTTCGGCTTATCTCGGATACATCGCCAAGAACGCAGGGGTGAAGCGGATGATCTACGCCAGTTCTTGCTCCGTATACGGCTATGCGGTGGATCAATTCTACGACGAGAATTCACCCGCCAATAGCGATTATCCCTACGGGATCTCCAAATTGCAGGGAGAACGCTCTGTCATGCAATTGGCGGACGAGGATTTTTCGGTGATCTGCCTTCGACAGGGCACGGTAAGCGGCCACAGCCCCAGGATGCGCTTCGATCTTGTTATCAACACGATGTTCAAGGCAGCCCTTCAGAACGGCGAGATCGTGGTGAACAACCCTTCGATCTGGCGGCCGATCCTTTCCATCAAGGACGCGGTGAGCGCTTACACCCGCTCGGTTGAGGCGGTAGAGACCACCTCAGGGGTCTTCAACGTAGCTTCGGGCAATTACACGATCGGCGAATTGGGCGATATCGTGAAAGAGGAGATCGAACGTTTGATGGATAAAAAGATCAAGCTAACGATCCATCATAAGCACGATATGCGGAATTACAAGGTGACCATCGATAAAGCGAACGCTTATTTGAGCTTCAAGCCTCGCCATAGTGTCGAGACCATCGTTCAGGACCTCCACGAAAAGCTCCCCGAATACGGGGACCTCGACACCGAGAATTACTACAACATCAAGGTCTTCAAAGCCCTTAAAGAACAAAAAGGAGAACAAGCATGAGGGTGACCATCATCGGAGCCGTCGGTCAGTTGGGAGGCGATTGCGTAGAAGCCTTCCAAAAGGCCGGTCATACTGTTGATCAACTCGAACACGAAGAGGCCGGTATCGAGCAGATCGACCCCCTCCGGAAAGCCTTAAAAGACAGAACTCCGGATGTGGTGGTCAACACAGCTGCCTTTCACCGGGTGGAGGAGTGCGAGACCGAAACAGACCTCGCCTGGCATGTGAACGCGATCGGCCCCCGGAACCTGGCCATCCTTTCCAATGAGCTGGAGTTCCGCCTCCTCCATATCAGCACGGACTACGTTTTCGACGGGTCCAAGCGAACCGCCTACAGAGAAGATGACCTCCCGCTCCCTCTCAACGTTTACGGGAACACCAAACTATCCGGGGAACATTTTATCAGCGCGATCAGCGATAATGGCCTATCCGTCCGGACGAGCGGAATATATGGGAAACACCATTGCCGCGCCAAAGGGTACGATTTTGTCGAACTGATGCTGAAATTGGCCAATGAAAAGCCTGAAGTACGGGTGGTCCACGATGAAGTCCTGACCCCTACTCCCACCCACAAGCTCGCCCATCAACTGGTGGACCTGGCCGAGCACGACATGACCGGGGTTTGCCATGCCACCCCAAAAGGGGGATGCTCCTGGTACGAATTCACCCGCGAGATCTGGAGGATCAACGATATCCAAACACCGCTCGCTCAAGCCGAACCCGGGGAATTCCCCGTCAAAGTGAACCGCCCCGATTACTCCGTCCTCGATAATGCCCGCCTGCGCAAGCATGGGATCGATCGTTTCGGCACTTGGCAAGAGGAGCTAGCGGAATACTTGAAAGGATAGCTTAAAATTCCCGCCAAAGGTTTGATGGGATCCCTTCGATCCTTTAATTTTGATGCGCGCTTTCGGCGAAGAAAGCGTGAATAGAGCACGGTCCGGTAGTTCAGAAGGTTAGAATGCCAGCCTGTCACGCTGGAGGTCGCGG
>CAZOSO010000170.1:0-3097 GCA_964582635.1 uncultured Weeksellaceae bacterium | reverse complement strand
TAGAGGGTGATCGAGCTATCCTCGGTGTTCTTCAACTGACCGGTGAAGCTCACCTTTTTTGAAAAGCCTGTATCCTCACCATCGTTCTGAGCAAGCCCCTTGTTTTGAAAGGCCGCCATAAGGGAAAGGCTGAGGAGGAAAAAAAGACCGGGGAACTTGTTCCGAGGAAGGTCGCTCATTTAAGGAAGATCTATCGGCTTCGTTCCGACTAAGTTAAGCAAGCCTTGATACCTATGGGACCTTCCTTTATCCAAAGGGCTCTAGAGCTAGGTAGGTGAGCGTCTTGATCAGGAAAGTCCGGCCGAGGATCCATCCGTAATAACGGGTCGCTTCCATGTTAGGGGCCTGATGGATCCGTTCCACACTGAGGGCGGTAACGATGATGAAAAGAACGCCTTCCGGAATTACGTGAATAAGGCTGACGCTCCTTTCTTCCATGAATTCGATCCATGTTCGGCCGATGAAAAGCCATAAAAACTCCCAAGCCCAAAGAGCGGAGGCTATAAAATGAAGCCCTCGTGTCCTGGGAGCCTTTTTCTGAAGGGGAGGGGCGACCGTCAAGGGCCATGAAAGGTAGAGCAGGAAGAAGAGGATGACCGAAACCTTGAAGAGGAGAACGCCATAAAAAGCAGCGATCCCGGTCAGGGGTTCGAAGAACTTCAACCCCAGGGATAGAAGGATCGTCAGGAAGAGGAGCCTTTCCGTCCATTTGATAGCTGTAGGCATTCCTTAGGCTTTCGATCGGGTTCCAAATTAAAGGAATAAAAGCTTTTTCCTCGAAAGTCCTGGATGTTCGGGTTTACCTTTGTCTTTAAAGTCGGCTCCCATGCATACGCAAAAACTTCGCTTCGAGAACAAAGATGGTGAAACCCTATCCGCAAGGCTCGAGTGGCCTGTGGATAAAAAACCCCGTGCTTTTGCCTTACTGGCTCATTGTTTCACCTGCAGCAAGGATCTTAAGAGCTTGGGGAATGTGAGCAAGGGCTTGACGGCTGAAGGCATTGCGGTACTTCGTTTCGACTTCACGGGGTTAGGGGAAAGCGAAGGGGATTTTTCCGAAACCCACCTTTCTTCCAATGTGGACGATCTCGTCAAAGCCGCCGAGCATTTAGGAAGGCATTATGAAGCTCCTTCCATTTTGATCGGCCATTCTTTGGGCGGTGCGGCGGTCCTATTAGCGGCCTCCCAACTGGAGCATATCGAAGCTGTGGCCACGATCGGGGCTCCAGCGGATCCGGAGCACGTGACCGCTCATTTTCAGCAAGATCTTTCCACCATCGAACAAGAAGGGTCTGCCGAAGTAAAGATCGGGGGACGGCCTTTCACGATCAAAAAAGAGTTCATCGATGATATCGGGTCCCATCACCCTGAGGGGGAACTGGCGAAGCTTCGGAAGCCCGTGTTGGTGATGCATTCCCCTCAAGATCGGATCGTTGGCATCGACAATGCCCGCCGCATCTATCAGGCCGCTCATCATCCCAAAAGTTTCATTTCCCTCGACGGGGCCGATCATTTGCTATCAAGGCAAGAGGATTCCGTTTACGCGGGAAAAATGATCGCGACCTGGGTCACCAAGTATCTGACGCCAGCCCCTGAAGAATGGAATACCGAAGATCAGGTGGCTGCACGAACGACCTCCCAAAGCTTTACGACCGAGATCGCCGCAGGGAAGCACCGCTTGCTAGCGGATGAGCCTGAAAAAGCAGGGGGGAATGACATGGGGCCCGACCCTTATCGATTGTTGATGGCCGCTCTGGGATCCTGTACTTCCCTTACCCTCCATATGTACGCGAAGCGAAAAGGCTGGGACCTTCAGGAAGCAAGGGTGCACCTTTCACACGACCATGTTTACGCTGAGGACCGTGAGGAATCGGAAACGGAAAAGGGAAAGTTGGACCGCTTTACCCGCTCTATCGAAATGGAAGGGGATCTGGACGATGATCAGCGCTCCAGGCTCTTGGAGATCGCGAATAAATGCCCGGTCCATCGCACGCTACATTCCGAGATCATCGTGGATACACAAGAACTGAAACAGCGGGCGGAAAGCTGAGCTTCGAAAGGAGGGCTCAGCTTTTCAATTTCCACCAGCGGCTCACATCCGTTTCTGCTCGGAGCAGTTTTCGGACTTTCTCACTTTTCGGAGCCCGCTCAGGGATTTCCAGCTTCCCCGAGCGGATATCGAGCACGATGTCCTCCATCACGCGGTCCTCATCTACGGGGTCGTAACGCGCCCTTAGGTCGTGCCCGAAGACCTTGGCCACCCCTTGCCAGAAATAGGCAGCTAGCTTTCCCCGAAAGTCCTTGATGATCTTGAAAGAGGTCGTTCCGGTCTCCCGGTCGATGAGTTTCATGAGGATCCGCCCTTCGCTGATCGTAAGGTCGGTGATGTCGTCCTTGAACTCGGCTTTGAGCTGATCTTCCACCTTCTTCATATAAAGCTTCCGACGGGCCTCCATTTCCATATCCCCCAAGCGCTCTTCATAGTGTTCCAAAAGGAGGCCGGCCACTTCCGCATAGGGGTAGACCTTGATGACCTTGGGTTTCAATCGCTCGTATTTGCGCCAATAAGCAGCGCTTTTCTTTTCTTTTTGCCCATCGATCACTACTTCCGCCTTGCGCACACGAGCCAAAGTGTCCCCATCTTCCAGGATGGTCGAATACCAGCGCGTCGAATCCGCTTTCTCCGAAGGAAGCTCTTGAGCGATAAGTCCCCCGTTCACCCCTAAAAGGGGGAAAGAAAGGAAGAGGGAGCAAAGGACGTTATACCTCTTTAAACATTGCATGCCTTCTTGTTACGAAAAAGGCGGGTTTCTGGTTCCGGCGCAAAGCTTCCTCAATTCCTTTGGAGCCAGCGTGCACGGCGTCTTTTCCAATCCGTCATCCTGCCATCACGCGTCATAGAGACCTTGGAGCTTTTTTGTCCCTGATAAAGGTAGGCGGAGAGGATCGAAGCCAGTTCGGCTTCGTCCTCTTTCTTGTCCTGAAGGACGCTGGGATCGCTGAAATGTTCTTTCACGAAATGCGTGTCGAAAGAAGCGTCTTTGAAACTCGGGTGCTGTACAGCATACCGGCAAAAGGGGAGCGTGGTGCGGATCCC
>CAZOSO010000169.1:0-3103 GCA_964582635.1 uncultured Weeksellaceae bacterium | reverse complement strand
TCCGGAGGGCCATATCTTGTATGGACGGCTGCTTTCACTTGAACAATGGTAAGGAAAAAGAAGATCTTAAAAGCCGATCCATTCCTTTTAGGGGGTCTCTTCATCTTGCTGTTTCCGAATATGGAGCAAGATGAAGAAGGGGCGCTGAAAGCACGGCCTCTGAGCAGGGAGGCGAAAAAGGGCGTTTTAGCTACCGATTCCCCCTGCCAATTGTCCTACGAACGGATTCATCTTTTTCTCTTCCCCGATCGTAGTGGGTGGGCCGTGGCCGGGATGGACCTCGACCTCATCGGGCAAGGCGAAGAGCTTCTCTTTGATCCCTTTGATCAACGCTTCGTGATCGCAATGGGGGAAGTCGGTTCGGCCGATGCCCCCTTGAAAGAGGACATCACCTCCGATGAGCTGCTTTCCGGGCTCATCGTAAAGCACGATATGCCCCGGAGCGTGACCGGGGACCAAAAGCACATCCAGTTCTGTATCCCCGAAGCGAAGCTTTTCGCCTTCTTGGATGTAATGATCCGGACGAGGCGGTTCCTCAAACCGGAAGCCATAAACGGGTGCGTATTCTTTCACCCCGTCCATCAAGACCTGTTCGTTCTCGTGCATTTCGGGCTTGAGCCCGTAGGTGTTGCAAACGAAGTTCGTCCCCAGGACGTGGTCGATATGGCAATGGGTCTGCACCAGTTTCACGGGTTTCAGCCCCTGATCGGAGATAGCGTTCTGGAGCGCTTCCTGTTCGGACCCTTCATAGCATCCCGGGTCGATGATGAGGCATTCCTTGCTGTTCTCATCCACAAGGATGTAAGTGTTCTCCATGAAAGGGTTGAAGGTGAAGGATCGGATCTCCATAGTTGAGCTTTGTGGCAAAATTAGGGAGTCATGGGGAAGCAGGCTAGCTGCGTTTCCGCTTCAGTTCGAAATGTTGCCCCAGATAGACCTTGCGGACCTTTTCATCGTTCGCCAGTTCTTCGGCCGTCCCGGCTTTAAGAATGCTCCCTTCGAAAAGGAGATAAGCTCGGTCCGTGATCGAAAGCGTTTCCTGGACGTTATGGTCCGTGATCAGGATCCCAATGCCTTTGTCTTTGAGGCGTGAAACGATGCTTTGGATGTCCTCCACCGCGATGGGGTCGACCCCTGCAAAAGGTTCATCGAGGAGGATGTGGTCGGGATCCGTCGCAAGCGCTCTAGCGATCTCGGTCCTACGGCGCTCTCCTCCCGATAACTTGTCCCCTCGGCTCTTTCGAACGTCCTCGATCCCGAATTCCTCGAGTAAGGATTCGAGGCGTTCTTTTTGTTCCTTTTTAGAGAGCTTCGTCATCTGAAGGACCGCTCTCAAGTTGTCTTCCACTGTTAATTTCCGGAAAATGGAAGATTCTTGAGGGAGATATCCGATCCCTCGCTTAGCCCTTTTGTACATGGGCTCCTTGGTGATCCTGTTCGCGTTCATGTAAACGGACCCTTCATCGGGCTTTACCAGGCCGACGATCATATAGAACGAGGTGGTCTTTCCAGCGCCGTTCGGGCCTAGCAAGCCTACGATCTCCCCTTGTTCCAAAGTGATGGACACATCGTTGACGACCCGCTTTCCCCGATAGCTTTTAACGATATTCTCCGTATATAGGGCCATTCAGAATTTGATCTGCATCGTTCCACGGAGGCCGAAGCGCGAGGCTTGCTGGTCCAAATGGGTCAATCGCCATATTCCATCGATGCGAAAGATCTTGAAGATATTCTCGACACCGACCCCCACTTCCATATAGGGCTTTTTCAAGGTCTTCATTCCATCCAAAAGGGGCATCACTTGCTTATGTTCATCGCGCAGTTCCCCCACCACTCCTTTGAAAGTGACCACTTCCCGGAACTTCAATCGGCGGAAGAGGGGAATGCGGTTCAGGAAAAAACCGTCGAGGTGATGGCTTACGGAGACTCCCACATATCGATCGCTAATGAACTCGAAAAGGTTCATCATGTTATAGGCCGCCTTGTCATAGAAATAGGTGGCATTGCCCTCGTGGACTTTAAGGAGGGGATAGGGGAGCTTTCCAAATACCTTGCCGGCATTGACCCGATAGTGGATATTCCCGAGCACTCCCACCGGAAAATCATGATCGAGGCGCATTTCCAGCTTTTGATAATCGTAATCGGTGGGGAGGATGTCATCGTCCGAACGGGTGTATTGGAACTCGAGGATGGGATAATCGGTGCCAAGGGAGACCCGGTCGTAATCGTTCGAAACGAATTTTTCATTGTAAGCGAACCTCGTATAAAAGGATAGGTCGCGGGTACGGATCTTTTTGATCCCATTGTACCAGCGTTGGGTCCCCTCTTCTTTGAGGTCTCCAAGAGGTTCGAGGCTTCGGTCTTTGTAGATTATCCGGGAAGAAAAGCCTCGGAACCATTCGTGTTGAAAGGATCCTTTCCATTCCTCGACCATGGTGAGTTTCGTGGCCGGATTCCGCCTGAGGAATGAGGAAAGGATGTTATCCTCCCTGAAGGCGTTCGGGCTTTGTCCCAATTGTTCCACATCTTTAGAATATTCCGCTCTCACCTTTTGTCGAGGTTTTTTGCTCAGGTAATAGCGAAGGTGTCCTCCATATTTGAAGCGCTGATCCTTAAGCCCATAAGCGGCGTAGCCTCCGATCTCGAACCTTTTGTTGAAGCGGGGATTCGTTTTCACCCCTAAACGGAAACGGTGTCCTTCGATGGGATTCCAGCTGTAAAGGTTGAAATAAGGGCCGAAATCGAGGCCTTTTCGATCGTAATACCCTTCTACGATCAGGGAGATCACATCCACCCAGCTTTTGAACTGGGGAAGGGTTTTCATGGTATCCACCATCGAATAGATCTTCCGCTCCTTTTCAGAGAGCGGCATATGCCTGTTCTTTTTCCAATAAGATCTGCTCCTGTCGTCGGCGCTGTCCTTCACGATCACCTCTTCCATGCCCTTGAAGAATTCAGGAGGTTGAGGCTCATTGATCCTGAAGTTGGTATAGCTGGTGGTCTTGCGCCCGTAAAAGCCCCAGGCTTTGTCGCTTACATTGAAATCGATGAGAAGATGGTCTTTACTCAACATCCACACTTCATCCTTGACTTGGGTGTAATG
>CAZOSO010000168.1:0-3229 GCA_964582635.1 uncultured Weeksellaceae bacterium | reverse complement strand
AAAGAATATCAAAAGGCCAAGAAAAAAGCCAAAGAGAGCGATAAAGGAGATTTTATGGCCCCACTTAAGAAATACAAGGGGAAAACGATGGCAGTGACCGGTGTGATCAAGGGGAAAGGAACATACACCGATCCCAAAACGGACGAAAGCGGACCGACCATCAGCCTGAAGGTCGGAACCGATGAACGTATGGATGACGTGACGGTCAACCTCCAGAGTGAGGAACGGCAAAGCGAACTCGAGGAAGGGATGAAAGTGAAAGCGGCCGGGACTTATGTCACCAATTACATGGGGCCCACGATCCACGATTCCAAAGTGAAGGTACTAGAGAAATGACCTTCATCCGCGTGTTAGCCCTTTTGAAAGATCCGGTAGCGATCTTAAAATGGGTACCGGCCAGTAGGGATAGGTCGCGACCTATCCCTACTGGGGTTCCCATAATTCGGTCCCTTCATCAAACACGGACGCCGACCACGCAGATGTCATCGACCTGTTCCAGGTCTCCCTTCCATTCTTCCAAGGTCCGGTCGATATAGGTCTTTTGCTCCTCCATGCCCTTATTCTGGATAGAGAGGAAAAGGCTTTTAAAGTTGGCGGTCTTGAATTTCTTGCCCTTTTCTCCTCCGAACTGATCGGGGAAACCGTCGGAAAAGGTATACAAGGAATCTCCTTGTTCGAGCTCGATGACATGGGAAGCAAAGGGTACGGGCTCTTCGGTATAGCCGATGGACTTCCGGGTAGCCGGGATCTCTACTCCCCCGCCCTGGCGAAAAGCCATTCCCTCTTCAGGCCAGCTATCGCGCTCAGGATTGATGAGCCAAAGGGGATTGTTCGCTCCCGAGAAATGGACCTTCTGAAAGCGGCCATCCTTCTCTTCAAGGCAGCATAAGGCGAGGTCCATCCCATCGCGGATCCGTTCCTCGCTTTGAAAGAAATGCTCGGCCACTAGTTCGCTGAGCTTTTCGAGAATGGATCCGGGGTCTCTCAAGCCAAATTCGCGGATGCAGCGATTCAGACCATTGGCACCTACCATACTGACCATCGCTCCGGGAACCCCATGCCCGGTACAATCTGCCGCTGAGTAATAGACCAGTTTTTTCCCGTTTTCCTCCAACACATCCATGAAATAGAAATCCCCGCTAACGAGCTCTTTCGGTTTGAAAAGGATGAAATATTCCTTCAGATGCTCATCGAGAAGATCTTGGGGAGGTAAAATGGCCTCTTGCAACCGTTTGGCATAATTGATCGAATCCGTGATCTCCCGGTTCTTTTCCTCAACGAGCCCTTTTTGCTCTTCGATCAGGCGTTTTTGTTGCCGAGTGACCCGGAGCCGGTTCACGACCACGAAAGCAAATGCCAGGGTCAGAAGCAACCCTCCTGCCCCCGCGTAGATGATGATCCGCTGCCGACGGTTCCTTTCTCGGGCCAAGGCGGCTTGTTTCTCTTGCTCTTTGCGTTGTTCGAGGAGTTTCTTTTCGAACTTGTAGCGAGCTTCCTGTTTGCCAAGAGCTTTTTGTTTCTCCTTATTGAAAACGCTGTCTTTATAGGCGGTGTAACGTTCAAGCCAGAGCAAGGAGCTATCGGCGAGGTCCGATCGCTTGAACACTTGATAGAGTTGCTTTGAAGTTTTCATCTTTCGAGTTAGAGCGCCGATATCGGTGGAGATAGAATACGAGCGGCGAAAAAACTGAAGGGCCTTATCGGTCCGCCCCTTACGCATGTGGATCTTCCCGAGGGCGTTCAGGCTGAAGGTCAATCCACGACGATCCCCTATGGACTTCCTCATATCGAAAGCCCTTTTCTGAAAAGCGAGGGCCGAATCCAAAAGCTCTTCATAAGGGATGCGCTCACCACCCCTACCCACCAAACGAAGACTATCCCTTTCCCCCTCTTCTGAAACCCCTTTTCCTCGTTCATAACCCAGAAAATAAAGGGTTCCGATGTTCCCAAGGGTATTGGCGATCCCTTTTCGATCCCCGAGCTCTTTCCTGACCCGCAACGATCTGAAATAATGCTCCAGTGCTTTGGAAAGCTCCCTCCGCTCTTTGTGGACCTCTCCGATGTTGACGAGGGCATTGCCTATTAAGCTCTTATTGTTCAATTCCTCCGCGAGATCCAGAGACCGTTGGTAATTTTTGATGGCCTTCTCATAGTTGCCCTGCTCTTGATTGATGTTCCCGATATTTCCACGATTATCAGCCATCAATTTTTTATCGTTCAGCTCTTCTCCGATCTTTAAGGCATCGTAATAATGCTCCAAAGCTTTGGGATAATGCCCCTGTTTGGCGTAGACCACCCCGATATTGCCATGATTGTTGGCCATTAACTTTTTGGCCCCCAACTCTTTAGCTTCTTCGAGCGCCGTTCGGTATTGGTTCAAGGCTTTGGAATATTCGCTTTGTCTTTGGTAAAGGACCCCGATGTTCCCGCGCGTTGCGATGACCCCTTTTCGGGCCCCGGCTTCTTTTCGCAAGCTCAAGGCCTTCTTCCAATGCTCCAAGCATTTAGAAAGGTCACCTTGGAGGTAATAATAAAGCCCGATGGCATGATGGGATTTTGCCATCATCTTTTTTTGACCAGCCCCTTTTCCCAGGGACAGGGCCTGCTCGGCATATCCCTTGGCCTTTTCGGGTTCGGAATAGACCGATTTCAAGGCCAGTTCATTCAAAGTTTTCCCTCGCGCTGTATCGGACAGGTCCTCCTGCAACCGGGCTTTGAGCGAATCCAGCCCCCCGCTATAGGAAACTACAGGAAAACATACGATCATGAGAAGAAGAATCCCGGCCATGGCCGAAATGCGGCACCAAGTATGATCCAGCTCGGCGATCGGGAACTTATTCATGCTTTCCGTTTATGGGCAAAAGGAGCTCGCAGATCGAGCAGCTAGACCCTTTTTGCTAATTTATGAAGCTTTAAAGGCTTTTAGGAACTTTCACGCCATGTAAAAAGAACGTTTCATCACTCGGTAAATAGCAATCCTTTCGACTTCCACTCAAGGCCAAATCATCTTAACAGATCATTTCTAGCTCCAACGATCCTTTAAATCCCAATTAATACAGATCTCGGCGGATCATAATGGGTTGACCTCTTTAATGAATCGTAACTTAGTTATCAACTCTTTCTCAGAAAAACAAGCCTTTACCAAGGCATTATTTATATGATCAGACGCTTGCTCTCTTTACCGATCTGTTCGCTTTTTACAGTCTTTTGTTCGATGATCCTATCAGGG
>CAZOSO010000167.1:0-3295 GCA_964582635.1 uncultured Weeksellaceae bacterium | reverse complement strand
GATTATGGAAGCTATCAAGGAAGTGCGGCCAATCATCACTTCATCATTCAAAACGTGGTCGACACCCTGAAAGGACGCACTTCGGCCACAACGAACGCCCTCGAAGGGTTGAAGGTCGTGGATATCATCGAACGCATTTATACAGCAAAGAACAATGGCACGATCGATCGTTCAGGAACTTCGTGATGGGGAACAGCGATTGGCCGTGATCGGCCTTGGCTATGTCGGACTCCCTATCGCTTTGGAATTCGCCAAGGAAGTACCCGTTCTGGGGTTCGATATCTCCTCTGAACGTGTCGAGTCGCTGAAAAAGAACGAGGATCCCAGCGAGGAACTGCCATCATCCGCCTTTGAGGGGTGCGATATCGTTTTCAGTTCGAAGCCGGAGGACCTGGGAAAGGCGAGCGTGTTCATAGTTGGAGTCCCGACTCCCATCGATGAAAGCCGTCAACCCGATCTTGGGCCTGTGCTCAAGGCTTCTGAGATGGTAGGGGATGTGCTCGAAAAAGGGGATCTGGTGATCTACGAATCCACCGTTTATCCGGGATGTACCGAGGAGGATTGCGTGCCGATCCTCGAGGAACGTTCGGGCTTGAAGTTCTGCGATGACTTTTGGGTGGGCTATTCCCCTGAACGGATCAATCCGGGCGATAAAAAGAACACGATCCGTACGATCAAGAAAGTGGTATCCGGGTGTTGCTCCGAAGCCCTCGGAGCTATTGCCGAGCTTTATGAGCTCGTGGTCGATGCCGGGGTTCATCAAGCCCCTTCGATGAAAGTGGCGGAAGCTGCCAAGGTGATCGAGAATACGCAGCGGGATGTGAACATCGCGCTGATCAATGAACTCTCGATCATCTTCGATCGGGTCGGTGTGAACACTTATGACGTGCTCGATGCCGCGGCTACCAAATGGAACTTCCTTCGCTTTACGCCGGGTTTGGTGGGTGGTCACTGCATCGGGGTCGACCCCTATTATTTGACCCATAAAGCCCGGGAGTTGGGCTATCATGCCAAGGTGATCAATTCGGGACGCTATGTGAACGATTCCATGGGCTTCTACATCGGGAAGCAAACGGTGAAGAGGATCATCGCCAAGGATAAGAATGTCCTGAATTCGCGGGTCCTTGTGATGGGAGCCACTTTTAAGAACAACGTGAGCGATATCCGGAACTCCAAGGTGGTCGATGTGGTCCATGAACTCGAATCTTTCGGAGTCCAGGTGGAGGTTGTGGACCCCCATGCCTCCAGCGAGGAAGTCCGACGGGAATACGGGTTCCCCTTGGCCGAAGAGGCTTCCGCACCCTACGATGCGGTGATCGTCACCATCGATCACGATGAGTACAAAGTCCTGGATGAAGCCTATTTCAAAAAATTGATGGATGAAAAGGGCATCCTGGTGGATATCAAGGGGCTTTACAAGGACAGCGTCGACGAGCTCGATTACATGAGCCTTTAAAAAGCTTTTATGGCAGCTAGCGATCGAGAAAAAAAGATCTTGATCACCGGAGGGGCCGGCTTTATCGGCTCCCATGTGGTCCGACATTTTGTAGAGCGCTATTCGGCCTCAACGATCCTCAACCTGGATACGCTTACTTATGCGGGCAATCTTGAGAATCTGAGCGATGTGGAAGGGGCTTCCAATTACCGTTTTGTCAAGGGCGATATCCGGGATCGGGACACGCTCGATGAGCTGTTCCGGGACGAAGCTCCCGATGCAGTGATCCATTTAGCGGCCGAATCGCATGTGGACCGCTCCATCGATGATCCAAGGGCTTTCATCCGGACCAATGTGGAAGGGACCTTGAATTTGCTCGATGCGGCTCGTTCGCATTGGGAAGGGGAGATGGAGGACAAACGCTTCCTCCACGTGAGCACCGATGAGGTCTATGGAAGCCTCGGCGATTCCGGTTATTTCACCGAGGAGACCCCCTACGACCCGAAAAGTCCGTACGCGGCCTCCAAAGCGAGCTCCGATCATCTGGTCCGGGCTTACCACAACACCTTCGGGCTTCCCATCCTTATCACCAATTGCTCCAACAATTACGGCCCCAACCAATTCCCCGAAAAGCTCATCCCTCTGATGATCAACAACATCGAAAAGGAGGCCAAGTTGCCGGTATACGGAAAAGGGGAGAACGTCAGGGATTGGCTTTGGGTCAAGGATCACGCGATGGCCCTCGAGCGGGTCCTGGAAAGCGGAAAGCCCGGTTCCACTTACAACATCGGTGGTAAGAACGAATGGCGGAACATCGATCTGGTGAGAACCCTCTGTCGGATCATGGACCAGAAACTGGGGAGGGAGGAAGGCCGTTCCGAACAGCTCATCGAGTTCGTGAGCGACCGCAAAGGCCACGACCTTCGCTATGCGATCGATCCTTCCAAGATCGAGAGCGAGCTCGGTTGGCGACCTTCCATCACTTTCGAGGAAGGCCTCGAGCAGACCGTCGAGTGGTATCTCGAGAACAAAGAATGGCTTCAACGGGTTACGAGCGGGGCCTATCAAGCGTACTATGAGCGGATGTACGGAGCGGAGAGCTGAACTTTAAAAGAAGAAAAGCCCTCATTTTGTGAACCATTCCGGCATTGCTTTTGTCTAAAATAAGACCTGATCGTAAAGCTTTTTTATCTTTAAGGGTCAGGGAGTAAAAAAGAAACCTTATGAAAAGCCTACGGACCGCAACGATCGCCCTCTTCTTCATCGGAACCCTTTCTTATGTCGCTCCGCTAAGGGCTCAGACCGATACGAGCAAAACCTGTAGTGGAGACGGAGAAGGGTGCTGTATCAGCGAATGCCTGAGCAAGAAAAGTTTTTCTTCCAAAGGTTTTGGTGCCCCTATGGGGGCTTATACCAGCAGTGAACTCGGCGGTTCGCTCGGTGCTGGAGGAGGTGGAGGCCTTCTCTTCAACTGCGGGTTCTATGTGGGAGCGTACGGAAAAGGAAGTTCGGTCTCCAAACGGGCAGAAGCTTACAACGGAGAAGAGCTCGATATCAAGAGCAGTCAAGCAGGCCTCATGATCGGAGGACATCCTTTCATCAATAAACCCATCCACCCGAAATGGGGACTTCAAGTGGGTTATGGAACGGTCGAAGGGACCCTTGAGGATTATGTCGATGGAGAGCACGATCTGACCGTGATGGAAGACGATGTCTTCGTCATCAAGCCCGACCTCGGGGTCGGTGTTCGCCTTTGCTCTTCCGCGGTCTTGGATGTCAGCGCTGGTTATCGCTTTGTCAAAGGCCTCCAGGTCGATGACAAGTTGAATATCGGTGCGAAGGACATGGACGGCTTCCAAG
>CAZOSO010000166.1:0-3351 GCA_964582635.1 uncultured Weeksellaceae bacterium | reverse complement strand
CGGGTCTTTGAGGAGTGGAAGGCCGAGGGCGAGCAGGAGCAGATCGATGATGTGGTGGTAGTGGGGATCTGTTTGTGAAGCTTTGCTCCCTTTTTATCTTTCCACTTTGATCCCTTCTGACCCCGCTATTCATGCCCTCAGTCCTTCGAAAAGGCCCGCTGCTCCCCCTCCTTGCTGCTAGCATTTTCCTTCCTTTTCTGGCATCAGGACAGACCC
Organism: uncultured Weeksellaceae bacterium; assembly: GCA_964582635.1. Lineage (GTDB taxonomy): Bacteria > Bacteroidota > Bacteroidia > Flavobacteriales_D > CAYVSK01 > CAZIDL01. The sequence goes on along the minus strand of CAZOSO010000166.1, from coordinate 3,135 downwards.
TTCCTCCTGAGATCTCCACCTTTTCCATGGAGGAGAAGCGGACCCATGGTCAGATCTTCAATGCTCAGTCCATGCCAGATGGCCGGACCATTTTCGGTACTTACAGTTCGATCTTAGTATATAATGGAGAAGGCTTTGATCGGATCCCTATCGGATCGGGGAAATATGTGATGTCCATGGAATTAGGACCCGATGGCAGGCTTTTTTATGGCGGTCAGGGGACGATGGGTTATCTCTCGGTCGACAGTACCGGCGCTTTCGTTCCGAATTCCTTAAAAGATCGTCTTCCAGATTCTTTAAGGTCCTTTGCCCCGATCTGGAGCATTCAATGCAAGGAAGATAAGCTCCGTTTCCTATCCAAAGAGGAGCTCATTACTTTCCACAGGGACTCCATCGAAGTGGCCCGGCCGGATAGTAGCTTCTATATCTTGCATACCCCTGAAGGGCGATCCGTCGTTCAGGACGGGGATAAGGGGCTCTTCCTCTTCAAGAAAGGGAAAGGACATCTTCTCCCCGGTTCCAAAAAGCTGACGGAAAAGGGAAGGGTGGTCCGGAAGATCTTCGGCCTAAAAGGGAAAGGGGAGCTATGGGTCGTTTTCACGGAGAAGGACGGGGCTTTTGAGTATCATCCCCAAAAGGGGACCGTCCGTCCTTTTCCTTCGAGGCCGATCGAAGGTTCCTCCACTCTTCAGGATGTGGATTGGAAAGAGGTCCAGCTTTATAGAGCCGTCCGGCTCGATCCCGAAAAGAACCCTTATGGCGCGGCGTACGCGATAGGGACCAATCATGGAGGGGTCCTGTTCGCTGGGCCTTCTGGAAGGATCTTGACCCGTGTCCAAAGGAAGGATGGTTGCCCTTCGAACAGCATATGGTCCCTCGAGCCGGATGATAAGGGGAATTTATGGGTGACCACGGACAATGGGATGGCTCTTTTCCACACAGGAGCTCCTTTCACGATCGCCAGAGAAGGGGAGTGGTTCAATGGCAGTCTTAATTCGATCGAACGGTCCTCTCGTGGCGATCCGGCCCTTTATCTGAGCAGCTTGCAAGGGTTGTGGAAGTGGCAAGGCAAAAAGGAAGGGTTCGAGCTTGTGAAAGGAACGAGCGGTTATTGCTTCGATGTTGCGACTTATGAGGGAATCCCTTCCCTCTCCGAGAACGAAGGGGGCGGATCGCTCGATGCGTATTCCCGGCTCATCATCGCTGCAGGGAATTCAGGGGTCCTTTCGAAGCCCTTGGATGAGAAAAAAGCTTCCGTTGCTGAACGCATTTTCGATCGACATACGAACGATGTCACCCCTTTACCCTATCCCAAAGGAAGAGGTGGGGGTCCCGACCGCCTCCAAGGAGGGGTCATATCCGGGGGGAGAGCGGGGGTTTTCGTTCATGTGCCGAAGAAGAAAGGGGAAGTTTGGGAATGGCATACGGCCTTGCAGGTCAAGCAGATCACGGGCGATATTTCAACCCTTTCATGGGAGCGCGATCGGGGAGATTCGGATTCCCTTTGGATATGGGCCGGTTCGCGTAATCAGGGGGTCTTCAGGGTGGCGACCGATACCGCCCTGAGCGGATATCGTGTAACCCATTTCGATAGTACGAGCGGCCTGCCGAAAGGAGCAGCATGGGTGTTCAGGGATCCTTCCAGCGATGGAGTGGTCTTTGGAACGGACCGTGGGCTCTTTCGCTACGAAAAGGGGAGGATCGTCCCCGATTGTCGTTACGGGGAGCAGTTCTGCAACGGGGACCGAAAGCTTTTTTTGATCAGGAAAGGCCACGAAGGGGAGATCTGGATCGATGATGGAAGTGAGGAAGGGATCCGGCGATCGATCCCGGAAAAAGAAGGATATCGGATCGACAGCCTGCCTTTCCGTTTCCTGGATATCGGGAGTGTTCAATCCATATATCCTGAGAAAGAACGGGTCTGGTTCGCTGCTGATCGAGGATTGGCCTGTTATTTCAAAAACGTCGAAAAGGACTATGAAGGCGACTGGAACTGCCTGATCGAAAAAGTAACGAATGGAAAGGAGCGGGACCTTTTTAATGGATACTTCAGGAAGAAGGCTCCGGAAGGCGGTATAATGGGGGACAAGAGCAGAGGAGAGAAGGTGCCCGTTCCGGAGCAGGCCAAAAGAAGGATTCCCGAGCTACCGTACGCGAAGAACCGGATGGCCTTCGAATTCGCTGCACCGTTCCCGGATCGCCAGGAAGCGGTCGAGTATCGATACATCCTATCGGGGTTCGACACCTCCTGGAGCAAATGGACCCAAGAGACCAAAAAAGAGTATACGAACCTTCGGGAGGGAACTTACACTTTTCGTGTAAAGGCCCGGAATGTCTACCTGAAGGAGAGCAGCACAGCCGAGTACCGCTTCAGGATCCTGCCTCCATGGTATCGAACTTGGCCCGCATATACCGTTTATGGTGTCAGTGGTGTTGGTTTGATCTGGTTGATCGTTTTCCTGAACGGCAGGCGCTTGCATGCTCAAAAACAGCGACTGGAGCGTGTCGTGGAGGAAAGGACAAGGGAGATCAGAGAGCAGAAAGAAAAGGTCGAGAAAAAGAACCAAGAGCTCGAAAAGGCGAATGAGACTATCTCCGAGCAAAAGAAGGAAGTCGAGGAGGAACAAAGAGAGACCGAAAAGCAAAGGGAAGAGGCTGAACGACAACGGGCGATCGCAGAAGAGCAAAAGGAAAGGGTGGAGCAGGCCCACGAAAAACTTCAAGAGGCCCATAGCGAGATCACGGACAGCATCGCCTATGCCCGCAAGATCCAGTTCGCTCTCTTGGGTTCCGAGGAGCATGTTTCTTCCCTTTTCCCCTCGCACTTCATTCTTTTTAAGCCCCAATCCCAGGTATCCGGAGATTTTTACTGGGGTCGGGAGCACAAAGGATACATCTATTTTGCCGCCGTGGATTGTACGGGGCATGGGGTGCCGGGAGCTTTTATGTCGATGCTCGGCATCAGCCAGCTCAACGAGATCATGAACACCGAGAAGGTCCCAACTCCCGGAGCGGTGCTGTCCGAGCTCCGGGATCGAGTGGTGCGTGAACTGAGTGGGCAGGGATCCGAGGAGCGGACCAAGGATGGGATGGACGCGGCGGTGGTGAAGATCCCGGTCTCAAATCCCAATTCCC
>CAZOSO010000165.1:1637-3359 GCA_964582635.1 uncultured Weeksellaceae bacterium | reverse complement strand
AAAATGGATCGGTTCGGGTTAAAGTGACCCATGAGCCGTTTGCGGACTTTTACCACCCAACAATTCCTCCCTATCGGAATCGAAGAAGCCTGGCGTTTCCTGTCGCGCCCCGAGAATCTATCCCGGATCACACCGGAAGGGATGGGTTTCGAGATCTTAGGGGAAGTGCCGGAAGAGGCATATCCCGGATTGATCGTGGAATATAGAGTAAGGCCCCTTTTCGGGATACCGATCCGGTGGACCACCGAGATCACCCATGTAGAAGCCCCATATTATTTCGTCGATGAGCAGAGGAGCGGACCCTATGCTTTTTGGCACCACAAGCATTTTTTAGAAGAATGTGAAGGAGGGGTTATGATGAAAGACCTCATCCATTATCGGATGCCATTCGGCCCTCTCGGGGATCTGATCCATCCGATCCTGGTCCGCCCGAAACTCGAAAACATCTTTGCGACGCGGGAAAAAGCTTTTCGGAACTTTTTTGGTGATCGCTTCAAAAAAGAAGCATAAGGATCACCTCCCCGTGCTTCCGAACCCTCCTTCACCCCTTTCACTCTCGTCCAGGACCTCCACTTCTTTCCAATCCACTCGCTCGTGTTTTGCGATCACCATTTGGGCGATCCGTTCTCCGTCTTCGATCCGAAAAGAAGCGTTGGAAACGTTAGCGAGAAGGACTTTGACCTCCCCCCGATAGTCCGCATCGATCGTACCGGGACTATTCAAAAGGGTGATACCGTGCTTGTAGGCCAAACCGCTCCTGGGACGCAGCTGTGCCTCGCATCCTCTCGGAAGTTCAATGTAGAGCCCGGTCGGGATCAGGGTCCTTTCGAGGGGTTCAAGGACCACGGGCTCTTGCAATTCAGCGGAAAGGTCCATTCCGGCAGCATCATCTGTTTTGTACTCGGGAAGTTGATGTTTGCTTTTATTGACGATCCGGACTTGCATGATCGGTTCCTTTTGTGAATAAGGTGCGCAGCTCATCCCATTGGACCCCTACCACTAAGCCCAAAAAGGACAAGAAGAACAGGGTGTGGACCCCGTACTTTGGCCAAGGGTCTTGAAGGGCAAGGTACTCACTGATCCCGTAAAGCGCAAGAGCGACTCCCAAAAAGACCCCTATACGGGTCAATTGATACCTGATGGCATAATAGCGCCGGCTCAAAAGATAAGAGGCCAGGACCATGATGCCATAGCAGGCGAAAGTGGACCAAGCCGATCCCAAATAGCCGAGTTCAGGGATCAGAAAATAATTCCCCAGGATCGTCACAAGGGCTCCGATACCGGAAATATAAGCTCCGAAACGCGTCCGCTCCGTGAGCTTGTACCAAAAAGAAAGGTTGTAGAAAAAGCCGTAGAAAACGTAAGCAAGGAGCAGAATGGGGACGATGTGAAGCCCTTCCCAATAAGCCTCTTTTCGGAGGAAGTGCTTGATCAGATCGAGGTAGAGCAAGACCCCTAAAAAGAGGGTGGAAGCGACGACCGCGAACCAGGTCATTACCCGTGAATAGGTCCTTTCAGGAGCATGATCCTTTTCCCGGGCAAAGAAAAAAGGCTCCGCAGCATATCGGAAGGCTTGAACGAAGAGGGAAAGGAGGATCGCGATCTTATAGACCGCTCCATAGATCCCTACCTGAGCTAGAGCCTCCTCTTTTCCTTTCATGTCGATCAGGATGCGTTTCAGCATGATCCGGTCGATCGTTTCATTGATAATGCCCATCAGGC
>CAZOSO010000165.1:0-1537 GCA_964582635.1 uncultured Weeksellaceae bacterium | reverse complement strand
AGGATGCGTTTCAGCATGATCCGGTCGATCGTTTCATTGATAATGCCCATCAGGCCAGCGATCAAAAGGGGAGCCCCATAAGCAAGAAGGCGACGTAGGAGGATCGGGTCGAGCCTCAAGCGTTCCTTGAGCATCGTCGGTGTGAGAAGGAGGAATTTGACGATGCTGGCCACTAGATTGGCGATGAACACATATCCGACCCCTACCTGATGGTCGTAGAAATGGGAAAGAAGCCATTCGGGCGTTCCGAACCATTGAACCAACCAGCCCCCGCTTTCGATCTCCCCTGCTTGGACCAAATAAGCCGGCATGAGATAGCCGATAAAGAAAACATTGAGCCCGATGTTCACCCCGATGTTGATCAAATTGACCGCCGCGAACCGCTTAGCCCGGTTTTCCTCCCTTAAGCGGGCCAAAGGGATAGTGGAAACCGCATCCAATCCCACGATGATGGCGAACCAGATGACATACTCCAAGTGATCCGGATACCTCAGCCAATCAGCGATAGGCTGGGCAAAGATCACCGACAGGAGAATGAAGATCGAGGAGCTACCGAGCAATGTGAGGACGGAGGTGCTATAGACCTTCGACCGCTTCGTGTCCTGCCTTGAAGAATAACGGAAGTACGCCACCTCCATCCCATAAGTGAGCAAGACCACCAGAAAAGCCACGTAAGCGTACATCTCCGTGACGATGCCGTACTGCTGGGTGACGAACATCCAGGTGTGCAGCGGCACCAAGAGATAGTTCAAAAATCGCCCGACAATACTGCTCAGGCCATATATAACAGTCTGACCGGCCAGTGCACGGATGGAGGACATTGAACAGGAACTAACGTGAAGATGGGGCCGGTATCGGCAAAGGGTTTACGATGAGCCCCTTTCTTAGTTTCCGCCGAATTCGGGTTTCCGCTTATTGAGGAAGGCATCGGTCCCCTCTTTAAAATCTTCGGTCCCAAAACATTCCCCGAAGCCTTTCACTTCCTCTTTGAAGCCATCCTTGGTCTTATCCGCGTTCGCGTTCACAGCATGGATGGCCACACTGATAGCGTTGGGCGAATTTTTGGCGATGCTCCCGGCGATCTCTTGTGCCTTTTGCCGGCATTCTTCCACACTTTCGGTCACATGGTTCACCAGCCCCCATTCTTTGGCTTCGTCGGGTTTGATCATACCAGCCGTGGTGATCATTTCGAAAGCCTTGCCTTTCCCCACGAGTTGGGGCAAACGCTGAGTCCCCCCGTAACCGGGGATCACACCTAGAGAGGTTTCGGGGAGGCCGAGTTTGGCATTGGAAGATGCTACTCGCATATGTGCTGCCATGGCAAGCTCTAACCCTCCTCCTAATGCAAATCCATTAACGGCTGCTATCGAAGGTTTGGATAAACGCTCAAGCTTATTGAAGAGCTTATCGTGGCCGTCCTGGCTGAGTTGCTTTCCTTCTTCCACGCTGAAATCGGCGAATTCAGCAATATCCGCCCCTGCAACGAAAGCTTTTTCGCCAGCACCTGTGAGCACGATGACCCGTACATCGGAACGTT
>CAZOSO010000164.1:0-3413 GCA_964582635.1 uncultured Weeksellaceae bacterium | reverse complement strand
GGGGCTTATTGGGAAAAGTTCCCGACCGTGGACGGAATGGCCCTTTTCGATATCGAGATCGACGATAATGGCCGGATCTGGATCGCGGGACACAGCAATTTCGGGTACCTGAAACCCCCGGATGCTCCTCTGGGAATGCAATGGAAGAACTCCTTGACCTCCAAGACGAAGGTTGCTCCGGACAGCCTACCTCCGGATTATGAAGACCGGCTAACAGGGCTTCACCATGTTTCCCTTATGCATTTGGTCCCCGATAGCCTCAGGGATTTCGACATCATCCGAACGATGCATGTGAAGGATGAACGGCTTTTTTTCAATGCTACCCGAGCGCTTTTCATGCTCGATAGTTCAGGTCTTAGCAGCATCCTACCGCGGGAAAGCTTCGGCAAATCCTTTCATATCGGGAATGAGGTATGGATCCAAGAGCGAGGAAAAGGGCTTTTCGTATTGGATGGCGACAGGATCGACACGACGGCTCAAGGGACGCTTCGGGAAGAGGCCCATTTTCTGAAAGGAAGCGAAGATCTGAAAGGAACCCACATCCGGGCCATACTCCCTGAAGTGCCCGGGATAACAAGTAAAAAGGAATATTTGGTCGTTACCCGCAAGAAAGGGCTTTTTATCCTGGAGCGTAAAGCAAAAGGAGCATCGAGCGCAGAGGTCCGGACGTTCCGTTCGAACCGTGATAACGAGCTGGGGACGGTCATGTCAGCCACTGCTCTTTCCGGGACCGCTCCTCATGAAGAAGGAAGGAAAACAAAAGCCGGTTTGAGCTCCAACACATGGAACGCGGTACTGACCCTGGCCACAAGAGATCAGGGATTGAACTTTCTTAACACCAAAGGAGAACTGGTCCTTTCTTTAGGCCGGGACGAAGGCCTCCCGTCGGATTACGTTTGGCAAGCTATGCCCGGAGCACCTGGTTCAGGGAACCTTTGGTGCGTCACCAACAAGGGGATCGCCAGGATCGAATTCGGCGATCCCCGAACTTATGCTTACGAAGGGGAGGACTATGTGGGCAATGTCCGTGGCATCACCAGCTATCGGGACCGCTTGTTCTTCGGGTCCGATCAAGGGGTCCATAGCCTTCCTGCCGAGCAAGCTCACTTGGCATCGAGCTCCATCGAACGTTTGAAGAGCATGGAGACCTTCCAGCTGATCACCCCTGACCCGTTGCATCAAGAAGGGGGGATCCTGGTCGGTGGAAAGGACCTTTATCAACTCGAACTGACGAAAGGAGCTGATCGGTGGTCGCAACTCAGCCCGAACGTCACGCAATACTTGGTCACCGAAGATGGGCCGGAAGGTCATCGATGGATGATCCACGGAGGAAGGGCGGGATGCGGTTTAATGCACTGGTCTGAAAAAGAAGCGGAGTGGAAGGACGTTCTGTTTCTAACGGAGCTTCCTGAACAACGGCCCCAATCCCTCGAACTGGACGTCGGTCCGAACACCGTTCGGATCTGGTGCGGGCTCCGGACCCGTGGTGCGCTCCAGGTCAGCATTCCCCGAGATAGCTTAACGTCCCTTCACGATAAGAACGGAAGGCTTAAGGAACTTTCCTTCAAAAAGGTCCTTGAAGGAAAAGTGTCAAATGTTAAGGGTCAACATTTCAAAAGGGAAGGGATCCTGGGGAAAGGGGTCTATTTCTTCAAGATCGAAGGAAGAGTCCGTGCAACGGGTAGGAAAGGGATCTTCCAACCTGAGCCCTTGAAAGGCCGATCTGACAGCTTCCGTTTCAGACCCGATAGCAGCTTTGGGGCTTCTTTCACAGGAAAAAGGAAAAAGCAAAACGGAGGCAGACCGGTCTTTTTAATGGCTAGCGGATGGGGAAGGAGCATCTGGATCGGATCGGATAACACCTATCAATTGGGTCGCTACCGAAATAAAAAAGGTCATAAGGTGGATAGCCTTCCTTTCATGGGTTTGGACATCGGAAGCCTGAACTCCCTCTACCCCGACGAGGACAGCATCCTTTGGATCGGTGGGAGCGATGGCATCGTCCGCTACAACGCGAGGGTGAAGAAAAGCTTCGACCGTGCATATACCGCTTCGATCCGTAGAGTCCGCGGCATCTTTCAAGAAGAGGATGCAAAAAGGGACAGCGTGCTTTATCACGGCTTCCCGTTCTCCAGAAAGAGCGACGACCCGCTTTTGGACCATCAACGGGACACGGGGCAGGGATCCACTCCCCGACTGCCCTATTCTCTGAAGAACCTGCGCTTCCGTTTTGCATCTCCTTTTTTCGAACGTTCGGAGGCATTGAGCTACCGTTATCGGCTCCGGGGGTTCGAAGAAGAATGGAGCTCCTGGAAAAAGAAAACCTTCAAAGAATACACCAATCTAGCTGAAGGAGCGTACGTTTTTCAGGTAAAGGCGAAGAACGTTTATGGGAAAGAAAGCCGGATGGCCAGCTATCGCTTTCGCATTCTCCCCCCTTGGTATCGCACCTGGCCAGCTTATAGTGCCTACACGATCGCGGGTATAGGTTTTTTCTGGATCCTGCTCTGGCTCAACGGAAGACGCTTAAGAGCGCAAAAGGAGAAATTGGAGCGTACGGTTGAACAACGCACTCGGGAAATTCAGCAGAAAAACCAGGAACTCGAGCAAGAGAAGCAGGAAGTGAAAGATCAGAAAGAACAGGTCGAAGCTGCCCACCAGGAGATCGAGGAAAGCATCGATTACGCTCGAACGATCCAACAAGCCCTGCTTCAGGCCGAGGAACAGATCTCCCCCCATCTACCCGAGCACTTCATCCTTTTCAAGCCCCAAGCCAAGGTTTCGGGAGATTTTTATTGGGCCAGGGAGCAACAAGGGCACCTTTATATTGCTGCGGTCGATTGTACGGGACACGGCGTACCCGGTGCTTTCATGTCCATGTTGGGCATCAGTCAACTCAACGAGATCATGAACAGCCTTGATACCCCGAGCCCCGGAGAAGTGTTAACGAACTTACGAGAGCGTGTGGTGAGGGAATTAAGCGGAGCTAAAGCGGATCATACCGCCAAGGATGGTATGGATGCAGCGCTTCTCAAAATCCCGCTCATTGGCAATGAGAATAAGACGATCGAATTCGCGGGTGCTCAAAATCCATTGTATGTAGTGAGAGAAGGGATCGCTGCGGATGACCTGCTCGTACGGAACGATCGTGATCGTTCCGTACAGGACCGCCTCAAACCTTTCAGAAAATCATCCGACGGTATCGAGATCAAAGGCGATCCGATGCCTGTGGGTTATGACGAATACGCCGAAGACGACTTTGCGACGTTCCCCATCCAAGTTCAAAAAGGGGATATGCTCTATATCTTTTCCGATGGATACGCCGATCAATTCGGGGGACCGAAAGGCAAGAAATTCCGATATGGCCCTTTTAAGCAACTCCTGGTGAGCATCTCTGGTAAAACACTGGAAGA
>CAZOSO010000163.1:0-3424 GCA_964582635.1 uncultured Weeksellaceae bacterium | reverse complement strand
CTTGGTATCCTTTTCTCTTATCAAAGATCTTCTCCACCAAGGATCATGAAGGTTCTAGGAGGGGTGAGGGTGAGAGCCGGTCGTTCCCTCAGGATCTTATTTCTTTGATCGAAAACCTTTCTTCGATACCGGCCATTCGATCGATGCTATTAAAAATGAAGCGCCATTTGAGAAAGGGGGCTTTTTTCGTTCCATTGCTCCTTTTTTGCTCGATCGTGCTCCCTTACCGGAGTCCTGCCCAACCTTTGGATCCCCTGATCGAGGCGTTCCCCCCCGACGTTTACGGCGGGCATCACCAACTTTTCAATGTTTCAGCTGGATCGCAAGGGACGGTCTGGTTCACTGGGAATCCGAAGCTTTTTCAATATAACGGGAAGAGTTGGGAGTCTTATATGATGAAGGACGGAGTCCCGATGATGGGGCTTGCGATCGACCAAAATGGGCGCATATGGGTCGGGGGGCGTGGTGAAATGGGGTACATGGAACCGATCCCACCGAGTGCTGGAGGGGAAGGGGACAGCAGCCGAAAAGACGTCGGTGATCTCCGCTATGTATCCTTGATGAAAAAAGTTCCTGATAGCCTTAAGGATTTCAACATCGTCTGGAATGTAAGGACCTTAGGGGACCGGGTCGCTTTTGATCCCTACGATCGCCTCTTTATATACGACGGAAAAGGGGTTTTCAGTTTTAAGCCTGACCTCCGTTTTTATCGCATCCATAAGATCGATGGGAAACTTTGGGTTCAAAGTGTCAAAAAAGGGTTCTATGCGATCCGGGGGCTCCGATCAGAAAGGACTTCTTCCCGCCATATCGCGGATAGCCTTTTAATGCCGGGCACCGAACGCTTGGCCGGGATGACCATCAAGACCGTACTGGATGATGTCCCCGGTGCCACGGAGGGGAAGGAGGTCCTTTTTTGTAGCCGTAGCAAAGGAGTCTTCCGTTACGATCCAACTGCTGATGAGGGTGAGCGGACGGAAAAGCTCGGAAAGGAATGTCGGGGATTGGAAGGACGTTTCAGGATTTATAGCGCTCAGGCCCTCCCCGATCGCGAAAATCCCTGGAATGCTTCTTTTCTCGTGAACACCCTGAACAACGGGGTCATCCTCTTGGACAGCAATGCTTGCCCTTTAAAACGGATCACCCAGAAGAATGGAATGCCGTCCCCTTTCGTTTGGAATACGGCAGAAGCACCCACGGGGTCGGGGGTCTTTTGGAGTGGGACGAACAAAGGGGGCGCCAAATGGCATCTTGGAGATCCGCGAACCTTCGTTTGGGAAGGAGAAGCTTTTTCAGGCGGTGTGGAAAAGGTGATCCGAGAGGACGGAGACCTCTATATTGGCACTTATCAAGGGGTTTACCGAAGGGAGAACGCAGCTCCTGAGGGTTTTTCCGCATCTAATGAGTGGAAACGGTATGGCGACTTCGAGATCGCTTCCTACGAGGTTGAAGCCGCTCCGCATCCCGCCAGGAATGCTTTACTGGTCGCTGGAGGGAATGAAGGGCTTTTTGCTCTTCCTACCGATGGTCCAAAAGAGGAAAAGATGCTCCTCCTTAATACTCATAGCTACTCCGTCGAATCCTTTTCGCTAAAAGACACCCACCTTATAGCAACAGCCGGAAGGGAAGGGGTGACCCTTTTGGAGGATCATGGGAAAAGAGTGGAGCCTCGCTTGAGGATACGGGATGTTCCACAGGGGATCAAGGCGGTGCAGCGCATCCAAAAGGATGATCCCCTCTACCGAAAAGGGTGGCTGAGCTTCGTATTGATCTTTGGAGAAAAAAGCATCCAGTTCCTTGATATTGAACGCAGTAAGCTTTGGGACGCGGGCTTTCCCGACACAGTATCCTTCAAAAAAGGTCCAAAGGTCCTTTCCGGTCTTAGGATCAGGGAGTTCCAAAGGGAGCAACTCCCGGGGGTTGATGTGAATCTCCAACGTCTTCAAGGAAGGTTCTATTTAGGGACCGAGCAAGGCCTTTTCGAACCGATCCCAAAGGGAAAAAAGATCGGAGTTCGCCCGGCCAGAGAAAAGGGGGACTATCTTAAAGGGATACCTCCGGGGGAAGATGGGAATGCTCCTTACATCGTCCATCTCGAAGAGCGGGAGGACGGAACCCTCTGGCTCACTACAACAGACCGTATCCGTCGGATCCTTCCAAAGGAGGATGGAAACGGTTATCGAGTGGACAGTCTGTCTTTAAAAGGGAAGGCTACTGAGGTTATTGCCGATTTTCATTTCGAAGAAAACGGAATTACGTGGATCGCTTCCAATTCCGGTGTGGTCCGTTACGACCGAACTGTCGACCGGGATCCAAAGAGGGATTTCAATTGTAGGATCCGGGAGGTTAGTGTGCTCCTTCCGCAAAGCGGATCTTCGATGGAAGGGAAAAATGTGGAGCGGAAGACTTCCAGGGATTCGGTCCTGTTCTCCGGTCACTACCGGAAGCCTGCTCCAGAGGATCCCCTTCTCTCTTGGAAGTTGACCTCGGAACAGCCGGATGCCTATGTACCGACCCTACCTTATGAAAAGAACGGGCTTCGTTTTCTTTTTGCAGCTCCCTTTTTCGACGGTCAAAAGAAGGTGCGCTACAGCTACAAACTCGAGGGTTACGACGACCGGTGGAGCCCTTGGAAACGGAAAGGGAGCAAGACCTATACGAATCTTCCGGAAGGAAGTTATCGCTTCAAGGTCAAGGCGAAGAACTTGTTCGGTAAGAGGAGCGAAGCCGCTGTTTATCGCTTCCGCATTCTACCCCCTTGGTATCGGACTTGGTGGGCCTATGGAGGGTACGGATTGGCCGGAGCGGGCTTCGTGCTTCTCATGGTTCGCTTGAACGGGCGCCGCTTGAGAAAGCAAAAAGAACGCCTTGAAAAGATCGTCCGTGATCGAACACGGGAGATCAGGGTCCAGAAAGAAAAGACCGAAGAGCAGAAGGGAAAGCTCGAACTGGCTCATCAAGAGATCACCCAGAGCATCGATTACGCCCGGAAGATCCAGCAGGCTCTTTTGCGATCGGAGGACGAGGCCGCGGACCATCTTCCCGATCATTTCATCGTTTTTAAACCGCAATCCCAAGTTTCAGGAGATTTTTATTGGTTCAAGGAGCACCGGGGCTACATCTACATAGCTGCTATGGATTGTACGGGGCACGGTGTTCCCGGGGCCTTCATGTCCATGCTAGGTATCTCCCAGCTCAATGAGATCATGAGCACCGACGAGGTCCTGTCTCCCGGGCATATCCTGACGGAGCTTCGGGAGCGGGTCGTTCGGGAATTGAGCGGTTCGGGACCGGAAACGGCCAAGGACGGGATGGACGCCGCCATTTTAAAGATCCCGTTGGGGAACTCCAATTCAAATTCCAACTCCGATGAAGGCGTAAGGATCGAGTTCGCAGGAGCACAGAACCCGCTCTATGTGGTGCG
>CAZOSO010000162.1:0-3493 GCA_964582635.1 uncultured Weeksellaceae bacterium | reverse complement strand
TAGCGATCGCTATTTCCATAACCCCAGCTCCCTCGGATATGGAGCGGGCTTCAAGCTTGGTCTTAACTTCAACAGGCACATCGCGATCGTGGGAGAGGGGGTCTATTACCGGTTCAACCAGGTCTATGATATGAGCGAAAAGCCCGCTGGTGGAGGTCGAACGATCAATTACCAGAAAAATATCAGCTATTCAGCCCTGGAGATCCCGATCATGTTCCGCTACAACAACGATGAGATGGACTACGTGGAGTTCGGATATGTCCACAGCATGATCATGGGGGTTTCGGAAAAGAACGAAGGAAAAGGGCCGGCCGTCGGATCGGATGTGCAGGACCTGTATATCTCAGAGAATCAAGGAGCGGTCTTCGGATTCGGGGGATATGTTTTTGGACACAATAACTTCGGCATTTCGACCGGTCTAAGGCTCCGCTACGATCTCAATGATTTCGTCAAGGATGGGGAGTCTATCGATGGGGCTTCTACTTATGCGCTCGATTCGGAGCCGAGCGGTAGCACGAATCCGCTTTCCCTGAACTTGGTGGTCGAGTTCAATTACGACCTCGGTTTTGCCATGGCCAACAGCGGTTGCGGCAATCGAAAGCTGATCTTCAGCAACTGATCCTTCTTCCTTCGAAAGGCTTTCCCTTTTCTTTGCGTTCGGAACCCGATCCGCGAGCGCCTTTTGCACCAGCTACGTCTTCTGAGCGGCCTTTTCTTGCTCCTCTTCTTTGTTGAGGGAGGGCGTGCTCAGCACCCGGGATCCAGGGTGGATCCGAATTCGCTCGACCTTGAGCTTCTTCGGAAAGAGCTCCATCGAGCCATCGGGGAGCTTCGCAAGGAAAAGGATCTGAAAAGCTTGCAGCAGGACCCGATCCTTCGCCAGGCGGCTGAAGAGCAAGCAGCTTATGTGAAGGATCGGGGACGGCTCACTCATCGCCAGGACAATGCGCGCTTGCGCACCCCTTACAAGAGGGTGATCCGGGAAGGAGGAAGGCATCGGCCCGTCGGGGAGAACTTGCTGCGGGTCTATGTTGAACGTGGGATGAGTTATCGCGCCCTCGCCGATAGCATGGCATCGATCTGGAAGCATTCCCCGCCCCACTATGCCAATATTAAAGAAGAAGCTTTTAAGCGTTCGGGCATCGCGTTCAGTTATGATAAGGAGGAACAAAGCCTTTACGCGGCTCAGGTCTTCGGGGGCGACCCCCCTTCTTTCGATCTTCAGGAACTCCCCGAGCCGACTTCTTATCAGCGTTTTCTTTCCGGCCTTTTCCCTCCCTGCGGGGCATTCGACCGTAAAGAGGGAGGGGGTGGGATCTCCTTTGCCAATGGGCATATTCTGGTGGATGATTACCGACGCGGTAAACGGCTCTTTCGGGAGGAACATCCGCTTTATGTCCGCTACAAGAATTTCGAATTCGATTGTCAGAGCGGTTTAGTGGAGGAAGAGCAAAAGAGCTATCGCCTCAAGGAGCGCCGGAAGATGATCCGGGATGCCAAACGTTACAGCGATAAGGACCTTCCTTCCGTGAAGCTTTTCGGCGAGCAACGTTTCCTGGACCTCTTTCGGAGTCCGGACAAGATGGAAGCGGATCTGGCCCTTCCCCGCGAGCCTTTCGGGAAGGACAGCGTTTACCGCACGACGCTCTATTTCACCCATCGCGGGTTCGTTTGCAAGAAGATCGAGATGCTCGACCTCCGGCTCCGCTTCGATGAGACCATGCCTTATCCCGAACTGCCCTTCGATACGGCTTCGGTCCGTTATCCCTCCCTGGTGGAGCGCAGTGTTCATCGGGATACGGTGGGGGTTCAACTCCGTTTTGCCCGCAACCAGGAGCGCTTGCCTTTGGACCGTGCCAAGGCGGAAATGGAAAAGTTGAAAGCCCGGCAAAAGGACCTTCATCACTTCGAGGTGGTGGTGAACGCGAGCGTCGAGGGGTCCCGAGAGGAGAATGAAGCACTTTTAAAGTCCCGCAAGGAAGACCTATCCCGAAGGCTCGATTCGATCTTCGAGAACGGGCCCTCCATCCGTGTTCGGACCAAGGAGAATTGGGAGACTTTTCGAGAGGACCTTGAGAAGCGGTCCCTGGACAGCCTGGCCGGGCTTCCGAAGAGCGAATTGAGGGATTCCGTGAACGCACGGGTAGAGGATCCCTTGATCGATTCGCTCCTCCACCGTCAGCGCTTTTTGGCCATAAAAGCCCATCTCCGCAGGGTGGAACGGGATTCGCTCGATCCTTCCCCCATCAACCAGAAGATGGTGAAGCGATTCAATGAGCTTTTGGACGGGCTGAGGGATACGACCAAAAGGGACTACGAGATCGCCTCGATGCTGGAGGAGATGAGCGAAATCCAAAAGCGCTTGCAAAAAGGGCATATGCTGGGGCATGTCAAGCGGAGCACGCTCCGACGCCTCCGGACCGGACGCTTCTTAAGGCGCATGGACCACCGGACCGTCCAGCTAGGGTGGATCCTCTACCGGAAAGCCCTTTTCCGCTACAAAGTCCTCGGTGAGCTAAGGGTCCAGGAACTTCATCGACGGCTTCAACGCTTGGCTCGATTTAAAGTGCTGGGGCGACAGGGGAATGAAGAAAAGGCGCTTCTCGATATGCTCGATCGAGATCGGATCCAACGATGGGTGACCGTAAATGCCCTGCTCTCGCTTCGCCGATCCCCTTTGACCGCCAGCGATCCGGAAAGCTTTCTTTTATGCTTTCCAAAAGGGGATAACAGTGTTCGAAGAAGCCTTTGCCGAGGGCGAAAAGAGCTCGATCCCGGACCTGAGCGTGCCATGGCCAATATCGAGGCTTTTGCGCAATGGCGGGGGGTGAACGGTGTTCCCGATGATACGCTGGAAAAGCTGGAGATCTACGCCAATGTCCAAAAGCTTCGCCTGATCTATCCCATGGTAGAGGAGCACGAACAAGAGGTCCGCAAACGCCTGCGGACCCTGGACCGCTATTACACGAGGGGCGATCGTCTCAGCCGGGATCGGAGGGTCCGCTTGGCCAAGTTCTTTTATTCCTTTAAGCATCCGGATGATGCGCTCGGCGTGTTGGGGCCTCTTCTGGAGAAGGGGCAAGCCTATCCCCGGGCGGTCGGCCTCGCCTTGCGGATCGAATGGGGCCGGGTGAAGGATCAAGAAGAAGAGCTGGAGCTTTTTCGGGAATACCGGGATCGCTATAGGACCCAAGTCTTTTGCGAGAGCCTGAAACGCTATTGGCAGGAGGGTGGTGATCTCCGAAGCTTAAGGGGAGGCAAGGTGCGCGAGATGCTTTGCAATTCCTGTTCGATGCACTTGGATTAGGGGAGCAAGGCGGTGCGATCTTTAGCATGCCTCCTGTCCAGAGGGACTATTCGACGACCACTTTTTTCATCCACTCTTCCTCGGATCCTTTGGGGTTGCATTGGAGAAAATAGATCCCTCGTTCCAGATCGCCGAGCTCCAAGCTGAAGCGGGTGTTCTTTCCCTCAGAGGACTTTTCCCATTCGC
>CAZOSO010000161.1:0-3551 GCA_964582635.1 uncultured Weeksellaceae bacterium | reverse complement strand
CCTCAAAAATGATAAGCGATCCCAAGCGAACTGAACCAAGCGAAGCCCTCTTCGGGGAAAGTGATCCGATCCTTATGCCCCCATTGATCCGTTTGATCATCTTCATTTACATCTGCAGCATATAACGAAAGCATCCCGAGTTCAAGGTCACTAAAAAAGGAAATACGGCCCGCGATCGGGAATTCAAATCCTCCACCGAACCCAACATACCAATAAGAAGCCTCAATTAGCCTATGATCATTAGTCACATGACAACAGGCGGAGCATCCGGACGGTCCCGGACAGATAACCTCATAATCAACATAAGAAACCTTTGCGTTCCCACCTCCTCCTGATAAGGAAAGATAGGGACGAAAATTTTTATCCGGTGTTAAATAAAAATGGAGCTCGATCGCTCCCTGGTTCCGGAAAACATTTTGAAAACCTCCTAGCAGAGAAGCATATGCACGGGCTATACCCGCACCATAGATATCATTTGAAATGAACCTTCTACCGATCGAAGCCTTTATTCCCATCCATTTATTCAGATCCCTTTGATAACTAAGGGATATTCGAGCACCTAAGAGGCCCAACGAGTTCACCCCGATCCTGTTAGAGCGTTCCTCAAATAAGCTTTTCTTATCATTCCCAGGATCTCCTTTATCAGCCTCATCCGGCTGGCAGCAAACGGAATTCGCTATAAAGAAGAAGAAAAAAAAGAGAAAGGATCGGCTCATTTTTAGCAAGCTTCGATCAAATGCTCCTTTTAAAATAATAGACAGCTTTCTAAAACCAATATGCGGATCCATAAGACCTTGATAACAAGCCCTTTGAAAGCTTTAACCCCATCTCACTTCTAACCCCTATGGCAATATATGCCTATCCTCGCCTAAGCTTCTTATCGATCTTCATCAACCCATCCGAACGTCTTCGTAGCAAAAACGAAGCCTATCCGGGATCGACCCTTTATGGGGCCTCCACCCCTTCGAAACAGAACGGGAAGCGCACGCTTTTTTGATCGGCCTGGACCTCGACCTCTAGCTTCGCCTTATCCCCGATCGGCTGGGTGAGCTTCAGATAGTAAAGCGCAGAGCGTGCCCCGCCGCTACTGACCGAATTCATTTCGGAGATCTGCTCGCCTTTTCCGTTCACCACCTTCATATCCCCCATGGCCTTGACGGGTCCATGTACGCGGATGCTTAGGCTTTCCTCTTCCTTCACGTTCACCTTGATCACCTTGAAACCCTTTTCGTTCAAAAGCTCATGGTGGAGGGTATCCCCTTCTTCGGGATCCGAAAAAGCTTCAAGGGTCACATTGCGCATCTCACCGCCGCAAAGCAATGCGAAGGAACCTTCCATCTTTTCGATCCGCTCGATCCCTGAGGAAGGACGCTTGAAAGGGATCAGCAGCCGAAGGACCTTTTCCGAACTGAGGAAGATCCTTTTCCCTTGCATTGGAAGCTCCTTTAAGGAAAGCGTTCGGGGAAGGCGGGCCTTTTGATATCCAAGGTCTTTTGATAGGTCGCCGTTCTCACGTCCCTGGATCAAGGGAAGAGTATCCCCATCCCCGTTGATCATGGACTCGAGCTCGAGAGAGCGAAGAGTCGCCTTCTCGTTCAGGTCCGGGCTTTGGACAGCTAAACGGATGAAAAGACAACTATCCGCTTCGTACATCCGCCACCCATCCGGTCGCTCTTCCTCCACTCTCAAACCTGCTATATGATTCCCGGAAATAGAGGTCCGATGGGGGTTCTGAGCATTTTGGAAAAGGGGCTCCCGCAACAAAGGACCATGATGCGGTATTTCCATTCGCCATTTTCCCGCTTCCTTGCGGAAGAGAAGTTCCTGCTCCAGACCCCCGAGATCCACCGTCCCTTTTCTCACCCCTTGGTCCAGCTTTCCCTGCATTTCGAGCTCACCATCCGCCAATGTCACCAATAAAGGTTCTGCATCGTTCGCCAGCATCAGTTCGGTCATGTCCGCGAGGAATCGCTTTTCTTTCACCTTTAAAGGCAATTCCCCTTGATAGGACCTTTCCCCTTCTGGGATCCCGTGCTCCTTCATCAGCTCCCTCGCCTTCTTTCGGACCGAGGGGTTGGACCCGCTAAGAAAAACACCCGCCAAGAAAGCCTGGCGAGCGACCCGATCCCGACCATCCGATGAAAAAAGTTCGAAGGCTTTTTCCCAGTGTTCTTGTTCCACCGCTTTCTGGAAGGCCGCAAAGCGCTCTTTCGGTTCGGCCTTAGGGCCGCCACAGGAGCTTATAAAGAAAGAGACGAACAGGAAGAGGGAGAAATAAAGGAAGAAAGAACGGTCCATAAGGGCTTCGTTTTTGGAAAGAAAGTAGCTCGATCAAGTTAAACTTAAGGATTCTCTCCGAGCTTCTTATCCCTTTCGGGATCCGAAAATTCAACACGGAGATTCGACCACCTGTCCGGAAAGAGAAAGCTTACCTTCGCTCTCTTCATGAACCATCCAAACCGTCACCAAAATGTTCCATTCATTTCGTCACTCCTTTCTTTTCATCCCTTTGCTCTTGCTCCTTTTCTCCTGCGCAGGCAACGGTGGAGAGGAGAATGAAGATGGGAAAGGTTCCGATAAGGAGGAAAAAGAGGAAACTTCCGCTAAGAAGGAAAAAAACCGAGCTCGAGGCCCTGAAAAGCTCCTTTCCTACGGGATCGACACCACCGAACAGATCCCCGAGGGCTTGAAGATCGGGGATCGCGCACCGGAATTTCGAACCTTCGATGCAGATGGAGAAAGGGTGGTCCTGAATGAGCTCCTCGAGGAAGGCCCTTTGCTGATCTTTTTCTACCGAGGCCATTGGTGCCCAGTTTGCGATAAGACCTTGGCCCGTTATGCCGATTCCTTAGGACAGGTCCGCGATAAAGGGATCACCCCTTTAGCGGTCACACCGGAGACCTCTTCGAACGTGGACAGCATGCGGGAAAAAAGCGGTATAGCTGTTCGGGTGATCCCGGATAGTTCCCATCGGATCATGAAGGATTACGGAGTTCTATTCCGCGTGACCGAAGGTTACCAGGAAAAGATCCGCGAGAAGCTCGGAAGCGATATCGCTTCGAACAACGCAGATGAAGAGGCCTATCTGCCCGTACCCGCCACTTATTTGATCGATCGGGACGGAAAAGTGACCTGGCGGCACTTCGATCCGGATTATCACGAAAGGGCTTCTGTACAGGAGATCCTTAAGGCCAGCAAGGAACTGAAGCATCCTTGAGTCATTGTTTTCACCCAGCTCTAAGCCTTGGGATCAGGACTTCAGGCCTTATCCTTTTTGAGCATTACAGCTATCGCTGATCTTTTAAATTGACGGGACTATCTTGATAATCCAATGCGAACCCTTAGCGCTTTACCCATCCTCCTCCTATTGACCCTCGGAGCTAAAAACCCTTTCCCTCCCAACGACACAGCATTGCAGGGTACCGGTGGGCAATTGGTGCCCGTGGAAGACACCGACATCGATATGCGTCGGGAAATTCTCAACATGGAGCTGGAGGGCCGGGATATGCGGGTGAACGTACACTTCGAGTTCTACAATCCAGGGGACACCA
>CAZOSO010000160.1:0-3552 GCA_964582635.1 uncultured Weeksellaceae bacterium | reverse complement strand
TGCTCACGCTATCCTCATAACGGACCGGGTTCTTGTACTGACAATCGATATCGACCACGGGTATCACGAAACCCGCTCGGTACACGTCCATATAACCAAGGCCGTATTGGCTACCAAAAGCTTCCCGGGCATCCTCGAAGAACTTCAAAAAATGCCCGTGCCAAACGAGCCCCATTCGATCGACCTCGCTGAAACGAACAGGAACGGTGATCCGGGTGCGCAGCACTTCCTTCGGGGCTTCGCTCTTTTCCTTGGAACGCACTTTCTTCAATAGCTCCTTCTTTTTTCGATGATCTGGGCCCCTCCCATCATCAAAACTCCGGCGAAAAACAGCTTACCAAGATCCGGGAGGGTACCCGTGATCCCAGATGCGCGGATGAAGATAGCATTAAAGGCATCCAATCCCCAATGAAGCGGAGACCATCTTCCGAGGCTCTGCATGCCGTCCGGCATTACATAGAGCGGAACCCAAACGCCTCCTATAGCTGCTAATAGAACGATAGCGACCGCGCTGAAACCGGTGGCTTGCTGCTGCGTGGAGAAAACACTGCCCACGAAAACCCCGAAGCCTGTGGCAGCAAAACCCGTGGCCAAGGCCGCTCCAGCGATCCCCAGAAAGTCGTTCCCGGTCTTGAAAGCCGCAAGGCCGAAAAGAGGTAAAAGCAATACGCCCACGAGCAACATCAAAACGCATTGGACCAGGCTCACCAGGAGGTAGGCCCCAACTTTTCCCCCGATGTTCGGGAAAGTGGAGTACGGAAGGGTCTTCATCCGGAATGCGCTCCCGTCGTTCCGTTCGCGGATCATATTCCCCGCCATCGTTACCACGATGAAAAAGATCCCGAAAACGGTCCAAGCGGGCACATTATGTTGCACCGAACTCAGTTCCGGCAAGCTTTTATCCTCTCCTACTCGCTCTTCCTTGACCCGGAAGAGCCGCTCTCGCTGTTGGCCTACTTTTTTCAGTTCCGCTTCCGGGAACAGTTTTTTCAAGGTCTCCCCCATCGCTCCGAGCAGTTTGCCGGCCCCCTGATCAGCGGCAAAACGGCTCACGAAATTCCGAACGCTGGTTTTGAAAGCCGGCTTGGCCACCGGATCGAAATAAAGATGGATCGGAACGCGGGCTGTATCGCGCTCATCGCTGCTATCGGGTTCGGCTCCCAAAAGTTCCTCCCCTTTTTGAGAGGCGAGCTCCTCGGAACGTTCGCTGGCATCTTCCGGCAGAAGGATGGCGACCTTGTAGGCTCCTTCTCGTACCGCCTGTTCCACCTTGGCGCGGTCGGGAGCTTTTCCTTCAAAAGGATGCTGAACTTCAAAAGCGGTGGTACTGTCCAGCGTCTCCCCCAGGGTGTTGCCTAAGGGACCTCCATCCTTATCCACATAGAGCAGCGGGATACGCTTTTCCTGATAATCCTTGAAAGGGGCATCCTGAATAAGGGCCATCACGATGATGAGCGCCATGGGCATCAGGAAAAGGACGAGGATCCCTTCCCGATCCCTGAAAAGGAGCAATAGCTCCTTGCGAACGGTTGCCCCTAATTTTCTCATCATGATCGCTCGGGCTCTTCCTCAGAAGCAGTGATCCGAAGAAGGAGGTCCCGAAGCTTTTTCCCTGAAGCAGGGCCTCCTTCCAACAGTTCATCGGTCAGGTCATCTTTCACGATCCGCCCTTCGTCCATGACCGCGATCCGATCGCAAAGCTCCTGAGCTTCCTCCAGATCGTGCGAAGTGTACAGGAGGGTCACTCCTTGCTCCCGCAAGCTCTTTAAATGGTCCAGGATCATCCCTCTCGAATGCACATCGATCCCCGTGGTCGGCTCATCCAAAAAGAGAAGCTCCGGTCGGTGGAGGGTCCCGGCCATCAGATTGACCCGTCTTTTCATCCCTCCCGACAAACGATCCACTCGTTCACCCGCTTTTTCTTCGAGCTGAAAAGCGGCGATCGCATCTTCCACACGCTCCCGAAGGGAAGCTTTGGGGATGCGCTGCATCTTCCCGATATAGAAGAGGTTCTCCCGAACGGTCAATGCCGGGTAAAGGGCGATCTCTTGGGGCACGACCCCGATCTTTTCCTTGACCTCTTCCTTTTCACGAGGAAGTTCGTGGCCGAGCACATGAGCTGACCCCGAACCCGGCCGCATTACGCCACATAGGACGGAAAGCAGCGTCGTTTTGCCTGCCCCGTTCGCCCCTAAAAGACCGTGGACATACCCGGGAGGAAGATCGAGGCTCACCCTGTCCACCGCCTTTTTCCGGTTTTTCCGGTAGGTCACACTGAGCTCGCGGATCCGAATGCAGCTATCCCCTTCCATCCTTTAACTTATCGAGTTCCAGAGCACGCAGGTCCTTGTAGATCGCCTCTTCTTGGTCGGCACACTCCAAAAGCAGATCGCCCAAGCTATCGTAGGTGATATCCGCACTCGAACGCTCCTTGCAAAGGCGTCCGGCCTGGGTCGTGAATTCCCTCCACTTTTCCCCGGCCTTCGTCATGCGATCCCCGATCGCATCGAGCTCTTCCCGCTCCAGGATCTCAGAGGCCCGTTTCAGGAAAGCCGCATAGAGGAAGCGGAAACCCGCCCCTCCAGTGCCGATCTCCTCCTGCATGCGGATCACATTCCCCAAATAAAGCGAAGCCTTGCGGTTTCCCACTTTCTTCGGCCATTTCCGCATTTGCTTGGATAAGAAGCGGATCCCTTTCACGCCGAAATAAGGCACCGGGATCTTCAACATATCCTTAGCGGTCTGCTGGATCCCTCGGACCACAGGGTCTTTCAGGTCGACCTCTTGGGGGACCTTCACAGGATAATACATACGCCCTCGCGGGGCCATCGTTCCTTTGGCAAAGCGGGCTTTCTGCAGGTCCTCATAAGCGAGGCGGGTGGGCTCTCCCATGACCGGGTCGCTGACCAGGTATTCCCCGTTCTCTTTCCCGTAGACGATGATGTTGTGCGCATTGAAGTGAAAGCGGTATGCTGGGGGAAGGTAAGGGAGAAAAAAGACGCTGGTAAGCACTCCAACAGGTCGTCCTTCCTCCAGAGATCGGTCGAGGGCCCTCATCGCTTTCTCCTTGTTCCGGAAGCGATAACGTTCCATCTCTATTCCCAACCGCTTCGCCGTCCGGGCGAAGACCAGGCCGGGGAAGATCCGAAAAGTGGTCCCCGGCGTCCCGTTCACCTTCATGAACGGAACATGACCGAAGAAGAGCCCTGACCCGATGCCGAAGATCAAGGGCTCCTCCAGCTCCAACCCGTGGAAGCGAAAAAGGTTGGAGGCCACCCCGTTCTCACAGTGGGCAGCTTGCTTATGTTCCAGCTCGATCCGCAAATCCACAGGTCAGGAGCCTTTAAAGGGGGATGCTGTTTTGGAAAGGTCCGGTTCTCGGAGCTCTTGAACCTCGATCCCGAAGAGCTCAGCGTAGGCTTTCAAAGTTTCTTCATCGAGGCGGGAGAAGGGCCTGGGTCGCAGGTGTTTTTTCACCTTCCTCCGAGAGATCCCCAAATACTCAGAAAGAAGCTTCACATCCATCATATTGAGCTCCATGTAGAAAAGAAG
>CAZOSO010000159.1:0-3611 GCA_964582635.1 uncultured Weeksellaceae bacterium | reverse complement strand
GCATCGAATCGAGAGCTCCGCATTTTGATCTCGTAATCGCGCAGTTCCGCATAGGTTTCCGATGTGTCGAAACCGGCGCGGGCCCATGTTATTTTTCCGCCTTTTCCTTCCCATTTTCCCTCGTTGGGGTAAAAAGTTCCGGAAGTGCTGTGGATCACCGAGCTGTCCCCCTTTGCATAACACTTGAGGGTTAGCTCAGGAAAGCGGACCTGCGGCTCCCCATCCTTCATCTTGAACCGATAACGGCTGGACTCCGATTTCCATTCGGCGGAACGGGACCGGTAAAGGATGTTCTTTTCGAAAAGGTGGCGCGATTGTTCCAGGAAATCTTTGAACTCACGCTGGTTCCTTCCCTTTAAAAGTTCGGTCAGGAGCTCGTTCCAATTGCGGAACCCCTTATCGGAGCGGTCGGCTTGGATGTAACTGACGACAGCGAGGAGGTAGTTCTCGAAATGGGGAAATGCTCGCATGCGTTCTCTTCGCATTTTCTCGCAAAAGTTCCGCACGATCTTCCGCTGTTCCTTCGTGATGCTATCTCCTTTCCAAACAGGCGTAAAACGGTCATCGATCAATTTTTTCCCTTTGCGGCGTTCATCATCCATCATGAAATCCCGAAGCGCCTCCAGAAAGGCTTCCTGGCCCTTGGGGAAAGCATCCCCATCCTGGGCTTGGAGCCCATCCGTTAATAGGAGCGCGAGGAACGAGAAAAGCCCTACTCGGAGGGTTTTTGAAAAGCTAACATGACCCATCCGTCGAGTTCTTTTTGCGCGGTTTCAACGAGCTCCTCTTCCTTGCATCGCTCTTGGATCAGGTTAAGATCTTCCCTTCGAAGGCCGCTCATGATAAGATCACCTTCTTTGGAAAGGGCTTGGGCGGCAGGGGCGATCATCCTCAAAAGAGGGTCCCGTTGGATATTTCCTAAAATTACATCAAATCCTGTTCCCTTCCATGGTAACTCGCTCCCATACTCCACTCGGACTCTTTCGCAACCGTTCTTTTCGATCGTTCGAATGGCATTTTCCACAGCCCATCGGTCGTTATCGATCGCGAGGATCGATCGGGCGCCTCGCCACTCACAAAGGATCGCTAAGATCCCTGTTCCACAGCCCATGTCGAGCACCTTGCGGCCCTCTAAGGGGGTGTTCAGCAATTGTTCCAACATGGAACGCGTTGTGGGGTGGTGGCCCGTCCCGAAGGCTCTTTCCGGCATGACCTCGATCCGATAGGGAAAATGTTCATAAGTAGGATGAAAAGGGGCTCGGATCACTAAGCGGTCCCCGATGAAAACAGGTTGAAAGTTTTCTTCCCACTTTTTGTTCCAATCCTGTTCGGGGATCCGTTCTTGCTCAAGATCGAGCCCTTCTTCCCTCACAAGGGTAAGGAAGTGCTCGATCGCTTGTTCCTCATGTTCGGGGAAAAAGAGCTCCACGGAACGGCCTTTTTCCTCGGCCCCTTCGCTGCCCTCCTCCAGGCCTCTTCTGGCCCATAAAGAGCTCATATCCGGTCCCCCGGTATCGAGGATCTTGATCCGGATGTAGGCCTTTGTGATCAAGGGAAGGAGCGGATGATCGAGGCGAATTCGTCCGCCTTGAGGGAGGCACCTCCGATCAGCCCACCATCGATGTCCTTTTGCTCAAAGAGGGAAGCGGCGTTCTTGGATTTACAGCTGCCTCCGTAAAGAATAGGGATGCGCTCTGCTTCTTTTTCTCCCCATTCGTCAGCGATCCGCTCTCGGATACGGCCGTGCATTTCCTGAGCTTGCTCCGGGGTAGCGGTATGTCCGGTTCCGATGGCCCAAATAGGTTCGTAGGCGATCACGCAGGAGTTGGCTTCCGTGGGGGACAATTGGAGGAGACTCCGGCTCAATTGCTCATCGATCCGCTCTGCAGCTTTCCCTTCGTTCCTTTCTTCCAGGGTTTCCCCCACGCAAATGATCGGAGCTATACTGTTCGCTAACAACGAACGGGCCTTAGCGAGGACGCATTCGTCATCTTCCGCGAAATGCTGCCTTCGTTCCGAGTGCCCGACGATGCAATGTTTGGCCCCGACGGAGCTCAGCATAGGCGGTGACACCTCGCCGGTAAAAGCTCCTTCCTCTTTCTGGTGGCAGTTCTGGGCTCCGAGTTCGATCGGAGCTTCACTCGGCAATTCCCGATAGAGCGGTTGAAGGAATGGGAAAGGGGGGAGGACGAGGATCTGAACATCTTCGGGATATCCTTGTGCCTCGTCCACGATCCCGGCGAACAGCTCCCGAGCTTGGGTGAGCTCAAGGTGCATTTTCCAGTTGCCTGCGACGATCTTTCGGGCCATGGGTTCAGCTTTTTACCGCATCCGGACGCGAGGGTCGAGGATCCCGTAGATGATGTCCACCAATATATTGATCAGCACGAAAAGGAAAGCGATCACGAGCACGACCCCCATGACGACGGGCATGTCATCATTTTGGAGGGCTTGGAATACCTCCCATCCGAGGCCTCGCCAGGTGAAGATGTATTCGATGAAGATCGCACCCGCCATCATCGCGGCAAAAGAACCGGATAGATGGGTCACGACCGGATTCAGGGCGTTCTTAAGGGCGTGTTTCACGATGATCGCTTGTTCGGACAAGCCTTTGGCAGTGGCCGTACGGATGTAATCCTGGGAGAGCACATCCAGCATCGAACTCCGCATCAATTGGACCACGATGGCAAGGGGACGGATCCCTAAAGCGATCGCGGGAAGGATCAGGTTATGAAGGGCCAGGGTCTGTCCTTCGCCCAAATTGTATTCATACATGGAACCGGAGCTGGTCAAACCGGTTCCGGGCAAACTTAAATAAGTGTTCAGAAGAGGAAAGGGATCGCTGGCCAAAAGGCCATTGATGGAGATCCCCAAAAGATAAGCTCCGATCCCGATCCCGAAGGCTTGAAGGCCTCTTTTAAGGCAATGACCGAACGAAAAGCCATTCCCGGGACGGATCTTCCGTTGGTAATAAGGTTCGATCAGGCCTCCCAGGAGCAAACCTCCCCCTAAAAAGATAAAGGGAAGGATGGGGAGGCTGGTGGTGTCCGACCAGCGGACGCCGAATATAAAGGCGAAGATCAAACCCGTGAAATAGGAGGGGCCGCTCATACCTAGGACAGAGAAGCTCAAAGAGAAATTGTCCAGGAAGCTCCCCTTATTGATAGCGGCTATCACCCCGAGGATAACCCCCAGGATCATCGCAAGGAAGATCGAACTGGCCGCTAAGAGAAGGGTCGGCACGATCCGGTCCAGGATGATGGTGCTCACCAATTGCTTGCTCTGGTAAGAACGCCTGAGAAAGGGGGTTTTGGCGACCATCACCGTCTGATCCCCAACATAAAAGAGCTTCGTATAGGTGTATTTCCCCTTTTCCAAGTGAATGTGACTTTCCTCGTTCTTGGTGTCGTGGAAGGAAATAGGGGAAAGGTCGTTCAGGTAAAGCAGGTACTGTTTGTGGAAAGGAAGGTCCAATCCCAATTCTTTATTGATGGCCCTTATCGCCTCCGGGGAGGCATGCTGTCCTCCCATCATACGGGCGGGATCACCGGGCTTGAAAAAGAAGAGGAAGAAGACGACCGTTACCACCCCGAAAAGCACGAGGATGCCGT
>CAZOSO010000158.1:0-3676 GCA_964582635.1 uncultured Weeksellaceae bacterium | reverse complement strand
CGCCGATCTCGAGCAGGCACTGGAGAATTGAAAAATGCTGCTGGTGGATGAAGGGTCCCGGTAAGCTTGATTCCCTTTGGTTCCCATTAAGGCTCTTTTACGAAACGCTGTTCGACGCTAGCTCCATTTCCGTTCCTTAACTGTAAAACGTAGATCCCCGCATCCAGATCCGACACATCGATGCGCCCTTTATCCGAAGGAACCTCTTTCCCTTCGAGGAGAACGCGTCCCGAAGGGTCGATAACTCGATAAGCTGTAAGGTCTTTCAGAGAACTTTCATATCGCATGCTACGTTTGACAGGGTTCGGATGGACCTCGAGCGATCCCTCCCCATCTCCTTCTTGCGGGTTCAATGAAGTTGTGTTCTCGTATTCGATCACAAAATAGAGCGTATTGGAAGGGTCGATATCGTTCCATTCGCTGGCCACCCCATAAGGCCAGCTTCCCAAGGCCATTCCGGCCGCATGCTGGATCCCGTTGTAATTATCGGGTTCGTTGGGGGAACCGGATGAACTTCCGCCCCAATAGATAAAGGCATTGTTCACGCTGCTTCCTCCGCCACTTCCGGCGCTGCCTTCCCCGGTCCAGAATTGGGTGCCACTGCTGTCGCCATCACCGTCCCAGACCCATTCGCCTTCGGTGGCCATATCGTTCGCACCGATCCACACGTAAGCAGCTCCACCACCATCGTTGACCGATGTATAACCCGGACTTACGTTGGCTTGGTTCACGATCCGTTGGTAGACCGTGTCCTGTTCGGCTTGGCTGTTTATGTGAACCAGATGGCCACCCTTTTGGACAGCGCAATCCGCTGCATCGCTCCAGTTGTTTTTGGACTTGACGATGTCGTAGGTGTTGCCACTATAGGTGAAGGTGTGGGTGTTGGAGCTATCGCCGCATTGAGAAGTGGCTTTGAATGGTAGTAAAGCCAAAAGGATGGCGGTTAAGAGAAGTGAGATGGAGGTGTGGTTATGTTTCAGCATATCGCGGGGTTTTATATGGTTCAAGGGAAAGTAGATCGATAGTATCAGGGTCAATTGGTCTGCAACAAGGGCATTGCCGAAAGGGCCTTGGCGATATCAGCAAAGACCGCCGAAGCCGTCGGTGTTCCACCGGCTCCTTTTCCGCTCAGGAAAATGGGGCCCGAATACTTGCCTTCCAGGAGCACTCCGTTGAACTCATTCTCTACGTTCAGAAAAGGGCTGTCCGCTTCGATGACCCTTGGGCGGACGTCGACCTTCAACACCCCTTCCGGATCGTAGCCGATCTCGCTGATCAATTTGTAACGGCCGCCGTTCTTTTGAGCTTCTTCGACCTTTTCCGGCGTCAGTTCTTCGATCCCTTTGAAGCTTTTTTCCACTTGATCCGGAGCTAGGCCGAATCCATGGTACGCAAGGATGAGGGATTTGTAGAAGGCGTCCCTTCCGCTCACATCCGAACTGGGATCCGATTCGGCGAAACCCTCTTCCTGGGCTTCTGAGAGGGCCTCTTCATAGCTTTTCCCTTCCTCCATTTTCGAGATCATATAATTGCAGGTCCCGTTCATGACGCCGCTGATCCGAGCGATGGGTTCGCTTTGGTAATGCTCGTCCACCGTCCGGATGATAGGGATCGCTGCGCAGACGGCAGCTTCGTAAAGAAGCTCGCTATCGTGGGTTTTCCGGAGCTCAGCGATCTCATCCGCTTTTTCTGCGATCATTCGCTTATTGGCAGAGATGAATGCTTTGCCGCGCTCCAAGCTTTCCCGAAGTACTCGAAAGCCGAGTTCCACATCATCGGTGACCTCTACGATCGCTTCGATCGAGGGATCTTCGAGGAGGCGGGACGGATCGGTGTCGTATTCCGTTGCGGCGACCCTTCGTTCCTTTTGCGGGTCCTTGACGATCACCGGTGGACGACCATTTCCCTGAATACTCCCATCGCCCCATTCTTCGGCGATGATCTCATTGAGGGCTTGTCCGACGGTCCCGTAACCGATGATCCCGATCTTATCAGGGTTGAACTGCATGGTGGTCTTCTTTTCGGATGAAACGTTCGATCTTTTCACTTAGAACCTCATGTTCGACCAAAAAGCCATCGTGGCCGACGTCCGTTTGGATCTCTTCGTACTCCGCACCCGGTATCTCGTTCGCCAGAAACCTTTGTTCCCGGGGTGGATAGAGGTGGTCGCTGCTCATTCCGATCACGAGGGTGCGGGCCTTTATGCGGTGAAGAGCGGCCTCGATGCTTTCCCGCCCCCGTCCCACATCGTGGGAATCCAGTGCTTGGGATAGGACGTAGTAAGAGTGCGCATTGAATCGCTTGCGGAATTTATCGCCTTGATAGCGCTGATATTCCCGGCTGTCTCTTTCATCTTCCTCGTCGCCTGCCTTTCTGGCATAATCGTCATAGGTGCGGTATCCCAGCATCGCCATGGCCCGAGCTGCGGCAAGGCCTTTCTCACCCCCGTTGGCTTGTTTCGCGTAGAAAGTGCGATCACTGCGGATAGCCATCCGTTGGGCCTCGTTGAAGGCCTTGCCCCATTCCGAGTGTTTGGCGTTCGTCGATATGAGGATGAGTTCTTCCACGAGCTCTGGATATTGAAGGGCCCATTCCATCGCTTGATGCCCCCCTAAAGAGCTTCCCGCTAACGTTCGGATATTCCGAATGCCCAGATGCTCTCGCAAGAGCTCGTGTTGCGCGACCATATCCCGTACCGTCACTTCCGGAAAGAGGTCGCAATAGGCTTCTCCGCTGTCAGGGTCCGTGTCAAGAGGGCCGGTCGTTCCATAGCAGGATCCCAGGATGTTCGCGCAAACGATGTAGTGCTCGTTCGGATCGAAGACTTTCCCTTCACCCACCATTTCCGGCCACCAGTCACGAGGGTCAGGGCTTCCCGATAAGGCATGGCATAGCCATACAACGTTCGAATCATCCGAAGCCTTCTCCCCCAGGGTGCTGTATGCGATCCGAAGACGGGGTAGTTTTTCCCCTGATTCGAGCTCAAAGCTTTGAAGCTTCGGCTCGAAGGTATGGATGCTCTTATCGGGTTCCTTGTTCTCCATGATCTTTTCGTTCGGTCATTTGGTGGACATAAAAAAAGGCCTTTCCGGTTCTACCCGAAAAGGCCTTTTTCTTTCGCTTATTTTTTTCTTTCAACCCCGTTCTACAGGGTGCAAGAAGGCCTTTCCGGGAGGACATAGCTACAGCAGCAATGCACCCAACAAGTCGTGGCTTGCATCGTCCAGAAACTGCTATGTAGGAAAGGCCGTTGCATGAACGTAGACCGTGTGGTCGCTGCGTGCAAATTTAATGGATCTTTATTTATGGAGTATACCAAAGCTTATAGCGCTCATCGTCAATGATCTTTGGGTTCTTGTGGCATAGCTCTCTTATCCGATCGGTCGAGGATCTCTTTCACTGAGTTCCTAATATTTCCCTCACCATTTTAACTCTCTCCTCCCTTTGGGAAGGAAATACCCACCCCTCCTCTTTTTCTGGGGCTGTATCAAAAGCCTGATCCGCATCCTTCATTGTGTCCCTCGTGCTTCCCTTCGTGTCCTTAGTGGTTTCTAGATGCCAAAACCTTTAGCATTTATAACCACAATGGACGCAAAGGAACGCACAAAGGGCTGAAAGGGACTTTTGATACAGCCCCGAGCCAGAGGGATGGGGGTAGTTGTTGATGGAAGGGAAT
>CAZOSO010000157.1:0-3697 GCA_964582635.1 uncultured Weeksellaceae bacterium | reverse complement strand
AGTCGCACTGGGAAAAGTTCCGCATGTTATCGGCGCTCCTCGTGGCTTTGACCAATCCTCGATAGGAGTTGTCGCTAATGCCTGAAGAGATGCCTTTCGAGACGATCGTGGAGCTCGTGTTCTTCCCGATGTGGATCATTTTGGTCCCCGTATCGGCCTGCTGGGCTTTTCCGGTCACTGCGACGGAATAGAATTCGCCTCTGGAATTGTCCCCTTTCAGGACGCAGGAGGGATACTTCCAGGTAACGGCTGACCCGGTCTCCACTTGCGTCCAAGAGATCTTCGAGTTCTTGCCTTCGCAAAGTCCCCGCTTGGTAACAAAGTTGTAAACGCCCCCTTTGCCATCCCAGTCGCCCGGGTACCAATTCTGCACTGTGGAATAACGGATCTCAGCATCATCTTTTGCGATCAATTCGACCACTGCTGCATGGAGCTGATGCTCGTCCCGGATCGGGGCTGTGCAACCCTCCAGGTAACTGACATAGCTTCCGGGTTCCGCGACCACCAGCGTTCGCTCGAACTGTCCTGTATTGGCCTCGTTGATCCGGAAATAGGTCGATAGTTCCATCGGGCAGGTCACCCCTTCGGGGATGTAGCAAAAGGAGCCATCGGTGAACACCGCACTGTTCAGTGCTGCAAAGAAGTTGTCGTTCTTGGGAACGACCTTCCCGATGTTCTCCTTCACCAGCTCCGGATGCTCATGAACCGCCTCGCTGAAGGAGCAGAAGATAATGCCTTTCTCTTCGAGGGTTTCTTTGAAGGTGGTGTGGACCGAGGTGCTGTCCATGACCACGTCGACCGCCACACCGGCCAATTTCTTTTGCTCGTCAAGGGGGATCCCGAGCTTATCGAAGGTGTTTTTGATCTCGGGGTCCACCTCGTCGAGGCTGTTGTATTTGGGTTGGTTCTTGGGGGCGGCGTAATAATGGATGTTCTGGTAATCCGGCTTGGTATAGGTGTGATGGGCCCAAGTCGGCTCGCTCATCTCCATCCAGTGGCGGTAAGCTTCGAGGCGCCATTCGAGGAGCCAATCCGGTTCGTCCTTCTTGTTGGAGATGAGGCGGATGATGTCCTCGTTCAGCCCTTTCGGGGCCTTGTCGGATTCAATATCGGTGGTAAA
Organism: uncultured Weeksellaceae bacterium; assembly: GCA_964582635.1. GTDB lineage: Bacteria > Bacteroidota > Bacteroidia > Flavobacteriales_D > CAYVSK01 > CAZIDL01. The sequence continues at coordinate 2,577 of CAZOSO010000157.1, read as the reverse complement.
GCCGTACTTGTACTCGCTGGAGGCGACGCTCTCGAGCATCTGTTCCTCCTCTTGTTTGGCATCGGCTTTATCTTCTTCTCTGAGATCCATATCAGTGCGCTTTTATAGGTTCTTAGACCGCGAAGCTTTCCCCGCAGCCACAGGTCCTGCTGGCGTTGGGGTTCACGAACTGGAACCCTTTTCCGTTCAATCCCCCGGAATAGTCCAAACGGGTTCCGGCGAGATAGAGAAAACTCTTTTTATCGACGACGATCTTGACATCGTTGTCCTCGAAGACCTTATCGCTTTCGCCGGTCTCTTGGTCGAAATCCAGATCGTACATCAATCCCGAGCAGCCTCCTCCTTTTACTCCTACGCGGATGTAGACCGGTTCTTCCAGCCCTTGCTGGGCGATCAGGTCTTTAACTTGTTGCCTCGCTTGATCGGTGACTTCGATCATAGGTGTGGGCTTGATTCAACTTCGAAGAGCCTACTATTTAGACAGATTCTAAATAGTGTTGTTCTGCAAATATACCATAAATATGGTAGAGAGTTTTCGATCGAAAGCGATCATTCCCTATTATCCGGATCTTTTTAAGCTAAAGGGAATGATTTTGCCGGAAATTCGAGCTGCTTTTATGATCGATGAAGTTTTAAGGACCAAGATCGACGGGAAGACCAAACCTCCTGGATCTTTAGGGGTTCTGGAGCGTTTGGCTTTTCAGATGGGGCGGTTCCAAAACCGTCCGGACCCGGAGGTAGAGCCTGGCTGTATCCTCGTTTTTGCAGCGGATCATGGTGCAGTCGCCTCGGGAGCCAGTGCTTATCCCAAAGAGGTCACCCAGCAGATGGTTAAGAACATCCTTTCGGGAGGAGCCGCTATTAGCTCTCTGGCCAAGCTTCATGGTTTGGGGCTTAAAGTCATCGATTCAGGGGTGGATGGCTCTTTTGAGGAGCATCCCGATCTGATACCCGCTAAGATCGGGATGGGCACCCAAGATCATTCGAAGGGTCCAGCTATGAGCGAAGAGGAATTGGAACTTTGCGAAAGGGAGGGTGAAAGGATCGTGGAGCAATGTGCTCATCAAGGGTACAGGGTTTTGGGATTCGGGGAAATGGGGATCGGCAATTCAGCTTCTGCGAGCGCTATCATGGCCCTTCTTCACGACCGCCCCCTCGATGAATGTGTAGGGATGGGGGCAGGATCGGTGGGGCAAGCCTTTCAAAAGAAAAAAGAGCTTCTTGAAAGCTCTCTATCTCGCGTCGGTGCGCTTCGGGATGCCCGAGCGATACTCCGGCAGTTGGGCGGGTTTGAGATCGCCCAGATGCAGGCAGCTATGAAAGCTGCTCATCGAAAAGGGATCCTCGTTCTCGTGGACGGTTTCATATCCACCTTGGCTTTTTCGCTCGCCTATCATCAGGAAGCCGATCTCTTTCGAAATGCGATCTTTTCCCATGTTTCCGAGGAAAAAGGGCATGAACTCCTCTTGAAGGACCTCGGGGGTGATCCGCTCCTTCGTCTGGGCATGCGCTTAGGAGAGGGAACCGGTGCTGCCATGGCTTATCCAGTTCTACGGTCTGCAACGGCCTTCCTTCGGGATATGGCGAGTTTTGAGGAAGCCGGGGTTTCGGGCCATAAAAAGGAGGGGGAATGAAAAGGGAGGGACGGCTCTTTTTGACCGCGTTGATGTTCTACACGCGGATCCCTGTGCCGGCCGCCATTGGCCATGATCAAGAACAGCTCGAGCACTCCAGGAAATATTTTCCCCTTATCGGTTGGGTGGTCGGCGGGATCGCCTGTTCCTCCTTTTATCTTTTCCAGTACCTTCTTCCTTTGAGCCTATCGCTCTTGATCGCCTTGGGCCTTAGCATTTATTGGACCGGGGCCTTCCACGAAGATGGCCTCAGCGACAGCTTCGATGCTTTGGGGGGAGGCTGGAAGGCCGAAGAGGTCCTTCGGATCATGAAGGACAGTCGCGTTGGAACTTTCGGGATCGTCAGTCTCTTCCTCGCCCTCTCGATGAAGTTCTTTGCCCTTTTTGAGTTGGGGAAGCATTCGCTTTTTCTCCTTCTGGCAGCTTGGTTCAATGCGCACACCCTCGCTCGGACCATCGCCACTACCTTCCTTCAGACCCATGACTACGTTCAAGACCCCGATGCTAGCAAAGCCAAGCCTCTCGCCAAAGATCGCTTGGCTGTGGGGGCTTTGCTCTATAGTCTTATTTGGGGGCTGATCCCTCTTTTGCTTTTTTATCGGGCTCCTTGGCTTCTTCTGGCCATCATCCCGACTTATTTGACCAAAGCCTATATGGCTCATGTCTTTCAAAAACGGATCGGAGGATATACCGGCGATGCCTTAGGGGCTGTTGAACAACTTTGCGAACTCGTTTTTCTGCTGAGCGTTCTGGCGCTATGGAACTCCATTTATTAAGGCATACGACCCCGGCGATCGAAAGGGGGATCTGCTATGGGCAGAAGGATGTGGATGTTGGGGCCACTTACGATGAGGAGCTCCGATCGATCCGTGAAAAACTGGCCGGGTCTTATGATGCGGTCCTATGCAGTCCCCTCCAGCGTTGTTCTCGCTTAGCTAGGGAT
>CAZOSO010000156.1:3321-3746 GCA_964582635.1 uncultured Weeksellaceae bacterium | reverse complement strand
ATCGATCTGACCTCTTTATCAGGGAAGCCCGAGCTCTTCCACGATCATGTTTATCCCACCCAAAAAGGGGCGAGGAAGATCGCTCGCCTCGTGGCGGATTCTTTGGAGAAGCATTATTTTCGGAAGAAATAAGGAGCGATGGAGTTTCTCAAGGATCTTTGGCTGTTCATGAAGGAGCGCAAGAAGTACTGGCTCGCTCCTGTGATCCTGATCCTATTGCTCCTCGGTATCCTGATCGTCATCGGAGGAGGAAGCTCCGTGGCGCCGTTCATCTACACCCTCTTTTAAGCAGGAATGGCTGAATCGAACCCAAAAGATCCTTTTCGCACCCTGCTTACCATTACGGCGGGTTTTCTGCTGCTCCATTGGATCAGTTCCTGGCCTGCCTTCTTTTGGATCGCATTCGGGCTAGCCCTTATCGGGAT
>CAZOSO010000156.1:1675-3311 GCA_964582635.1 uncultured Weeksellaceae bacterium | reverse complement strand
CCCGAAAGTTGAGCGAGGGCGTGGAATTCCTTTGGATGAAATTGGCTGAAGGCCTGAGTTTCATCGTGCCCAACATCCTTTTATCGCTGGTGTTTTTCTTCATTTTAACTCCTATAGCCTGGGCCTCCCGTTTGTTCAAGGATCGAGACCCCCTCGACCTGAAAAATGAAAAGGACTCCTTTTTCCAAGATCGGAATACTTCCTTTGACCCTTCTTCTTTTGAAAGGCCTTGGTAAGACCCTTAATGGGATATCCTTATTCTACTTTAGCTCTTAGGCTCTAGCATGGATCGAGAACATATCCTTTTCGTTTACACTCTCCGCTTTCCCTATCAAAAAGGGGAGGTCTTTTTTGAAATGGAACTTCCTTATTTAGCGGAGTTCTTCGAAAAGATCTATATCATCCCGGATGAACCTGGAGGAGAGGCTCGGGTTACACCTGATAACGTAGAGGTGCTCCATTGGGAGGACCATGTTCGACCCAATAGCAAATTCCGTCCAAAAAGGCTTGTAGAGGCTTTAAATATCCTCTCGGAACAACTTTCGGTTTCGAGCCATCGAGCTCATTATTTCAAACACTTTTTTCATTACTTCCGCTTTTGCCTTCAAAGAATTGCTGAAGCAGGATCCTGGGAAGAGGTCGTGCATGGCTTGAAGGATGGGAGAAAGGACCTACATTATTTCTATTGGTTCAGGGGTAGGATCATGGAGTTATCTTATCTCCGGCGGAAGAAAAAGGTCCCGGGTCTCGTTTCAAGGGTTCTCGGTTTCGATCTCTACCATGAACGGACCTCCTTGGGGTTCTTCCCATTGAGGAGTTATCAGATGAAAGGGGTGGACCGTGTTCTTACTATCTCAGATTACGCGACTTCTTATTTGACCGGTCACTATCCCAAGTTTGCTGAAAAGATCGATACGGCTTACATGGGAGTTGATGATGAGGGGACCAATCCTTTTTCTTCTCCTCAGGAAAAAGGGTTTTTACGCATCGTTACCTGTTCCAATCTTTATCCGATCAAGCGAGTGGACCTATTGGTGAAGGGTTTGGCCGAAGTATCCGAGCAAAAAGTGGAATGGGTGCATTTCGGGACCGGAAAGGATGAGGAAAAGGTCCGGGAATTGGTAAAACATGAAGTGCCTTCCCATGTAAGTTGTTCAATGATGGGGCATGTCGAGCATGACCGGATCCTTGAATATTATCGAAACCATCCCATCGATCTCTTTGCAAATACTTCGAGTTCCGAAGGTCTTCCTGTCTCCATCATGGAAGCGTTGAGTTTTAGTATCCCCGTTCTAGCTACGGATGTTGGGGGTGTTCAAGAAGAGGTCGATCGGGAGCGAGGCTATTTGTTGGCATCGAACCCTTCGCCTCAAGAGATCGCTAGGGCCATCGAAACCCATGCAAATCTTGCTCCGGAAGAGGCGAGTCGCATGCGTTCGAATGCCAGGGAACACTGGAAAGATCATTTCGATGCTCAAAAAAATTATCGAGAACTCCCTTACCAATTGCTTTCCGTTCTATCGGATCGATAAATTAAGCCCATCCGATTTATAAGAGGTTTTCATGGCCGAAAGCTATTCCCTTACTGTTGTTATCCCTTCAAGGGATCGACCCGGGGCTCTTCGTAGAGCTGTTG
>CAZOSO010000156.1:0-1665 GCA_964582635.1 uncultured Weeksellaceae bacterium | reverse complement strand
CGCACGCATTCGTGGTAGTATTGAGCTTCTGCATCTTCGTAGAGCTGTTGGAAGCGTTCTTCAACAAACGCGACCACCCAATGAGATCTTCGTGATCGACAACGGTTCGGAAGAAGACCTTCAAGCCATTTGCCAAAGCTTTGAAGACCCGAGGATCCGCTACCATCGGCTCCAAAAGGAGGGGAACGCGAACGCGGCGAGGAACAAAGGAGTGGAGCTTGCGGAGGGGGATTATGTGGCTTTCCTTGATTCGGACGACGAGTGGTTTCCCGAGCATTTGGAACGAAAACTTGCATTCATCGAGGAACAAGAAGCGGATGGGGTCTTCGGGAGTGCTTATGTGGAAGGACCGAACGGCAGAAAACCTTTCGTCAGCCGCCCTTTCCTTCAGGGAGAGAATATGCTCGATTATTACGCCCAAGGTGGCCTCGCTCAAACCTCCAGTTTCTTTTTCCGAAAGGAGGCCATCCGGGCTTGCCCTTTCGACGAAAGCTTGGAGCGCAATCAGGACCTGGACCTGGCGGTCCGATTCGCCAAAGCATACCGCTTCATCCCCGATCAACGGATCACGACCCTGATCCATTGGGAGGATGCGCAGCGGAACGAAGATCCGGATAGCAATGCAAGCTTCCTGGAGCGTTATGCACCGGAAATGAAACCGAAGACCCTGGTCGCTTATGCGATCCGTTTGCAGGGATCCATCAAGGATCCCGCGAAAAGAGAAGCCTTCAGAAAGCGCGTCAAGCCGATGCTCATGCAGCAAGTTTCCCATCTTTCCCTGAGCGACCTTGCTTCTTTTCTCGGGGTGAGGAGCAAAAAGGATCGCCTCTTCCTGCGCCTCGAATATCTTTGGGCCGTCCTCTTTTCCTGAAGGAGACCTAGCCTCTGAGGAAGGAGCTTTCAAGGAAGGATCGGAATGCCCTCCAGCGATATGAGTAAAAAGTTCCGAAGCGCCCTTTATCACGTTCAATCAGGATTGATGCAGAAGGGCATCTTGAAGGGACGGAAAGCGGAAAAGCGCTTCGTGATCCTTTCCCGATCCCGGACCGGTTCCAACCTCTTGCTCTCGTATTTGAATTCCCATTCGATGATCCGCTGCCATGGGGAGATCTTCAACTTCGAACGATCCCAGCAGGCACGAGCGGAAAAAGAAGAAGCGGAGGCCGATCCGATCGCCTTTTTGGACCGGAAGGTCTTTCATCCCGTTCCCCCGATCGTAAAAGCCGTGGGATTCAAGCTTTTTTACTATCACGCCGCGGAGAATGGCCTTGCTCGAGTTTGGGATCATTTGCAAGGCGATCCTGAATGCTATGTGATCCATCTGCGAAGGGCCAATATCCTTCGGGCTCATCTTTCGCGGGTTATTGCCGGAAAAACGCAGGTCTGGTCCGAATGGAAGAAAGGAGATGAGCAGAAAGGGAGTGCAAAAAAAGAGACACCCGGACCCGTCCATATCGATCCGGAGGCTGCTGAAGAAGATATTAGCAAGACGCTCGAATACGAGGAATGGGCGCGGAAAAAGTTCGGGGATCGGGAGCGCTATTTGGAGATCACTTACGAAAGCCTAACGCAAGAACCTCAGGAAACCCTTTCGGCTCTGATGGATCTTATGAACTTGCCCAAGGAATCGCTCAAGGCTTTGACCAAGAAGCAGAATCCGAACCC
>CAZOSO010000155.1:0-3817 GCA_964582635.1 uncultured Weeksellaceae bacterium | reverse complement strand
AAGCCGATCTTCACAGTGCGATCCCGATCACGAGGACGTCATCGACCTGTTCTTGGCCCGATTCCTCCTTCCATTCCTCGAAGGTCCGGTCGAGGGCCTCCTTTTGCTCGCTGAGCCTTTTGCGATGGAGCTGGACCAGAAGTTCCTTGAAGGGGCCATAACGGAACTTCTTACCCTTGGGGCCTCCGAACTGATCCGCAAAGCCGTCGGAGGACAAATAAAGCATGCTTTCGGAGGGGATCTCGATCTCAAGGGTGGTAAAGGATCCAGCAGCATCGGGCTCGTATCCGACCGCCATTTTATCTCCTTTGAGCTCCAACCCGTCGGAACTCTTTTTGAAGGGTTTGATGCGGTCACTGCTCGCCAGACCCGTCAGATCTTTAAAGCTCAGCTCCTGAATATGCGCTCCGATCTCCTCCTTGACCACATAAAGCGGATTGTTCGCCCCCGCGAACTGGATCGTTCTGGGATCGGCGTTCTCCAACGGAATCTTCACCACTGCGGCGTCCATTCCGTCCTTTGCCCCTCCTTCCGGATCCCCAGTGCTCAACTCAGCGACCACCCGCTGCCGGAGATCCGTTAGGATCTCCCCGGGGGTCGGAAGCTCTTTTGACGCCATGATCTCATTGAGCTGGCTGATCCCCAACATCGACATAAAGGCACCGGGAACGCCGTGGCCGGTGCAGTCCACTGCAGCAAAGTACAGATACCCGTTCCGCTCTTTGGCCCAATAGAAGTCGCCACTGACCGTGGCCTGCGGTTTAAAGAGGATGAAATGCTCCGGCAAGTGCTCCGATACGTGTTCCTCGCTTTGTAAGAGGGCGTTCTGGATCTTCTGAGCGTAGTCGATGCTGGAAGTGATCTCGCGATGAGCTTCCTCGATCTCTTTTTTTTGCCCTTCCACCAACTCCTTTTGTTCGCGGATCTCCTGGGTGCGTTCCTCCACGATCCGGGTCAGCTTTTCCTTTTGAGCGCGAAGCCGGCGGCCGTTCAACCATAGGAGGAACCACAAAAAAGCCCCGCCCATCGCGGTAAAACCTCCGTAAGCCGGCCAAGTACGATACCAAGGAGGCAGCACCCTGAAACGATAGCTCGCAGGCTGGCTTTCCTTCAAATAAACGTTACGAGCCTTTACCTTGAAGCAATAACTTCCTTCGTGGAGGTTGGTGTATTCCTTCCTGTTCTTTTTTTCCCAATCGCTCCAAGCCGTATCGAACCCCTCCAATTTGTAACTATAACGGACCGCTTCCTGCCGATCCGTGAAAGGAGCAGCATAACGGAACTCGATACGATTCTCCCGGTAAGGGATCCGAGGACGCATCCCTTTGGGTTGGTCGTTCACCGCTCGTCGGTCCCCGAAGGCCTGCAAATACTGAGAAGACCGCCCTTGAGTTTCAGCCTTGGAATAAACCCCTCCGAAAAGCAAGGTATCCTCCACACCCCGCACCTCTCTGATGGACGACCACCACTCCCGGTCCTTGTCATGTTCCGTTCCGGGATCATAGCGGACCAATCCCTGCTCACCGCCGATCCATCGCTTCCCCTCTTCCGAGTGAACAGCTCCTATACGGCCGATATCCAGCGCCCTGAAGAGGGTACTGTCGAGCTTCCTTCGATCTTTATCGCTCCGGGAAAGAGCGAGGCTGCCCCCAGCATCCGCGATCCAAACTTCTTCGTTCATCCCTTTGGTGAGCAGCTGGACGGTCCGATCCTTTTGGCAAAAAGCCGGACCGTAACGGCAACAAGCTTTAAATCGCCCGTTCTGCCTCTGAAAAAGCCCTTCCGACGTCCCGAAAAGAACACCCGTTCCACTGGGATCCTGAAAGACCCGGACCTTTCCCTCAGGCAATCCATCACTAGTGTCGTAATGGCTCACATGATAGCCCTCGTAGGAGCTATCCGTGCTCACTTCGATAACTCCTCTCGTGCTCGTTCCTCCCCAAAGCTTCAACGAATCCTTCCCCTTTCGTTCGGCCGCCACCGAAAGGATCCCTTCCGGGAAATCCTCATAAGCGAGCAAGGGGCCCGGGAACATATCTTCTTCCATTTCATCCATTCCAAATACGAAAAGCCCTTCGTGAGCTGCGAGGAGTACAGCTTCCATCCGTTGCCCTCCTTCAACTTCTTCTTTTGGAACCGGCGGGAGCGGAGAGGCCTCGTAAAAACGCTTGGAATAGTTGGTGTCGACCCACCAAGCGCCCTCCTTTCTCCGGATCCGGAAAAGACGACCGGCCACCCCCATCATTCCAGGCCCATGCTTTGAAAAATAAGCTTCTCCATCGCCTTTAGACGGAATGGGAAGCAGATCGTAACACAGGTCCTGGGTCCCTTGGATGGGTCTAAGCCCCCTCTCCTTTCGATCCCAGGCCCAGGTCCCTTGAGGAGTAGCTAGGAAGAAGGAGTTCTGCTCCCCTGGGAAGCGGCTGATAGCACTGATGCTCCCCTGGAAAGAGCTCCCTTCCTCGAGCTTCGTGAACGGCAGCCCCGTATGTAAGAGGACCGGCCCGTTCCCGGTCGCCGCCCAGAGATCTCCATTTTCGGTGCTGCTCAGATCCCAAACGCTTTCAGAAGGCAAACCCTCCTCCCTGTCCAAATGGAGAACGATCCTCCCATCGGCCGAGAACAGATAGATCCCCTTCAATGCCGTCCCGACCGCATAAGCTGCCCGAAAAGGGTTTTTATCGGGATCCATCCGGCAACCGGAGAAAACGCGAGCATCGCTCCAAGACGATGGAGCTGCACCACCCCTTCCCTCCTTCACTTCAAAACGCGTCACACTATCCTTTCGAGAATCATAGTGGAGGAAACCGTTCCTACGGGTATAGAGCACCCAGCCCTCCCCCTTTGCAGAAGGTAGAATGGCATGGACCCCCACCGAAGAAGCGAGCTTTTCGGTTCCCGGGATCTTTTTCAACCCGGAATCCTCGTACCTACAGAATCCCACTCCGGCGTTTTGCACGATCGGTCCATTCCCGAGAGTGTGGCTCTTAAAGAAACGTTCCTCCGGCTCGATGACCTTAACTCCTTGGGCCCCGACCACAAAAAGATGATCCAATGCATTGAAGAGGACCCGCCCCTTCCCCAGGCAATGGACCCTAAGGACCACCCCGATGTTTTGAAGGCTATCGGGAAGTTCGCTTTTCAATGATCGGAACACATAAACCCCGGATGAATCAGGGAATAGAACGCCCATCAGGTTCTTGCCTCCCACGAATATGCGGCCTCCTTCTCCCTGATCCATCGAGTGGACCGAGCGGTCCTCAGGCAAGGAAACACCACGAAAGCGCTCCCCATCGTATATATGGACTTTCCCGCTTCCTCCGAAAGCGAGTTTTCCCTTCGACAAGGGGAGAACACAGGAAACCTCTTTGCTGACCCGATGCTCATCCGAAGGAAAAGCATCGATGCTCGGGGGTAGGGTTTGGGGACATCCCGTTTTCCCCAAGAGAAGTGTGAGCAGAACCAAATAAGCTCGCAGCATGGTGAACTTCCTCGCTTCCTGATCCGGACCTTCTAATATCGAAGATCCTGTAGACCGATCATGAACCTGGAAGGGAAGAGAAGAAAACGAGGCCTGCATGGCTCCTTCAACCCGAAAAGCTTTCGGGGATCATTCGAGATAGGGAGCGGGGTCTAAAATACCCTGTTCATGGTATGTCCTCTGATCCGAGCTCCCCCTACCTTCGAATTATCAAGATTCATTCTAAATAATGGAAGCCATGCGCACGAAAGCCAAAAAAGGAATTTCCAGCGAAGCAAGGGCCAAAGCCTTCCTCAAGCAAGTGAACGTCAAGAAAGAGCGCAACCTGACGAAGGC
>CAZOSO010000154.1:0-3857 GCA_964582635.1 uncultured Weeksellaceae bacterium | reverse complement strand
CCCTAATAAAGCCAGCGCTTCGTAATAAAGTGCGTGTTGCCAAAAGCCCGAGGGTTGAAAAGGAAGTACAGGAAGAAGGATAAGGTCCCCATCACAGCTTCTCAAATGGGCTTCCAATCTTTCTAAAAAAGAAGGCGGAAGCCGCACATCTGCATCGAGGGTGAGCACCCGTTCGTAAGTAGCCTCCTGGATCCCTTTCCAGAGCGCCCTTTTTTTTCCAAAGCTCCCTCGGGGAAGGGAAAGGACCCGAACACCCTTCAAGGCTTTACAGCGTTCCATCATGGCCTCTCGGCAGCCGTCCTCGGAATGATCGTCGACGAAGAGCAGCTCACGGCTTCCTCCTTCTTGAAGCTCTTCATCAAGGTCTTCCAATAGCTTCTCCCAGTTCCCGCTTTCATTGCGGACGGGGACCACGATGCTCAACCCTGTTCTCAGAGGGACCGAGCCCTCCTCTTCCTTTTCACCAAAAAGCCCCACCATGCCATTACGCCATGACAGCAAACGATAGGAATAGAAAAAAAGGGAAAGAAGGATCGATCCGGAAAGGGACCAGCCAAGAATGCTCATCGTTGGAGTTGACGACTAAAAGGTACCCTGGATCTGAGTAAGAGCATTCCCCCGAATAAAGCCGGTATAGCAAGGTTGACGAGCCAAATGCTGAATGAGGCCAAAAGGAGCTGTTCTTCATGCCCGCATAGAGGAGCCATAACAGCTACTACGACCATTTCCCTGACTCCCAATTTGGCGAGCACAAAAGAGGGCAGAACACTAACGATGAACAGCACGACCGGAATGCCCAAGGCGAATCCCATGAGTGGAGCCTGGGGTACCCAGAACAGCAGGGCTACCAAAAATTGGAAGAAAAAGACCGCGTATCTCAGCGCTGCCACAGCGAACACTTTCCCATAGAGCTGATAAGAAAGGGCTCTAAAGGAATGCAGCTTTTCAGCCTGAAAGCCGGCTCGCTCCAGGAGGGATCTCCCTTTTCGAGCATGAAGAAAACGATAGAACCCCCATCCGCCTATGAGGAAAAGGAACGCAAAAAGCCCACTGAACAAAAGGACCCGGGAAGAAAGCAGAGCGTTGGGATCACCCGTTATCCCAGATCCCAGGAGAAGAAGAGAGCCTATAGCAGCAATAAGGGTAACGGCGAACTGCATCCCGCTGGAAACCATCAGGGGAAAAAGAGCCGAGCTTCTCCTTCCAGAAGGGACAAAATGGAGTTTCCCCAACCACGCCCCGACCCTTCCCGGCATCCACATACCGATCGCAAGACCCGCCAAAACGCCTTTGCAAGCATTCTTATAAGAAAAGTGAGGCCCGCTCTTTCCCAGTAGAAACCATTTATAAGCTTCCACCCCTTGATTAAGAACGGATCCCAGGAGCAAAAAGGTGATAAGGGGCCAGGCCTCCACCAGGGAGCGGATCTTCATATCTTTGAGAGAAGGGAGCCCATCACCGATCGCCCATACGGCAAGGGCAAAAAGGAAGAAGGGAAGAAGCTTTTCGGCCAAAGGCCGCACAGCGATGGTGATCCGCTTCGTTAACATAGTTCGATCGCATTGGCCGAAGAGACTATCATATTGGGGATCGATCCTGGGACTACGATCATGGGCTACGGGGTGATCAAGGTCGAAGGAAAGGCCCCTTCACTCATTACCATGGGCCATCTCGATCTTTCCAAATATTCCGACCAAGCCTTCAAATTACAAAAGATCTTTCAAAGGACCCGAGAGCTTGTGGAGGAATATCTTCCCGACGAATTTGCGATAGAAGCTCCCTTCTTCGGTAAGAACGTCCAATCCATGTTGAAATTGGGAAGGGCTCAGGGAGTTGCTATGGCAGCTGCCCTTTCAAGGGAAGTGCCCATCCGGGAATATTCCCCGAGGGGGGTGAAACGGTCGATCTCGGGCAATGGCAGTGCATCCAAAGAACAGGTGGCCGGAATGATCGCTTCGATCCTCAAGGTAAAAGAGCTTCCAAAAGAACTCGATGCTACGGATGGGGCAGCGGTCGCTCTCTGCCACTATTTCCAAGCCTTTGGCAAAGGGTCAGGAGCAGCAAAAGGCGGATACGGGGATTGGAAAAGTTACCTTAAAAAAAACCCGCGGCGGAAACTATGAGAGGGACTTGGCGATAGCCGATGCGGTTTCGGCCATTTCCTCTTCACTGAGGTCCACCCTGGGATTACGGAAGTTGAGATCCCCCTCACTACGGATCGGGACCAAATGAATATGGGCATGAGGAACTTCCAATCCGAGGACAGCGACACCTACCCGATCGCAAGGGATCACTTGCTCGATGCCTTCGGCGACTCTTTTAGAAAAGAGGGTTAAAGCTTGGTAGGTTCTGTCGTCGAGATCCCAGAGCCGATCCACCTCCTTTTTGGGAACAGCTAAGGTGTGGCCCCTTGCTAAGGGATTCACATCCAAAAAGGCGCAGCAGGACTCATCCTCGGCCACGATATGCCCGGGTATCTCCCGCTGGATGATCTTGGTGAAAATGCTGCTCATCGGGAAATATCCACGATCTCGAATTCTTTCTTACCGGCCGGGGTTTCGATCTCGGCGACTTCCCCGATCTCTTTTCCCAAGAGCCCTTTTCCGATCGGGGACTCGACGGAGATCTTTCCTTTTTTAATATCCGCCTCGTTCTCGGCAACAAGGGTGTAATTCATCTTGGAACCGCTTTCTTTTTCCTTGATGGTCACGGTCGAAAGAATATAGACTTTGGAGTCGTCGATCTTCTCCTCGTCCACCAAACGGGCATTGGCCAATTTCTCCTCCAATTGAGCGATCTCAGCTTCAAGAAGCCCTTGAGCTTCTTTAGCAGCATCGTACTCGGCATTTTCGGAAAGATCCCCTTTCTCTCTCGCTTCAGCGATCTGCTGAGAGATCTTAGGCCTCTCCACGTTCTTCTTTTGCTCGAGTTCTTTTTTCAGATCCTCCAGCCCCTGTTTGGTATAATAAGTGACTTTACCCATGAGCTTTCCTTTTGGGTTCTTCTATAATGCCACGATGGCTAAGACAAAGATGAAGGCCCACCGGTCGGCTGGGCCTTTCGCATTCACTAAGTTACAAGATCCGTACGGAATTAAGCTCTGTTACTAGCTCCTTTTAGAGGCGTACCCGAACCCCTATGCTATGAACCCCGTTATAGGGATCGGTATTCCTGAAGGAATAGTCGAAGGAAAAATCGATCCCGGAAACGGGAGGTGCCACCGAGATACCAGCTGTAGGTCCGGTGAACATGGTGGTCCTCCTGGTGGGATCATTGATGCCATCCTGCCAGATATATCCGCCTTTGATGTGGAGCAATTCTTTATAGGAATAGTCGACCCCCAGGCGTACCTGATCCTTTGTGAAGGAATTCGAGACGAAGGTTCCATGAGCGGTCACGCCATGACCTTCCATCGGAAGTTGGAAATCATAAGAACCTGCAATATTCAAAAGGGAAGGGAGCTCGAACTCATCCGAGCGATGACGAACGGTCATTTCATTTCCCGAATTAGGGCCTTGGGTGGTAAAAGAAAGCCCGTCCCCACCGAATTGCATGGGAGGTCCGATGTTCTTCAGAGCGATCCCCAACTTCATTTGATCCCGAGCTCCGGTTATATACCGGATCCCAGCATCCAAAGCAACTCCTTGAGCTTTCATATCGCTTATTCCCTGGGAGAGGATCTTCAAATTGAAACCGCCGTAAATGGTGTTGGTGAAACCCTTGGCATAAGATATACCGACGTTGATGAAATTCGGAGAATAGGTTCCAAGGCCTCCATTGGGATTGGCGGTGGTGGTCACGGGTATATCCCCGAAATTGATGCTCATCACGTTCAATCCCATTGCATTTTTAGCTGC
>CAZOSO010000153.1:0-3917 GCA_964582635.1 uncultured Weeksellaceae bacterium | reverse complement strand
CTTTCCGGATCCCTTACCTTTGACCTGCTGCTCAGCAATCCCCCTTATGTGGCGCAGGAGGAGCGTGAGGAGCTGTCTGAAAGGGTGCGGGCCTTCGAGCCCGATGAAGCGCTCTTCGTACCCGGAGAGGACCCTTTCGAGCCTTATCGCTCGGTGCTAAGGAGTTTTAAGGAAAGGGGGAGAGTCAGCGCTGAACTTTGGATGGAGTTGAATCCGCTTCATGCAGACCGAGTACTCGAATTGATGCAGGAATATGGGCTTTCGAACGGCCGTATCGAAAAAGACCTTTCCGGAAAACGGCGTTTTGCTTATGCGAGCTTTTGATCCGGCTGGATCCGAGTACGCTGTGAGTGTTCCTTGTCTTCCCTGTTCTCACAGGCTCAAAGGAAGTCCTTTCATATCGACCGAAGCAGAGGATCGGCAAGGATCTGGAGAGGCCATTGAGAGCGCGGATATTCCCCAACTAGCGAATTTCCGATGACCCGAGAAGAGGCCCAGGAAAGGATCGATAAGCTTACAGAGGACCTTCATCATCACAATTACCTCTATTATGTGCGAAATGCTCCGCAGATCAGCGATCAGCAGTTCGACTTCATGATGAAGGAACTGGAGGATCTGGAGGAGCGCTTTCCGGACTTGGCCCATCGAAATTCCCCCACGAAAAGGGTAGGAGGGGACATTACCAAGGAATTCCCGACCGTCGAGCATCGCTGGCCGATGCTCTCCCTCAACAACAGCTATTCCCGCCAAGAGGTGATCGATTGGGAGGATTATGTGCGAAGATTGACCGATGAGGACCTCGACTACGTTTGCGAGCTCAAATACGATGGCGTAGCGATCGCTGTGCGCTATCGGAACGGAGAGCTCGAACAAGGGATCACACGAGGGGATGGCTCGGAAGGAGAGGACATCACTCCTAACGTTCGGACCATTCGGAGCATTCCCTTGAAGCTGCAAGGTGATGATTATCCGGAATTCTTCGAGGTACGCGGAGAGATCTTCATGCCCTATAGCGTTTTCGAACGCCTGAATCAAGAACGGGAAGCCCGTGGTGAGAGCACTTATGCCAATCCGCGGAACATAACGGCCGGGACGCTCAAACTACAGGATTCCTCCATCGTGGCCCAAAGGGATCTGGATTGCTACCTCTACGCCTTTTATGCCGATCGGAACCCTTTCAGCTATCACTATGATAGCTTGCTCAAGCTTCGCGAATGGGGCTTCAAAGTGCCTGAACCGGAAGACGACATGATCGCGCGTTGTTCCGATATCGACCAAGTGATGGGTTTCGTGGACCGCTGGGAGGAAAAGCGGAGCGATTTGGACCTGGAAGTGGACGGTGTCGTGGTGAAGGTGAACTCTTATGAACTGCACGAGGAGTTGGGGCGTACTGCTAAATCACCCCGCTGGGCCATCGCTTATAAGTTCCCTACTGAACAAGCCAAAACCCTTCTCCAACGCATCGAATACCAAGTGGGAAGGACGGGGAGGGTCACTCCTGTGGCCAAATTGGAACCGGTGCATCTGGCCGGGACCACGGTTAAAAGCGCTACCCTGCACAATGCGGACTACATCCGGGAACTCGACATTCGAGAAGGAGATACGGTCTTCGTAGAAAAGGGAGGAGAGATCATTCCCAAGGTAATCGGCGTCGACAAAGATCTAAGGCCTTCGGATAGCGAGATCACTCGCTTTATAGAAAAGTGTCCGGAGTGTGGGACTGAATTGATCCGTAGGGAAGGGGAGGCCGATCATTTTTGCCCCAACCGCTATTATTGTCCGCCCCAGCGTAAAGGCCGGATCGAGCACTTCATATCCCGAAATGCCCTCGATATCGATGGCCTTGGCCCCGAAACCATCGATACCCTCTACGATCAGGACCTGGTCCTCGATATATCCGATCTCTACAAGTTGAGCAAAGAAGACCTCCTTCCCTTGGAGCGGATCGCGGACAAATCGGCGGACAATCTCCTCAAGAGCATCGAGGGGTCAAAAGAGGCGCCCTTTGAAAGCGTGCTTTTCGGCTTGGGGATCCCTCATGTTGGGGAAACGGTCGCTAAAAAATTGGCCCGCCATTTTAAGGATATAGACACCCTTATGGAAGCAGAACGGGATGAGCTCTTGGAGGTCGAGGACATCGGGGGGGTGATCGCCGATTCCATCATCGCTTTCTTTGCAGAAGAAAAGAACCAGCGGATCGTCCGGGAACTTAAGGAAGCCGGGCTCCAGATGAGGGTTTCCGAAGAGGAAGAAGCGGAAAGCTCCGACCTGCTCAAAGGTTACACCCTCGTGGTCTCCGGTGTCTTCCACCAGCGCTCCCGTGATGAGATCAAAGAACTCATCGAAAAGAACGGGGGAAAGGTGAGCGGTTCGGTCTCGGGGAACACCGATATCTTAGTAGCCGGAGAGAACATGGGACCTAAGAAATTGGAAAAAGCGCGCAAATTGGAGGTCCGGATCGCTTCAGAGGAAGAATTCCTCGAAATGTTGAGCGAAGGAGCGGAAAAGGATGCTGGCTAGTTGGGGTGAACGCATCGGTCGCTACCAGGTGCGAAAGCGCCTCGATGCCATGACGAGCAAACCTATGGATATGCGAAAGGATCCGCCGAGAGAAGCTTGGGTCCTCTACATTTTGGACGAAGAGGTGACCTTTAGGGTCGTCCAACAATGTATGGAACAGATGAAAGAGGGGTTGGGAATAGAACGTGTGAAAGGATTCGCCCTTCTCCCCGAAAATGAAGTGCCGGATATGGCCACAGGTGCCAGGGATATGGAATTCATTCGCTCCAAGGATCTCGGTTGGACCGGAAACTTGAAATGGGATCCACTTCAAAGTTCCGATCAAGGAGGACCGGATATTATGCTCGATCTCACCGACGGCCGTTCCGTAGCGATGGACCGTTTAATGAGCGAAGTCCCGGCTGGGATCCGGGTGGGGCGGTACAGCAATGAAAGGGCCCCCTTCTACGATCTGATGTTGGAAACGCAGGAAGATGAAGGGATCAGCGACCTTTCCGACCGTTTCCTTCGTTACCTCGAACTGATGATGGAACAAAAGACCTAGACCTATGGATATGGATGTGAGCAAATTCAAAGGCCTCGGAGTGGCGATGGCCACTCCTTTTCAAGAAGATGGGAAGCTCGATCTTGAAGGGTTGGAAAAACTCACCATGCACTTGATCAATAACAGCACGGATTTTTTGGTCGTTCAGGGTACCACCGGGGAAGCCGTTACGATGACCGATGATGAGAAGCGGGCCTCCCTCGACCGTATTCTCGAGGTGAACGACGCTCGTTTACCCGTTGTCCTCGGATTCAGTGGCAATAACACGGAGGCCCAACTTCAAGCGTTGAAAGAATGGAACCTGGAGGGGGTCGATGCCCTCCTCGTCGCCAGCCCCTATTACAACAAACCGGATCAGAAAGGGCTTTATCAACATTACAAGGCCTTGGCGGAGGCTACGGATCGCCCCATCATTCTCTACAACGTTCCCGGTAGAACAGGCTCCAATATCCTTCCTGATACTGTCATACGTTTGGCAGAGGATCTCGATCCCATCATCGGGATCAAAGAGGCATCGGGCAACATGGGTCAGGTCATGGACCTGATATCTCGAAAGCCTGAAGGTTTTCCGGTCCTTTCAGGGGAGGATGATCTGACCCTTCCCATCATCGGTGTCGGAGGGGAAGGCGTGATATCCGTTGTAGGGAACGCCTATCCCCGGTTTTTCCGGCGCATGGTATGGAGTGCTCTTCAAGGAGACCTGAAGGAAGCCCAAAGGGATCATTATTCCCTCTTGCCCGTTATCAAAGGGCTCTTCGCAGAGGGAAATCCGAGCGGTATCAAGGAAATGCTCATGCACCTCGGGATCTGCGGAAATACGGTACGCTTGCCTTTGGTCAATGTGAGCGATGAG
>CAZOSO010000152.1:0-3931 GCA_964582635.1 uncultured Weeksellaceae bacterium | reverse complement strand
TAGCGAAGGATGATATTCTTCCCCAAGCATAACGCCCCCACGAACCAGACCTGTTGTTGCTGGTGTTTCCCGCTTTCCGATCGCGGAAAGGGTTGATGGGCGTATGCTGAACGAAAAATATTTGCGCGCACCTTCAAAAGCCTTTCCGGGATCGGAAAGGCTTTTTTTATGCCCCTGTCCGACCCTAGAAAGACCCCTAAAACCTGAAACAACGATGAGCCCTTCGAACAACACTCGCTCTTTATTCCGAAGCTTCGACCATGGAAATGGAACGAGCATGCTGTGTTGTTGTTGGAGCTGGATCTCCCTTATCCCGGATCCCGGAAAGGCTTTAGGCTGTTGATCGTTCGCAGGTCCCGATGCAGCCAGAAAAAGCCCTCCCGGATCCGGGAGGGCTTTTTTTATGCCTCGCCCCCTTTCTCAGAACGAAGCTAATAGGAACGATCAAGCAACTTAGAAATGGCAACAAGAAAACAGCACAGAGGTCGCTTGACCCTCGTAGGTGCCGGTCCTGGTGATCCGGAACTTATAACGGTCAAAGGCGCCCGGGCGATCGCGGAGGCGGACCTCCTCCTTCACGATGCTTTGGTCCATGAAGACCTTTTGGACTACGCATCCGATGACGCGCAGGTCGAATATGCCGGCAAAAGGGCCGGTGGCAAGCGGGTCGATCAGGAACGGATCAACGAACGGATCCTGGAGGCGACCCTCCAAGGCAAGGAGGTGGTCCGCTTGAAAGGCGGCGATCCCTTTGTCCTTGCTCGCGGCCAGGAGGAGAAAAAAGCCGCTGAAAGTTTGGGTGTAGAGGTTCGGGCGATCCCCGGCCTCTCCAGTGCTACGGCCGTGCCGGCCACCTTGGGGCTCTCCCTCACGCAAAGAGGTGTGAACGAAGGCTTCCGCATCCTTACAGCGGTCGATCGCAACCGTCGATTGAGCAGGGAACTGAAGGAAGCCCCGGGAACCGACGCGACGCTGGTGATCCTTATGGGGATCCGCCGAGCGGAGGAGATCGAGAAACTCTTCAAAGAGGCGGGCGCAGGAGATACCCCCGCCCTCGTGGTTCAGAACGGGACGCTTCCTAACGAAAAGAGAAGTTATGGAAGCGCCGGGTCCTTATCGGACATGATCGAACGGGATGGGATCGGTCCTCCGGGCTTGATCCTGATCGGTGAAACGGTAGGCCAAACCCTCGAATACGAACTCAAAGCACGGAACCATGCATTCGCAAGAAACTGAAAAAACTCCCCGGACTACTGAAAATGGGGAGCAAGAACCCAATACGCTCTATCCCATCTTTCTCAAGCTGCATTCCCTCGACCTCCTTATCGTGGGTGGTGGTGACGCAGCCCTTGAGAAGGTCCACTTCATGCTGAAGAACAGTCCGGATGCCCGGATCACTTTGATCGCGGAGCATATATCCGATGAGGTTGAGAAGGCCGCTCAGGACCACGATCAGGTCAAGTTGATCGAAAGGCGCTACAAGCCCACGGACTTGATCGGTAAAGACCTCGTCGTGCTCGCCACGGACGACCGGGATTTCCACCTAAGGGCTCGTGCCCGGGCCAAGGAGCGAGGTATTCTGGTGAACGTAGCGGATACGCCCGATCTATGCGATTTCTACCTCGGCTCGATCGTGAGCAAAGGGAACCTGAAGGTCGCGATCAGCACCAATGGTCGCTCCCCGACCCTTTCCAAACGCCTCCGCCAATGGTTCGAAGAGGTGCTCCCCGATGATATCTCCCGCTCTGCGGATCAACTGGGGCATTTGCGCGATCGGATCAAAGGCAGCCTGGAAGAAAAGGCCAAAAAGCTCGATGAGCTAACGCGAAGCTTTTTGAACTGAAGCAGGAAGTATCAAAGCACGACCGCTATGGTCCAACAAGCAGAAGAAATAGGAGCAGAGGAGCTCGAAGCCCTCAACCGCAAGCACCGGCCGCTGCGCTATGAACAGCGGATCGACGACGTCTTTGAGCGGTTCGACCGGGTGCTCATCACTTCGAGCTTCGGCAGCAGTTCCGCGATCCTGCTCTATTACCTGTCCAAGGTCCGTCCGGGAGCGACGGTCCACTTCATCGACACCGGTTTTCATTTCCCTGAGACCTTGGAATACAAGGATCGCCTGGCCGAGTTCTTCGGCCTGAATGTCGAACCGATCCGACCTCATCCCGGGCAGCACGAGGTCACGGAAAAAGAAAGGATGTGGAACAAGGACCCGGACCTCTGCTGCTCCATCAACAAAGTGCAACCGGTTCAAGGCCTTCTCCCCGAATACGATATCTGGATGTCCGGCTTGATGGCCTATACGAACATGAACCGGCGCAACCTGGACTTCTTCGTCCAAAGAAAGGATAAGCGGCGGCATTATCCCCTATTGGACATCAGCAAGGAAGAGGTGGAGACCCTTTATCAAGTAAAGGCCTTTCCCCAGCACCCGCTGGTCAACGAAGGCTACGGGTCCATCGGCTGCTCCCATTGCACCTTCAAAGGAAAAGGGCGAAGCGGACGCTGGCCCGGCCGGAACAAGATGGAGTGCGGCCTCCATTTCAGTTGAACCAGCATTTTTTTCAAACTGATCGAACCATAGAAGATGGCATGCAAACTCAAACTCCAAAAACAAGGTTGATCTCACTACGATGCCTCGCATTTGTACATAGGATAGGTTCCGAACCCCGCTATGGGGTCTTGGGCTGTCCTGATTTAGCAGACCACCTCTTATCCGTTTTCGATCTTTCAAATTGAACCCCCTTAAAGCCGCTTCTGAATGAAAGACCGGACAGGCCTTGCCACACGTTGTGTTCATGCAGGAACTCGAGCTGACGACGAGTCCGGAGGCGTCACCACTCCGATCCACGTCTCAACGGCCCATCGCTATTTGGATCGGGATGCGGTATATCCTCGTTACTTCAATGTTCCCAACCAGCTAGCTGCAGCAGAAAAGGTGGCGACCCTTGAACAAGCTGAAGAAGCCCTGATCCTTTCATCCGGAATGGCCGCTATCAGCTCGGTTTTCTTTTCCCTATTGAGAAGTGGCGATCATGTATTGGTGCAGAAGGAGCTTTACGGAGGCACCCATCATTTCCTCGAACAAGAACTTCCCAAGCAAGGCATCGGGGTGACTTATTGGGATGCCCAAAGCCCGGGAGCTTTGGAGCAGCTTCTGGAAGACAACAGCAAGATGCTTTATGTGGAAACCCCTTCCAATCCGCTCCTCCAAACGGTCGACCTCGAAAAGATCCATCGTATCGCCAAGGAGAACGGCCTTTATACGATCGTGGACAACACCTTCGCCACTCCGATCGCCCAGAACCCTCTGACGTTCGGGATCGACCTGGCTCTCCATAGCGGGACGAAGTTCTTCGGAGGACATAGCGATCTGAGCTGCGGAGCGATCGCTGGAAATAAAGAACTGCTCGAGCAAGTCCGGGGAACGGCCGTGAATTTCGGAGGATGCCCGGACCCCAGGACTTGTCATCTACTGGAACGAAGCCTCAAGACCCTGAGCTTAAGAATGAAGGAACAGAGTGCCAATGCTCAAAGGATCGCAGATCACCTTGAAGGACTTCCTAAAGTGAGCAAGGTCCATTATCCAGGGCTCTCTTCCCATCATTCCGGATCTGAACGGGTTCGGGATCAGATGAAGCTGCCAGGGGCGATGCTCTCTTTTGAACTCGAGGAGGAAGCTTGTGATCCTGAGCGATTCCAGAAAAATTTGAAGTTGATCACCCCGGCCTTGAGCCTTGGAGGTGTCGAAAGCAGCATCTGTTCCCCAGCTCGGACCTCCCATGCTAAGCTCAGCAAAGAAGAACGCGAAAAGGCAGGTATTCGGGAAGGTTTGTTGCGCCTTTCAGTGGGGATCGAGGACCCTCAGGATCTGATCGCCGATCTCGAGCAGGCACTGGAGAATTGAAAAATGCTGCTGGTGGATGAAGGG
>CAZOSO010000151.1:0-3975 GCA_964582635.1 uncultured Weeksellaceae bacterium | reverse complement strand
GACCTTTTCTTTTCCTCACTGAGGATATCCCCATAATCCCAAGAATCCGAACTGCGATAAGCAAAAGCATCACTACAGGTTTTGGCATAGCGGATATAATCCGAAGCCGCCTGCTTTTTCGGGGTCTTCTCTTCCCATTCTTTCTCAAGGATCCGTCGCTCATCGCTTTTGAGGGCCCGTTCGATGGTCTTTTTACTGAACTCGCCGTCGAGAAATGCTTGCCAGAGACGGATGTTCTCCGTATAAGGGTCTTTTAATGCGGACGCATCCGAATAGAACGGTCTTGAATAGAGATCCCTTAGAAAATCCGCATAAGGCCTTGGCCCCACCTTCTCTTGCCGAAAAAGATGGTAAAAGCTTCCGATACCACCTTTATGGATCACTCCGCATCCAACACCATCCAAGGCCAGTAAGAATAGGAAAACAAGGGGAAAAAAAGTTCTCATAAAGCTTCAACGATGGAATGGGGGCTCTTTTTTTGAAGAAGCGACCCCTCTAAATGATAGAAGATCAGGCGCTCGGTTTTCAAACCGCTCTTTTCCACCATTCGATAGGATCGGAGGATGTCTTCTTTTTCCACCCTTTCAGGCTTCAACCGATATCCTTCGTAAAGGTAAAAGCCTTTGAAGAGAGTGTCCTTGAGCACTTTGTACCGACCTTCCCCTTCCCGTTCGAAATGGGAAGGAGTAGCCTCTAGTTCCTCTCCAAGGTCTTCATTGATCAATCGCACATTCCCCGACCGGTCCTTGATGATCGTTTGGCCGAAGAGCGGTAGCGCTAGGTCGAGCTCCAGCGGGTACGTCGTCCCTTCAGATAAGTAAGGGTCGACGATCGAAGGGTCCAGGATCGAGTTCCGGCCAAACTCCTCGAGCTCCCCGACATTGTAGAGCATCAAAGTGGCCCTTTCAGCTGGAGGTACACCCGTCCGTTCACGGTATTTGACCTGATGGAGACGAAGGGTCACCTCAATTTCGTAGCTCTCCCCCAGCCCCTTGAGCAGATCGAAATACTTGCCTCTAGTGGATCGTGTCCAATCACAATCCAGCTGGACGCGTTCAGGGATCGTATCGAAATGATGGCGATGGATCTCGTTGACGAGCTCCCGGATCCGCTCGCTCAAGCGCCCCACGCTCTCACTGTTCTTGAGGGCCCGTTCGGTGAGGAAGACGACGGGCACGATCCGATGATTCTGGTATGCTCTATCCACTTCTTTCAGCACGAATTCGGGATAGACCTTTCCCTCCCTCTCATCCAGGTCCACATCGAAATAATGCATATAGATCGTACGGACCTCGTTCCGTTCAAGGGCTTCGGCGATGGTATCCGTCCATTCGGCCTCTGCTTTCCAATGGTAAAAAGCGACCTCATTGGATGCTCCCTCCTGCTCTGAACTACAAGCAGTGAAAAGAAAAAGGAAGGAAAAAGATGAAAGAATAAGGCCGGGAAAGGAGCCTGTTCGAAAAGCGAAGGTCTGGAGGGGGTTCCTAAAAAGATCCATGCTCATCATCAACCGGCTTCAATTTCCGCAACCGCTCCCTTGAAATAAAAGTTCGGATCACAGACCATCCGGAGCCCGCTTTTGCTCCCTTTCGATAAAAGAAGTGTCGCTAAGGGTGAGCAAGAAAGCTTTGAGTTCCTCCTTTTCCTGAGGGGACAACTGCACGCCGCCCTGATCGACCTTTTTCATGAGCGGATCGATCGTCGGGGAATCGGTCAATCCCTCACTGTAATGATCGATCACTTCATCCAAGGTCTGGAACCTGCCGTCGTGCATATAAGGAGCGCTGAAAGCCAAATTGCGAATACTGGGGGTCTTAAAAAGGCCTCGATGGTTCGGGTCCCCCGTTACTTCGGCCAGACCGATATCGCTGAAAGTCGCGTCGAGTCCGTTGTTGTGGAACTGCCCATCGGTCCAAAGCGGGTTGGAAGGATCCCCATGGCAGTGGAAACAATCGCCCTTGCTTTCGCTCATGTAGACGTTAAAACCTGCTGCTTCCTTGGGGGTCAACGAGACTTTACCGTCCAGATAACGGTCGAACTTGCTGTTGCCCGAGATCAAAGTCCGCTCATATTGGGCAATGGCTTTAACGACATGCGTACTATCGATATCCGTAACACCGAACGCTTTGTAAAAGAGCTTCGGGTAAGGTTCCGTCCCTTCCAGTTCATCGGTCACCTTCGGCCATTCGGCCTTCATCTCGTTCGGATTGGTCACCGGTTCAAAAGCCTGTTCCTCCAGGCTATTAGCGCTTCCGTGCCAATTGAAGCGATCCTGCCAAGCTAGATTGAAAAGGGGCATGGCGTTGCGTCGCCCTTTGGAACCATCGATACCCGTACTTACCGCATTTCCCTGATCGGAAAAAGCCCCCTCGGGCAAATGGCATCCTGCACATGCCAGACTGTTATCAGCCGAAAGGATGGGGTCGAAAAAGAGGCGTTTTCCCAGACGGACCCCTTCATGGGTCATCGGATTATCTTCAGGAACGGGCATGGGGGGCAATTCGTTCTCAAAGCGCTGGGGAAGCTCCACCTCATATGGGGTCGGGTCATATTCCCACGGTACCTGACCCGGCACTGGAGGGTCTTTCTCGCATCCTTTGAAGAAAAAGAGCAAGACCCCCGCGAATAAGACCCCTATGATCCGTTTACAATAACGCATTCAAGGCACGAAGTTCAGAGCATCCCGACCGTTGGCGTTCAAGACCCTTTGAGATGCGTAATCCGGCATAACTGCTTTTGGCCTTTTCTCCAGGTCCCAAAGCTTTCCATTGCCGGGTTCCATCGATGGAGGAGGAGGCGCGAACCATTTGCCCAAGTTCATTGAGAAAGTCAGGGTTTGGTCCGACCCATCGATCGTGAAGCTTTTATCCCATTCAAGGTGGAAATGGTTGTTCAAATAGCTCGTGTTCGAACCGCTCGTATCCCTGGCTCTTCCCATGTGCATATTGAAAACGGGTTCAGCGGTGCCTGCGGAATCATACGTCCCTTCGAATTGCAGGAAATGGTACCCTCCTCCCAACATCTCGGGCCACCCCCAATTGGCCTGATTCAGATCGCCATATGCACCGCTCCGGTTATCCCCATCATCCAAGCCGAAGTTCAGAGAGATCCCTTCGTAGGTCCCTTTCGGTACTTCCCCGGATGGACCCCAGGTAAAACTCGGGTTATCCGGACCGTTCACGTAGGTCAGTGAATTGTTGGGAGCGATGCGCACCAGATGATGCGCATCAAAGCGGACATCCGGAGCTCCTGAGCGGTGGAGGATCAGATCGGAGACCAGGTATCGAAGCCGTGTAATACGGAACGTATCCCCTTCAGCGCTCACATAATCCCGATCGTTGAACTCGAGCTCTTTCCCGTTCACTTCGTGGCGGAAACGGACTTTCAGGGCATAATTGCACGAACCGTCCTCCAATTCAGCACTCTCCTCGTAATTGCCGGCCTCAGGATCGGTACACCCTTTCTCCTTTCGACAAGCGGAAAGCAGTAGGACAAAAAAAACGAAGGAGAAGCTAAGATGCAGCCGTATCGTTGGTAGAACGCTCATCCCCTCGAATATATGAAAAAGGGCCGAAGCCCGGTCTCTCACGGGTCGGCCCTTTTTCTGACGAAGTGCCTTTCGGCGCTCCGTGGAATAGCTCTCAAAGGAACTCACACGGAATGAAGGACATCGTTTCTCAGATGTTGGTCTTCATTTTCGCATGGTTCAACAATGATAAGCTCGAATTCCTAGATAAACAGGACATCGAACACCTCCTTTCTTTTGTTCGACATAAACCCCGGCGATAAGCCCAGCAACTTAGGACCCTCCGGACCGAAGCCGACAGGTGTCTCCTGTCTATGATTAAAACTACGTGATCGGAAAATTGTTGGCTACGATCGTCCGGGCTTTTCTTTTCCACAGGGAAAAGTGGAGGAGGGGCTCGCAAATCCCCTTCAGCTCCCTATCTGTCAGGAAGAGCCAGGACGGTATCC
>CAZOSO010000150.1:0-3992 GCA_964582635.1 uncultured Weeksellaceae bacterium | reverse complement strand
CTTGGAATCGGATATATCCAATCCCCTCGGGTTCCTCATATCGTAACTTCTTTCCTCGTGGGGGTTGGAGGGGTCCGCTATATCGATGACCTGAAGTTCATTGACGTACCCTCCACATTGGGTCCCTGAACGAAGGGTCACATAAGCATAATCCCCTTTGACCACCACCGGATCGCATTGTTCAACATGGCGATAGGTGGCCACAGCTGAAGGATAAGAGGGTGAAGAATTGTCATAGATATGGACCCCATCGTTGGCTCCGATGAAGAGGTTCTCCTTGTATGAGAATATGGTCTCGATATTGTGATCGATCGTCTTGGTATTCACCCGGTCCGGAGACCTTGGTTGAGCCAGGTCGAAAACAGCTAGCTCATTCCCCTTAACCGTATAAAGGTGATCGCTATGGCTCAGAGCGAAGCGGGACATGGAACCGGCCTTGCTCATCGTATTCTCCTTGGTGGAACCTCCCGAAGAATAACTATAAGTGGTCTCCGAAACGGGGCTCGTGGAGTTCTCAAGGTCGCTTCGATGGAAGAAAGGCTCCCGTCTTCTGCCCGACCTCGATGAAGCACAGGGCCTTTCGGCTTCGACTTCTTTCAACTTCCAATCGACCACGATGCCCTTGGAAGGATCGACATCACGGACATATTTCCCTTCATAAGGGGTGTACTGATAAGGGTCGTAGGGGAAGACATCCTTGTAACGGTTCACCAGATCGGGTTGAGTGGGATCCGAAAGATCCATGACCACCAGATCCGTATAACTATCCGCATAAAGGGTGTTTTGGCGAACGGCCATGTCGATATTGCCCGGGATCGGAATAAAAGCAACATTCGTAGGGGAAGCGGGATCGCTGTTATCGATCACATGGATCCCTTGATTGGGCTCATTGACCAAAAGGTAATTCCCCTTGCTGTGTATCTTACCCGGCTCGCAAATGGATCGGGGAGCTTCCGGCCGGATATCGCTCCTGAAATTATCGTAAGAACTGTATACAGGCACATAAGCCTTGGCAGTAGTGCTTTCCTCGCAATCATCCTTCATGCATCCCTGTAGAAAAGCCCCCAAGGTGAAAAGAACGAGGAAGAAAAAAGGCCGTTCAAAAAAGCGAACTATCATAGGAGGACCTCTTTTTCGTTAAATTTTCAATCCAATTTAATGATCCTAATAAGAAAAACGCATAAAAACCCCGAAGGGATTTGGCTTTTCGAAGCGGCGCCATAACGATCGTTCTCACCTTCTTATTGTTTTTCGCACTGAGCTCCTCCCAAGCCCAGGAGAGCGACACAGCAAAAGGAGAAGAGCGAGTGGACATCCTCCGATTGCAGGATGGGAATACCCTCCGGGGAACGATCACCGGATTCGATAACGACAGCGTTCATATCCGGATCATAGGCGATCGCACGCTCATTTTTTCCCGTGATCGGGTAAAAAAGGTCCAGTTCGACGTGAAGGTCGGAGAAGCTGAACAAAAAGATCCTGCCCCTTCACCGGAACCGAAAAAGAAGGAAGACAGCCTTTCGACCGATCCAAAAGGGGAAGAAAAGGAAGGGCCGGATTATTACGACCCCTCAAAGGACCCAGAGGACTTCGAGGAAGTTGAGGAATCCGAAAAAGATGAGGAACACGAGAAAGATGAGGACCCTTGGCCTTATCACAGAGAAGGTTACCAACACCATCTGGCTCAGGGATGGTTCATTAATGCCGGCGATACACGGCCGAATCTTTCCTTTCTGCTCAATCCCCAACTCTATAGCATTCACACCTATCGCACGTCCCCTCAGTTCGCTGGGGGGATCTATGCCGGACTTCAAATGCTCGGCGATCTCAACACTATATCTTCAGGTCTTTACAACAGCATTGGGATCACTTTGAACGGGGATCTTCTTCAGAATTCCGGGTTCACCCCTTTTTACGACATACAGGCCGGTTTTTCCCATGCCCTCCTCCAGTTGGATAACGGCCCTTATGGGTTCTTCACCAATATCGGGATCGGTGGAAAGGCGTTTTTCGGGAACAGCAAAGGGGTCTCCGTTCTTGGAGGCTTCCAACTCTATCGCCTCCAGTCCCGTGTGCGGAATGGATGGGGAGGAGGAACCATCATTCGAAATGAATTGATCAAGGGTGTCGGCCTTCGCCTCACCTTCCATCTCTGAGCCGCTGAGGCTTATTTCTATAAGAGGCCGAACTGCTGAAAATGATGGGTGAAGTGCTTTCGATGCACCTGGTCCCAACCTTCTTTTCCCAATTCACCGAACACCGGATGGATCGCCGTATCATCAGGACGCTCTTGGTAATGGGCGACGAAGCGGTCCCACTCCTCCAGCAAAGCCTTCTTCGCATCCTCGATGTCCGCATACTGGAGATCGGGCAGCCCTTCCGGCATATTGATGGACTTCACACCCTGAGGAAAAGGTTCATCGCTGAAAAGGAAGGCTTGCATTTCCTCCAATTTCTTTTCCGGGACCTGAACTTCTTGTGCAACAGCACCCCGAGAGATCTCCACCGATCGGATCAGGTGCTCCACGAGGTGAGGAGGTCTTAGTTGCCCCCATCGAGGCTCGAGTTCGGGCGTCAATTTTTCGAGATAAGCTTGGATATGGGCCTTTTCGGGCTTAATAAAAGAAGCCATGGGTGGATCTGTTTGAACTAAGGATCTGACCTAGCGAATTTAAAAAGGTGCTGAACCGATACGAAGAGCTCCTTTTATAAAGCAGGCAGGAAATAAGCACGAGCCCGCATTTTGTTCAAGATCTTCGACCTTTGAAAGGACCAAGCTATTCGATCATGCCCTCGATATCCGAACGAGCTCAAAGAATGCCATCCTCTCCCATACGCCGCTTGGCTCCTTATGCCCAGCAAGCCAAAAAGGATGGCAAAACGGTGCACCACTTGAACATCGGTCAACCGGATCTGGAAACCCCGGAAGTGGTCCGCAAAAAACTTCAGGAACAGATCCCGAAGACCGTGGCCTACAGCGATTCTTCGGGCGAAATGAGCTACCGCGAGCGGCTCAAGGATTATTACAAAGGGTATGGGATCGACCTGGACCCTGAGCAGATATTGATCACGACCGGCGCTTCTGAGGCCCTTCTCTTCACGATGAAGACCTGTTTTGAGCCGGGGGATGAGCTGATCGTGCCGGAACCCTTTTACGCCAATTACAACGGATTCGCCATCGACTCGGGCATCGAGATCGCTCCGGTCACGACCCGGATCGAAGAAGGCTTCGAACTCCCCCCTATGGAGGAACTGGAGAAGCGGATCACCCCTAAGACCAAGGGGTTCCTTCTATGTAATCCCGCCAATCCCATGGGGCACCTCTACTCCAAGGAGGACATCCTCACCCTGAAAGAATTGGTCAAAAAACACGATCTCTGGCTTATCGCCGATGAGGTTTATCGGGAGTTCTGTTATGACGGAGCGGAACCTTTCTCGGTCATGTACCTCGATGAGATCGCCGATCGGACCGTCCTCATCGATTCGGTGTCCAAACGCTACAGTCTCTGCGGAGCAAGGGTCGGCTGCATGATCTCGAAGAACGAAGAGGTGATCGGCAATGCCCTCAAATTCGCCCAAGCACGGCTCAGTCCTCCGACCCTCGGGCAGATCGCGGCCGATGCTGCGCTCGATACGCCCGACAGTTATTTCGAAGAGCTTCGCTCGGAATACAGCCAACGCCGGAACACCTTAGTCGATGGTCTTTCAGAGATCCCGGGCGTGCTTTGCCCCAAACCCAAAGGAGCCTTTTACGCAATGGCCCGGCTTCCGGTGGACGATGCAGAACGCTTCTGCCAATGGCTCCTCAGCGATTTCGAGTGGAACGGGCGCACCGTTATGATGGCCCCGGCCGAAGGCTTCTACGCCACGGAAGGAATGGGACGCGACGAAGTGCGGATCGCTTATGTGCTCCAGAAAAAACACTTGGAAGAGGCGATCGAATGCCTAAAGCAGGCCTTGGCGAGTTATCCGGGAAGGAAAGTAGAGGAAGC
>CAZOSO010000149.1:0-4111 GCA_964582635.1 uncultured Weeksellaceae bacterium | reverse complement strand
GCTAAAGGCAACACCCCCAAAAGAGACTTGCTGCCTCCTTTGAAGATCTCCGTACCCGGAAGCTTTTTCATCCTTTCGTTCTCTATCCGGACCAAGCCTTGTCCTCGATTTTGAAGGATCATCCCTTTTTTCGTACCGGATCCCAAATAGAAGGGCTCTCCCTTGGGCGGAATCCTTTTCATGCTTTCCCCATCGTACAAAAAGAGATGGGATAACCCATTGAAATAGATTCGATCTTCGGATCGGACGTGGGTGCCCCAAACGGATCCGAAATCCTTCAAAGAGTCCGGTATCGAGGGTTTAAGGGAGTGATAATTGAGCGCTCCGCTGCTATCCGGTGATATGTAACCGATCGTATTGGTGCCGCCTACATAAAGAAGCCCTGAAGGGGCTAGGTCCATGCTGAAGACCGGGCGGCCTTCTCCGATATGGACTTTTTGAAAAGCTTCTCCATCGTAGATCAGGACCACCCCACGGGTCCCGAAAGCCCTTCGCCCATCGGCCAATTCTTGGGTGCAGAAGATCTGGTGGTGCGCGTCGAAGCTTTCCACCCCGAAGGAAGTGACCTCCGGCGGCAATGTTTGGCCTTGAAGAGCCCTCGGAGCGCTAAAGAGCGCAGTGAGGATCAGAAGGAGGGGGAGCAAGCTGCTCCGGAAGGATCTTAGCATGATGGATAAGGAGCTCTGCGATCGCGTCGGCTAAATTAAAAGATCCTTGGCCGGGGTTCTGTTCCGATATTTCAACAGAAATACCCGATCCCCTTTTCTTTGTACCCAAATTCCTCTGATGATCGATCCCAATACGCCTTTAGAGAGTTTGAATGCGACCAGCAAGGACACGATGGTGGAGCATCTCGGTATCGAGTACACCGAGGTCGGGGAACGCCATCTTTGCGCTCGCATGCCCGTGGATAAGCGGACCCTCCAGCCGCAGCGATTGCTTCACGGAGGAGCTTCAGCAGCTCTTGCTGAGACGGTCGGTTCTTTGGCCTCGGTCCTCATGATCGACCGCGAGCGCTATACCGTTCGAGGGCTCAGCATATCCGCCGATCACGTCAGCAGCGCGAAAGAAGGTTACGTGCATGCTCGTGCTGAATTGATGCATGGAGGCCGAACGACCCATGTTTGGGATATAAGGATCAGCACGGACGAGGACAAGACCGTCTCCTTGTGCCGTTTGACCACGATGGTCGTTCCCCTTAGCGCTTAAAGTCATGAAGGCTTCCGTCCGGCATTGCATCGAAGAAAGGATCCCTTTCGCGCTCTACCGACTTCCGGGTAGGGCTCCCTGCATGCTGGTCCAACAGGAAGGGCGTCCCCATTCGTTTTTGCCGGGAGAGCCTTTTCCATTCGAAAAGGGCTATTTGTTGATCCCTTTTTCCCCAGCCCCCGATGATCCAGCTTATATGCTGGTCCCTGACTTGGAACTCCGGGAGGATCGGCCCGAATGCTTACCCAAAGGAGAAGGAAATGGGGAATTGCTCGAGGCTGAGGGGATGGAAGGAGGAGATGATCGGGGAACCTACATCGAAAAGGTAAAGGATGTATTGAAACGGATACGTTCCGATGAGGAGCTCGAGAAGGTGGTCCTGAGCCGCTCGGAATGGATCGGTCGACAAGGAGAGCCCGGAGCGATCTTCGACCGCTTAGAGGAGCTTTATCCGGATGCCTACGTGCATTTATTTCATCTGCCCGACCAGGGGACTTGGATCGGAGCGAGCCCTGAACTCCTGCTCGATATCCGTGGGGATGAGGGGCGGACCCAGGCATTGGCGGGAACACGGGCAAGAGGAGGAGAGGAGGAATGGAGCGAAAAAGAGCGAAGGGAGCAGTCGACTGTGGCAGCTCATATCCGGTCCGTGCTCCAGGCCAAAGATGTTCCCATCGATCGGGAAAAAGGTCCTATAACCACCCCCGCCGGTTCGATCGAGCACCTGAGCACCGAGTTCTTCTTTTCATCGGCGGCCATCGACGGTAAGCTGAGTCCGCTCTTAAAGGACCTTCATCCGACCCCTGCTGTGTGTGGTGCACCCAGGGAAAAGGCGATGAACTGCATCCGCGAACTGGAATCCCGTTCTCGCTCCTTTTATGCCGGGGCGATCGGTCCTTGGGGGGTCCAAGGGGAACGAGCACTCTACGTGAACCTGCGTTCTGCGCGTATTTGGCAAAAAGGGGTGGAGCTTTTCGTGGGAGGAGGGATCAACGAAGGCTCCGATCCCGAAAAGGAGTGGGAGGAGACCGAAAGAAAGGCGCGTACGATGCTCAAGGCTTTTTCTTGATGGAGAGCATTAACTACCGGCCGAGTATTTGGAGCAGGGAGCGGCCCAAGGACCATCTTTTTCCCGCCCTTTCATAAGAGGCTGAGAGGGTCATGAAAAAATGTCCACCCGAACATCCTGAAAGGGTTGAAATATTGAGGGGGGCTAAAGCCCCGAAAGCACGGCGGCTGAATTGTGGATGGCATGGCAATAAATGCAGGGCCAAATGATGCCCTCCCTGGAACGGACCCATCCCAAGAAGATCCCGGCAGGAAAAAGCCATATCAGAGAAATAAAGCTGAAGTGGACCCAGGCGAAGAGGAAGGCGGTGACCGAAATGACCACCCGAGGAACGGTCAGTTCCGAGAGTTGACCGAATAGAAGCCCCCGAAAGGCTAATTCTTCGGTGATCGGTGGGAATACGGCGATCGAAAGAAGGGCCATTAAGAGTGGGGCCGAATGACCGCGATAGTCGGCCAAAGGATCGGGTTCACTGTAGCTTCCCCATTCGTTGATCATGTCGTTCAAAAAGAAGACCAGAACGGTTATGACTGATTGAAGGCCCAAATAGATCCAAGTGCTTTTGGGGAAGGTCCGGTCCATCGAGGCGGCCCCTTTCAGGTCTCCGGGGAACTTTTTGATCAGAAAACCGACTAGCAATAAGAAGAAGAATTGGAAATAGAGGGGAGAAATCCCCATATCTCTCCAGTGCAAGTAGCCATTGCCGAGGATGTAGAGTACGATGCTACCGATGGTGACGAGAACCCGCCCCTTGAAGCGGTGCTTCACTGCCAACATCTTCTCATCGGATCCCTCGTCCAGGGAACGCCCACATTGGGTGCAGAATCTATGGGAAAGCTCGTTCTTGCTCTTGCAAGTGGGACATTCCCTGAATTCTTCCTCCGATCCGGGTCTCATTGAACCTTGGCCCTTCCCAATTCCTTTTGCAGTTTTTCGGCCTTTAGAGCAGCGTTCATCCCGAAGATCAGGGCGGCGATCACTCCGATCCGTATACCGAGCATCGCTATGACCGAAGTAGGGTTGGAAAGAAATAGGAGCAGGGTGTAAGAAGCGTAAACGATGAGGCTGGTAAGAAGCGTGATGAAAGGCCGTGAACGGGCCATATAACCCAATATGAGGAATGTGATCCCCACGATAAGGCTCGTTATACGAACTATAGCGTCCGGGATCAAAAGAAAACAGAGATTGAAAACGCCTACAAAATAGAGAATGTAGCAACCTCGCTGCAGATTTCCCTGCATTTCATCCATAAGCTTCCGCTTGTGCCGTTGATCGAGGAGGAACTCTTTTTGTTCCTTTTCGCTTTTACCCTGGGGAAAACCGCAGCTCGGGCAGTAGTTGATATCCGTCGGGAGCCCGACTTTTTTGCAATTGTAGCATTTGCTCGGGTCCTCGATACGGATCCGTTCCACGGAGCTTTTTTTCTTTTTTTCCCTCATCCCGGTAGGTGTCATGACCACAGGGTGATCTGGATCTTTAGTCCGAAGCGAACTCCTGGCGATGGATGGGGATCCGCTTCTGAACAGTGGGCATTCCCAAAATGCCCCATCCGATCCTCAATTCCACGCCATTGGGTTGTTTTTTCCGGGAATAATAATAATCCCCGAGGAAGACGACGATCCTTCCGTCATTATTGAATCGCTCGTACTTTTCGGGGAATTCGACCACCGTGTACTTCCCCTGTCGGATATGCCCTTCTTTTTCGATCGGAAGAAGTTGTTTGTTATCCGTGATGGGCAAGAAGAAGTTGAGGGAGAGCATGATGGCAAGGATCAGGTTAGCCGGCCCCAAAAGGCAATAAATGCTGAAAATGGCCCGGTTCATCACCTCTTG
>CAZOSO010000148.1:0-4188 GCA_964582635.1 uncultured Weeksellaceae bacterium | reverse complement strand
GGAAAGAAGTTACGATATGAGGAACCCGAGGGGATTGGATATATCCGATTCCAAGCTTTTCGTTTGCGATGGGGAAGAAGGCCTGGTCGAGTACGATGCTTCTAACACCCCTGATCTGAGCGAAAGCAACCAAGTAGGAGGCATCGAGGGTTATGATGTGATCGCCCTTCCTCAAACCTTGATCGTGGTCGGGGAGAACGGGATCCATCAATACGACCGGGATCAAGGGCTTCAAAAGCTGAGCAGTATCTCGGCGACGGGCTGCTAGTTTCAGCGGTCGACTTTGATCAGCTTCTTGCGGAGGGGGGCTGCACCCGCGTGGATCCGAAGGATGTAAAGGCCTTGGGATAGCCCCCTCATATCCACTTCGAAACGACAACGGTGGAGGGGTCGTTCCATCACTTTTCGCCCTCGTCGATCGATCAATTCATATTTGCCTCTTCCTTGGCTTCGTGGCTGATAGTAGTGAACCACGAGCTTTCCAGTAGTGGGATTGGGCCATAGTTTTACGGTGGGATGTTTTTTTCCCCCACTGTTCGAATGGAACTTGTAGGTTTTCTTCGTCCGCCCCAGGGCTGTGTCCAAGCCCGTACTGTAATATAGCCCCCCGCAATGTTCGAATCCCATACCACCTCGACGGCCATCGACGGGGGGTTCTGGCTTTTCTTTCCATCGCTTTTTTTCGGTGTCATAGTGCCAAAGATCCCCGTGGATCCGCCCTGTACTGTCCATTCCCCCGAGCAGGTAAAGCTTTTTCCGATGAGCCCAAAGGTGGGAGTAAGTGCGCCCTTGGCCGGGAAAACTTCCGATCATCTCCCAGCTATCGCGTCCGGGATGATATGCGTAGAGGCTTTTCTTGTATTGGCCGGAGCTGTCCCTCCCGAACAAGAGGTATCCTTTACCCCTCAGGGAAGCGGCCGAGGCGTTCCAGACCCCCTTGAAGGGAAGCTTCCCTTTCTTGCTCCATTCTCTTTTCGGGATATCATAAGCCCAGACCTCTGCGAGCGCCTCCTTGCTGTTCGTTCTTCCCCCGATGATATAGGCCGTATCCCCGATCCGAAAACAGCTCGCCCCACTCCTTCCTTCCGCAGGTAGCTGGGGCATTTCAATCCATTCATCGTCCTCGGGAGCGTATCGCCAAAGGTCTTTTAAGTAAACTCCCTGCACCAGTCCACCGAAAACGAAACCGTGCCTTTCCGTGGCAAAAGCGTTCGCATATTGCCTTTCTTCCCCGGAAGGTAAGGGAGAGACCTCTTGCCAGGATCCTTCCTCTTGGTCGAAAGCGTAAAAGTCCCGGCTCGCTTCCCAGCCTACCTGAAGTCCGGTGCCGCAGAAAGCTTTTTCTCCGATCAGAAAGCAGACCCCATCATCCCGGGCTTTTCCGGGAAAGTCCGCTTCAACCGACCACCTTTGCCCATATAGCGAGGCTCCATTTCCTAAGAGGAAAAGGGATATGAAGCAAAAAGAACGTAGGAACATACTGATGTTAACGCGAGCTGATCCCGTTTCTTTTATCTCTATTAAAACCTGCTTCATCACAGCCGCCTTGCTCATAAGGCATGAATAGAGGGTCGGGCGAGTGAGGCCTTCAATCGCTGCAGAGGAACAAACGTTCAGCAGCTTTCAAGCCGCAGTCCTGGTATTCATCGTAAGTCTTGGCAGCGGCCTTTCTTATATCCTTTCGAGTGCTTCCTTCTTGCCATTCTTCGATGATCCGGTCCAACGTATAAGCTTCAGGGGACATCAGGCCTGAGGTCCATATCAAGGGTGTTTGCGCTAGCTTTTCGAAATAGGGTTCGAAGTAGCTTTTGCTTTCACAGGCAAGGATCGCAACATCCTGTCCTTGATGAGGTTCTCCTTTTTCGAGCGCTTTGCTCACATCCAGGTCCTGAACGTCCATTAGGCCGTTGTGGCCGCAAAAGGCCAGCAGGTCGCTTTCCGCCCCGAATTCCAGGCGCTTTCCGTCCTTTCGGGAGACCGCATGGTGATAGCCGGCCGCACTTCCGATGAATCGTTTCAAACAGGTTTTCATTCGACGTCCGTCGAATGCTTCAGCAAGGAGGAAGATGTCTCTTTCGGGATCGTGGAATAAAGCGCTCGCCAGCTTTTTCCCTTCTTGAGATATCCCGCTCCTGACCAGTTCCCAATCAGGGTTCTTGGAGAAATAGCCGTAGACCCCATATCGAGCCCCCCAATAAAGGTTCTTCTCGGGATCCTGACCGTCGCAGAATTTATCGGAGTTCGACACCACCCCTTGGGCTTCATGATCGCAAAGGGGGACCATTACATGGACGGTCCGTTGAGCACTGCTTATCGATGTGCCTATAGAAAAGAAGAAAAGGAAAAGGAGCGATCTCATAAAATAAAGAACGTTTTTCGTGCCGATATCTTTTAACCGCCTTCTTTTCCTTTTAGCCGGTAGATGCTGTAGGGCTTTTTGTCGAGCACCTTTTCTCCGATAGGGGGCTGAACCGGGTCCGCAAAGGAGCGTTTCAGGACGAGGATATAGGCGCATCCCTTTTTCATCTTCTTTTTCAAGAAGCTCTCATTCCGAATTTCCCGGTTTTCCACGAGCCACCCTTCCCGATGAGCAAAATAGAGAGGCGTTGGGTTCCTTCCGCTGTTCACCATGATCAGGTCCTTTCGCTCTGAAACCCGCTGGAAGTCCTCTTCCAGATGGATCAATTCACGGTGCTTTTCATCCAAATGGATGGAATGCCATTGGTTCAACACTCCTTCGATCAAAATCCCCGCGAGGAGCAAGGATGCGACCCATCGCACGGATATTCGGTCCAGAAGGTAGGCTACGACCAAGGCCATTAGCGGGATGAAGGGGGCCACGTAATAGTCGTGCTTGGCGAACTGGACCCCGGCTTTCACCATGAAAAAGCCGAAGACGGGAACCCCGATGGCCAAGGGGATCAGGACCTTTCGCTCTTTACGGAAAATGGCTAGAACGATCCCTCCCAGGAAGCAAAAGAAGCCGATATACTTGATCGCTGAGCTGTATAAATGCTTGAAGACCTTCGGAGCGTTAGCGATCAGCTCGTGAAAGCCTTGTTGAAGGTCTCTGCTGATCGGAAAGCTCCAATGTCCGTATGCTTCGTTCAAATAAGGGACCCAAACGAAATACCAAAGGAGCACCGGAAGGGTCATCAGAATGGATACGGCCAATAGAGTCCCTCGACTGCGGCGGCTATAAGTTGAGCGGAAAAAGAGGGGGATGAAGAGCACAAAAAGGAAGCCTGCGGGGATCTTGGATAAAACGCCGAGCGTCCCTAAAACCCCATAGGCGGATAATTCAAAAACACCTCGTCCTCTTTCCAGATAGCGAAACCCATGGTGAAATGCGATAAGCACCAAAGAACAAGCGAAAATGTCCGGCATGATCTTCCGGGAGTAGCTGAACCAGATGGAAGCCAGAAGGACCAGCCCTCCATAAAGGGCTAAACGGGGGTTGAAGAGCTTGCGCAGGATCCTGTGAAAGGACAAGACCCCGAACGAGGAGACCACTAGCACGATGCCCCGACCATACCAATGCTCCCAGCCGAATAAGGAGGCTACCGAATGGATCAGGTAATTGAGAAGGGGGAACTCCATCCCGGCTATACCCGGATGAGGACCTGCCATATCGACCCGGGGAAAGAAAATACTCCCCCCTTCTTCCAGAAAATTCCTGGCCACCATGGCCACGATGCTTTGTCTCCAATTGTGACCGGTTTCAAGAGGTGGAAAGGTGATCCCATAAAGCCGGATCATGAAAAAGAGAAGGATCCAAAACCGGATATCACGGATCAGGAAGAAAAACCAAGAACGGGCCATTATACGGAATGGAATGACAGAGGTCGCTTCGTTGCAAAAAAAAGCCCTTTCCCGCGTTCAGAGGAAAGGGCTTTTGGAAAAGAACAAGGAAGCTTGAACTTAACTGCTCACCTTATCGAAACTCTTGTCCGAAGAAATGTTGACCATGGTCCGCTTATCGTCTTTGGAGCGGACCTTAAGGGTGTCTTGGCTCATCTTTTTGATCACCCAAGTGTCCTCTTTCTTCTCATGGGATTCATCCTTGTAAAGCTTGAGCTTTTTTCCCTCCTTCTTCCAAAAGAGGGTGTCATCAGGTCGTTGGCTATTAACAAGGGAACCGTTCTCATCAAAATTGAAGTAGAAATCAGGGGGAGCGCTCATTTCTTT
>CAZOSO010000147.1:0-4209 GCA_964582635.1 uncultured Weeksellaceae bacterium | reverse complement strand
CCTCCGAACTGATCGGCATATCCGTCAGAGAAGAGGTAGAGCATAGCCCCGCTCGGTACTTCCAACTCGACTGTAGTGAAGGCTTCGGCCGTGTCGGGTTCGTAGCCCACGGCCATCTTGTCGCCTTTCACCTCGAAGCCGTCGGGTGTTTTTTTGAAGGGTTGGATCTCCAGACCTGTCAGGTCCGAAGGACCTGACAGGTCTTCCAAGAGCGAACTCGGATCTTCATTAGCGATCCCTTTCTTCACCACATAGAGCGGATTGTTCGCCCCTGCGAATTGGATCCTTCTGGAGCTTGGGGTCTGGGATCC
This sequence comes from uncultured Weeksellaceae bacterium, assembly GCA_964582635.1. Taxonomy (GTDB): domain Bacteria; phylum Bacteroidota; class Bacteroidia; order Flavobacteriales_D; family CAYVSK01; genus CAZIDL01. The sequence goes on along the minus strand of CAZOSO010000147.1, from coordinate 3,898 downwards.
GGGATCTTGGAGCGGAATTTTCACCAAGGCGGCGTCCATTCCGTCCTTCGCTCCTTCTTTCCTGTTCCCACTGCTGAGCTCTTCGACCACCCGCTTTCTGAGTTCGGTAAGGACCTCTCCGGGGATTGGATCATCATGAGCCGCCATGATCTCGTTGAGCTGGCTGATCCCGAGCATGGACATGAAAGCCCCGGGGACGCCGTGGCCGGTACAATCCACGGCCGCTACATAAAGGAAACCCTTTTGTTCCCTGGCCCAGTAAAAATCTCCGGAAACCTTGGCCTGTGGCTTGAAAAGGATGAAGTGTTCAGGGAGGTGGGGCGAAACATACTCCTCAGACTGAAGGAGGGCGTATTGGATCTTCTGGGCGTAATCGATGCTATCGGTGATCTCCCGGTGGGCTTCTGACAAGCGTTCGTGCGCTTCTTCGACCTCTTGTTTCCGTTTTTCGACCTCATGCTTCTGTTCTTCCGTGGCTTTTTGCTGAGCTTCCACTTTTTCCTTTTGCTCACGAATCTCTTGCGTTCGCTCTTCAACGATACGTTCGAGTCGGCGTTTCTGAGCTCGCAATCGTTTCCCGTTCAAGTAAACGATGAGCCATATCATTCCGATCCCCAAGAGGCCATACCCCCCGTAAGCGGTCCAGGTCCGATACCAGGGAGGAAGGATGCGAAAGCGATAAGTCGCGGTCCGGCTTTCGATGTCGTAGGTGTTCAAGGCTTGAACCTTGAAGGTGTAGTCCCCTTCCGGAAGGTTGGTGTACACCTTCTTTGTCTCATCCTTCCATTTGCTCCATTGCTCATCGAAACCTTCCAATTTGGAGCGGTAGACCAAGTCTTCTTCCCGATAATAGAAAGGGGCTGCGAAGCGGAATTTGAACTTGTTCATCCCATAGGGTAGGGTGGGAACGAAGGTTTCTGGTTGTTCATCGACCCTTTCCCAACCGAGGAGGGGGTCATCGGTGGGTTTTCGGTAAAGGCCTCCGAAAAGGACCGAATCCCTTTTCGAACGTTCCTTGTTTTTGGAGGGGGGTAATCCTACCCGCACCTCCCGGATCCTACACGGATACTCGCGGTCGTAGGTCTTTTGGATATTCGGGTCATAGCGGACCAGCCCGGATTTGCATCCCAGCCAATTCACTCCGTTGGTATCCTGGACCACCGCTTTCAAGCGTCCTAATTTCATTCCAAGGAACGGCAGGCTATCCATCCGATAGCCGTTCTTTTGGGGGATCAGGTGAAACACTTTATGGGAATAGGTCCAGATCTCTCCGCTGGGGGTTTCGTGGACCTTCCCATAGAGGTACGGTGCGCCCATTTTGGTGAAGCGATCCGGAAAGGAGCTGTCCGGGACAAACTCGATCTTGCTTTTTTCGCCCTTTTTGACCGGACGATAGAACCCTCCGTCCGTGGATGCCAAGATCCGGTCACGGACTTCGTGGAAAGAGACCGGTCCGGCTGGCAAGGGAGTGTTCCCTGTATCCGCTCCTTTGAAGAGCTGCCCTTTCACTCCATCAAGGCTATCCCCGAGAGCAGCCCTGTATCCGATCTTGTGGCTATTATTGCTCTGGGTCAGGAGGTCATTGGATACTCGGAAGCGAACCGCTCCCTTGGTCAAATGGCCGCCCCATAGGATCGGATCGTCCTCCGAGGAAGGATCGATCTTGACGGAACCGAATTCTTCGATCGGCCTTTGGATCACCAATGCTTTCTTCCAAGCTCCCCCTTTTTTCTTCGTTAAAAGGGAGATCCCATGCCTTCCGGAAGCTGCAAGTAAGAAGCGTCCTCCTCTCCGTTTGGCTGAAAGTGAAACGATATCGCTCTTCAATAGGGGGCTTACATCGTATCCTTTTTCATCCTTTTTCAATTTAAAAACGCCGAATTCCCCGGTTCCAATTAAGAGCGCATTGGGGGTTCGGGTCAGGTCCCAACATGGGATGTTCATATCGGACACCTTTCCCCATTTCCCTTCATTCGTTCGATAATAAAGCCCTTTACGGGTTGCGATAAAGAGTTTTTCATCCCATTTGGTGATCGTTTGGATCTTCCCTTCGAATTGCTTTCCTGAAAAGCTAAAGGTTTTCGGATCGTAAGGGACCCATCGGTTGATCCCGTTATCGGTCCCACACCAAAAAGCACCGGATCGGTCGGTTCCTTTTGCGGTCTGCCAGATGTAATCGGCCAAGAAGCCCGATTCCTGATCGCCCTTGAACACGGTCTTTCCCTCCTTATCCAGAACCAAAACCCCTTCATTTTCTGTGTTGAGAGTGATAATTCCTTGGTGGGGGGATCGATCCGGAGAAAGAGATGTCCCTCCAGTGAGCTTGTAGTCCTTCAATCCCTGGAAAGCCTCTTTTTTCAAAGGGTGCAAACGTTTTTGGCCCGGATCCGTCTTTGAGCTTGGGTGATAACGGAAAAGACCGTTGGACTCGGTGATGACCAACATCTCATCGGCCTCCGTTAGAGCCGGCACGTCCGGTAGGATCGCCCGGATGAAGCGGGCCTTGAAAGATTCGCTCCCCGGGATTCGATGCTCTTTGGGAATCCTTTCACCTTCGCCGAGTGTATCGGGAATGCGGTAAAGGCCGTTCCCTATATCCTGAACCCATAGCTCCCCTTTGATGCGAAAGCTCTTGTAAAAGCGCTTCCTGCTAGGGATGGCGCGCAGTCCGTTCGAGTCCAGTACAAAGAGTACATTTTCTCCGTTGAAGAAGACCCGATCATTTAGAGCATGGACGTCCCATGTCGCATTGAAATCCCTTAGCGAATCGGGGAGCCGCTCGAGGAGAGAAACATAGGTCAGGCCGCCGGGAGTAGAAGTGGACCCTTCACTGCTATCCGCCTCTTTCGCTGCCCCGATCTTTAAATATCCGAGATCCCCTTGTCCGGCCACCCAGACCCTGCCATGCTCGTCGATGGAGAGGTCGTAGACGGCCATCCCACTGGGAACGTCGGTGCTTTCCCATTCCTCGCCGGTATAATGCAGGATCCGGTCGATCGTCCCGAACCAAAGCTCCCCGCTGCTATCTCGGGCCACAGAGAAGATCTGTGAGTGCTCATCGTAAACGGAGGGGGCATAAGCATCCACCCAAGGATTCAAACTGGGGGTTTGCCCCTTGCTTTTACCGGGCAATAAGAAAAAGATCGATAAGAGGGTGGCCCCAAAAAGGGTCACTCTATGTCCTAAGGAGTTTAGGAAAGGTGGAGATAGGGGCATCTCGTGCAGCAAGTATAAGAGATCCGGGAGGGTCCTTCTACATACGGGGGTCTGATCTGCCTTCGGTCCCGTCCGAAGATCATCTTTTTAGCGATGGATGTTCAAAGCTCGGATCCTGATCGATAAATTCTTCCTCTCTCCGGTGGCGTGGCTTTTTATGGATAGGCATGTGAGCTTTGGCTTTTCTAAGGCCCTATGCAGGTGAAAAGTCCCTTTCCCGAGGAACCAAAGGGGGGCTGAGCTCGAGTTTTTCCCTTAGATAGGGGAGCAAGAGGAAGTTATTCCGGATCCGCCCCATCTTGGAAGGCCACCTTTCCCCCTTTCATCACGAAAGCAACATCGGCCATCGCTTCGATGTTCTCTAGGGGGTTCCCTTTCACAGCGACGATATCGGCTTTGTAGCCTACTTCCATACGGCCGAATCGATCCTCGATGCCCAAGAGCTTTGCAGCGTTCCAGGTGGCAGCTTTTAAAGCCTCCATGGGCTCCATTCCCGCTTCGGTCATGAGCCCGAACTCCTTCCAGTTGTTGCCGTGAGGAAAAACCCCGGCATCCGTGCCGAAAGCGACCTTTACGTCCGCCTTATAGGCGCGGGCGAACATGTTCTGTAGCTTGGGGCCAATCTTCCCAGCCTTGGGTTGCCCGGTCTCCGGGTAGTAGTCCGGCTCTTTTCCTTTTTCGC
>CAZOSO010000146.1:0-4351 GCA_964582635.1 uncultured Weeksellaceae bacterium | reverse complement strand
TTGTCCGGGCAAAAAAATAAGCGCCTCAATATGAGACGCTTATTCCTTAAAAGTGTCGGGGCGGCAGGATTCGAACCTGCGATCTCCACGTCCCAAACGTGGCGCTTTAGCCGGACTAAGCTACGCCCCGGAAGGAGGGCTCGAAGATAATGAAAGGGATCCGAAAGCCTGTCCTTTTGAGCTATCTTGCAAACCCCATGGAGGATCCCGAAAGGAACCGTCGAGCAGATCTGAGCATCCTCGGTTGCGGATGGCTGGGAATGCCTTTGGCCAAGGAGCTTCTGGAGAGTGGTTACACCGTCAAGGGATCGCGGAGGAGTCGTGAAAAACTTCAAGAGCTTCAAGATCTGGGGATCGACCCTTTCCAAGTGATCGCGGATCCGGACGTTCCCCTTTTCCCTGAGCGCTTTTTCCTCAGCCGGACCTTGTTGATCGACATTCCCCCTGGTCGGAAGGATCCCCAGGGAGCTCGAGCTTACCCGCAACGGATCCGCAGGATCCTAGAGCGTGCCGAGGAAATGCAGGTGAAAAACGTCCTTTTGGTAAGCTCTACCTCGGTCCACCCCGAAACGAACGAACGGATCAAAGACGCACCGGAGGCCCAGTCGACCCAAGGGAACGGCCCGGTCCTCGGAGAAGCAGAAGAAGCTGTGAAGAAGCGCTTTCCGGGCACTTCGACCATCGTGCGTTTCGGGGGCTTGATCGGGCCAGAGCGCCACCCGGTCCGCTATCTGAGCGGACGCCAAAGTTCAAGGAGCGGTCGAGCACCGGTCAACATGATCCACCAAAAGGATGCGGTCGGAGCGATAAGCAGGATACTGGAGCGAAAACTATGGGGTTATACGTTCGACATCTGTGCCCCCGAACATCCAACAAGGCAGAACTTCTACGAAAAAGCCGCAGAAAAGGCAGGCATCCCCCCTCCTGCATTCGACCCCGAAGCCCCACTGAGCTACAAGATCATCGATCCGGATCTTTTTGTGGAAAAGAGCGATCATCGCTTCGCATATCCCGACCCGCTCGATATGCCCGTCGAATAAAAGATCAGCGGCGCCCCTAGAGCTCGCTCGAAACTAAAAAGGGGTTCCCTGTTCCCGCCCTTCTTTCAGGGCTTTGAGGTACCATTCGTATTCATCGAGGAACCGAGCGACCCGATCATCGTGACGCCCATCGAAGGCCGTCCCGTCTTCTTTGAGCGTTTCCTGCACCTTGGGGACCGGAAGGATACTGGAGATCGTCGGGCTTCCCAATTCTCCCATGATCACGCGCATGTGGACCGCAGATCGAACGCCTCCAAAGGAACCTGCAGAATAAGCAGCTATGGCGCTCGGTTTGAACTGGTATTCTTTCTGAAAATGATCGAGCAGGTTCTTGAGCGCAGGGGGAACGCTATGGTTGTACTCCCCCGTCACGATCACGAAGCCATCTGCATCGTCGAGGATCTGAGCGATCCGTTCCATGTTCTCCGGCGCCTCCCCCTCTGCGTACTCCTTGTACATCTTGTTCAAAAAGGGGATGTGATAAGCTTCGTCCAAGGGGTCGATCAAACTCGTCCGATGACCCCTCTGCCCTAAGGCTTTCTCGATGGACCTCGCCGCGCGGATCCCCTCCCGATGCTCGCGCATAGAGCCGTATAGGATAGCTGTCTTCAATGGCTTCTTTTGCGATCAAAGGTAAGAGACCGGCCTGAGCTTCTGGGCGACCCCATTCCTTAGATCCGCACGCCGAGGACGAGGACATCATCCACCTGCTCGTGGTCCCCTCTCCATTCCTCGAAGCGTTTTTCGAGGAGCTCGCTCTGTTCCTCGAGGGGGCGGTCCGAAACCTCCAGCAAGAGCTCCTGGAAAGAGCGGTAGCGGAATTTCTTGCCGTTCGGTCCTCCGAATTGGTCCGCGAAGCCGTCGCTGAACACGTAAAGAAGGTCCCCTTCTTGAACCTCGAATTCCAAGCTCGTGAAGGGCGCTTTTTCCTTTTCTTCATAACCCACGACCTGCTTGTCCCCTTTTAATGCCAAGCCATCGTTCCCGGTACGAAAGGGTCGGATGCGCTCCTCCTGGACTTCCGTGGGTTCGCCTTCCCGATAAGTTCTGATCTGAGGCGGATCGCTTCCCACGCCCTTCCGAATCAGGTAGAGAGGATTGTTCGCCCCGGCAAAACGGAGCAGCTTTTTCCCGTTCTTTTCGAAAAGCGTGCAAAGGGCCGCGTCCATTCCATCCCTTCGCTTTCGGTCGCCGAACTTCTGGGCCACCCCTTTCCGCAACTCGTCCAGGATCCTCCCGGGATCCGTTTCCTTTTTTTCCATCACCGCTTGATCGAGGAGGTTGGTCCCGATCATCGACATAAAAGCACCGGGAACCCCGTGCCCCGTACAATCGACCGCCGCCCAAGAGCAAAGCCCACCGCTCTCGTAGCACCAATAGAAGTCCCCACTGACGGTCGCTTGAGGCTTGAAGACCAAGGCATGTTCGCCCAGCATACGCTCCCTATCAGAGCGGGAAGGAAGGATCGCTTCCTGGATCAAAGAGGCGTATTGAATGCTGTCTCCGATCTCGCGGTTCTTTTCCTGGAGGTCTTCGTGAGCTTCCCGAAGCTTCGTGAAGGCCCGGTCCGCTTCTTCCTTCTTCTCCTCGATCAGATCCCGCTGACTTCGGATCAGCTTGAGGCGGGTCCATATGTAATAAAGCAGCACGAGTACGATCAGGAGACCGGAACCAGCCGCATAAATAATGGCCCATTGGCGACGCTCACGGGCCTTGGAAAGAGCTTTTTCCTTCTCGAGTTCTTGAATGCGGCGCCGTTTCTTTTCCGCCTCGTATTTCTCACGCATTTCAGCGATCTTTTTCTGGCTTTGTGCCGTGTGGATGCTATCCCCCACTCGACTGTACTCCCGATGATGCTCAAAGGCCTTTTTGTAGCGCCCTGATTCAGCGTAAGTGAGCGAAAGTTGGCGCTGAGCCCGATAATAGCGAGGGCGGATCCCGAGGCTGTCCGCGATCTCAGCGGAGCGATGAAGATGCCTCAGGGCCTTTTGGTGGTCCCCTTTTCGGGATGCGATCTTCCCTAGACCGATAAGGGTATGGGTCAGGCCATAAAGGTCATCGATCGCTCGCTCTATTTCGAGGGCTTTCCGGCGGTAGAACATGGCGGAATCCAACAAGCTCCCCGCTCCTTTTTCACTGATGCGCCTCTTTAAACGAGCTGAACGATCGCTCAAACTATCGGCTCTTTGGAGGTCTTCAAAGAGCCTTCCGATGTTGTTGTAAGTGTTGGCCACCCGCTTGCCCTGCTCGCCTTTTTCCGATCGCAAAGCCTTTCGGAATTTTTCGAGAGCTCGGGCGTGCTTCCCCAGATCGGTCAACACCGTGCCGATATTGTTAACAACATCGACCACTCTACTGCTGTCTCCGGCTTCCCGGTACTTTTTGAGCCCTTTTTTAAAATAGGACAACGCTTCTCGATAAGCCCCGATCTTGTAGTGGACCCCGCCTATATTCACATAACTACCCGCAAGGGATCCAGGGTCTTTCCCGAGTTCCTTTTTGATCTCGAGGGAACGCATGTAATAGGTCAGGGCCGAATCGTAGCGCCCCTTTTTTCGGTGGAGGATCCCTAGGTTATTGCTGATGCTCGCATTCAGACCGTCCTCAACCTCTATTTCTTCCAGGATCCCGAGGGCCTTTTCGTAACCGCGCTGAGCGCGGTAATACGATGCCTGAAGGTGATGGGATTTGGCTTTGATATAATGAGCACGGGCCAGGGACCGTGAAGGAGCACGATCCTGGAGTTCATCGATCGCGCGCTCGGCTTGCTTCCGGGCTTGCTCGAACTGACGAAGTTCGATATAGCGTTCGCTGATAGCAAAGCGCAGCTCGATGCGCTTTTCCTCCTTTGCTCTTTCCTCTAACTCGGAGCGAAGGGAATCCAAACGCGGATCTTCATCCTGAGCTTGGAGGAAAAGCGGTAAGAAGAGGAGCATCCCATAAACCCCTGTTCGGATGAAGGCCCGAAGGATAAGGGAAAGAAAAGGCGTGGAAACAGAGAAGCCCATAGGGTCTTGGAGGGAAAAGGAGCCCAAAATAACAAAATCGAGCCCATCCACTCGGTATGGATAAAGTAGGGCTATATCTTTCATGATCAAAAAGGAAGCTCATATCTGAAGGCGAGCCGTTCTTTTCTGATTAATTTGTCCATCAAAGCATTTCACTCTAATTCCTGCAAGCCCGTTCATGGGGATCCAAAAGGACATCGAAGAGCTCCTTGAGCAGGGGGTCATATCGAAGGAGACAGCGGAACGGCTCCGGCAGTACTACCGGAGCCGTTCCCAAAGCTCCCGCAATTGGGTTCCGATCGT
>CAZOSO010000145.1:2913-4366 GCA_964582635.1 uncultured Weeksellaceae bacterium | reverse complement strand
CCGCTCGAGCTCCATATCGAAAGGAAGAAAACCCTCTAGGACCGTTCCATTCCCTTTTTCAGAGCTAACGTTCAACCTCCCATTGAAAGCCTTCACCCTTTGCCGGATGTTATGGAGCCCCATCCCCTTTTCTTCTTCTTCCTTTTGGACTTCCATCCCTCTCCCATCATCCTCGATACTGAAGAAGACCCCTTTATCCTCTTCCTTTTCGAGCCTTACGACAATGGAATCGGCATCAGAATGCTGCGCTGCATTGTTCACCCCTTCCTGGCAGATCCGATAGAGGGCAAGTTCGAATTTGGATGAATGCTCCCCCAGTTCCGATGGAGCGATCAATCGAGATCGAGGGCCTCCATCCCGTTCGATCCGGTTCAACACTTCCTCAATGGCCGGAACGAGGTCTCTTTCGACAAGGTCGGGGGGGTTCAACTGATGGCTCAACCCTCTCGTTTCGCGAATAGCCTGATGAGCTAATTCCTCCAAATGCTTCTGGAGCTCCGGATCGTAATCTTCAGAAAGGGCCTTTAGGTTCAGGGAGATCGCGGAGAGAACCTGAGCGACCCCATCGTGGAGTTCCTGAGCAAGCCGTTTCCGCTCTTCCTCCTGGACCTGCATGATCGACAGCTCGTTGAGCTTTTGGTCCCGCAAACGCTCGGTGATATCGATCACCGAGCTGACCACCAGCATCTCTCCATCATCCCCATAGAGGTAATTCAAGGAGATCTCGATGGGAAAAACGGTCCCATCCTTTCGGACCCCTTGCAATTCCCTCCCCTTTCCCATTAGGCGCTCCGAAGGGTCCTCGAAGTAAGCATGGCGAAGGTTCTCGTGAGCTTCCTTTTTCTCCTCCGGGACGAGATCGGCGATGCGTTTTCCGACCAGGCCTTCTTCTTCATAACCGAAAAGCCTGTTCGCCAATGGGTTAGCAAGGCGAATAATGCCCGAGAAGTCCGAAACCACCATTCCCTCAGGGGCCTTATCGAAAAGCCTCTGATAGAGTGCGTTCGAGGAAGGGTTCATAACTGGTCGTTTTGGGCCAATGCTCTTTAAGCCTTTTTTAAACGAAAAACAAGTGAAAAAGGTTGCTTGGAAACTTATGACCCGAATAAGACATCTGCGATGGAGGAACGATCACCCCGCTCTCATCCCCCTTCCTTTTCAGTTCGAACACGAACGGAGTTTTTTCAACGCCCCCCTTATAGGTCCGGATGAATTGCTATTCGGGTCAATGCAACTGCAATGAACACCTTCTCCCCATTCGAGCATAAAAAAAGGTGGCCACGCGAGGCCACCTTTAGAGGGGTTAGGGGAGAGGACTTCATTCGATCTTGAACTTCTCGACGGCCTTCTCCCCTTCATCATTGCCGAGAAAAATGAAGTAATAGCCCGGGGACAAGGAAGAAAGATCGATCGTCTCCTTTCCTTCCAACTCCAGATCGCGTTGCTCGAGCAG
>CAZOSO010000145.1:0-2813 GCA_964582635.1 uncultured Weeksellaceae bacterium | reverse complement strand
TGAAAGGTCCCTCCGGCCTGGGCATATAGCTCAGCCCGAAGTCCGTTCGCCAAAAAAAGCCCGAGCAGGGCCAGTGTTATGCTCTTGCTCAATGCTGTCATGTCGCTTGATCTTTAGGTTCGACTTCTGTTGACAGCCACGAATATAATAAATTATTCGTTTTTCGATTACTATTAGAGTCGAAATTTAGATGATCGTTAAAAAACCGACAGCATTCTCTCGGAACAAGATGATCCTTCTAAGATCTGACATCAGGAAGTTAGATCCGCACCCCCTCCCCGGTCGGACGTAAGAAAAAAAGAACGCTAAAAGAATCCTAGGATCGAATAAAAAGCGATAGCGGGATGAAAAGGTTCAAGGTGCGGGAATATGGCGTTCCCATAAGCGCTCCCCTTCGTGGTCGAAGACCTGGACCTCAAGGGAGCGAGCGTCCTCCGGCCCTTTGATACGCAGGATCGCGAAATTGCGTCGGCTCACATAAGTTCCTTCCACCCTTTTGGTGTTCGCTTCATCCTTATTCATCGCAGGAGAAGAAGTGAGGGGTGAGACCGTAAGATCATGGACCGTAACCCCGCTATCCGATGAAGAACGGCTGAGTTCCGTGTGGTGGCGGTCTCCGGTAAGGAAGACCACTCCTTCGATCCCTTCCTCCTGGATGCGTTCCAGCAAACGTGCTCGTTCCCGAGGGAAATTGGCGTAAGTTTCATATACAGCGGCACTGTTCAGCACCTGTCCTCCCATAGCCACGAGCTTAAAAGGGGCATCGCTTCGAAGGAGGCCTTCGATCAGCCATTCGATCTGCTTTTCACCCAGCAGCTGCCTTTCGCCACTTTCTTTATCCTGAGGGGTGCGGAACCAGCGGTCGTCGAGCAGGAAAAGATCGATATCCTGGTAACTGAAACGCCCGGTCACCCCCGGGAAGCCGTTCACTTCATAGGCCTGGCTCATCCAAAAGCGGCGGAACGCCTTCTTTGAACGCTTCGGAAAGGGGAAACTGCGATCGGAGTTGTTGGGGCCGAAATCGTGATCATCCCAAATGGCGTAATGATGCATGGCGGAAAGGAGCGTATCCAAAGGATCGAAAGCACGTGAGCGGGAATAACGACGATACATCCCTGAAAGCGAGCTAAGGTCCGACTCGCGGAAATAGACATTATCCCCGAGCCAGAGCATGAGGTCCGGCTTTTTGCGGGCTATGGCCTTGAATATCCCATAACGCCCCCCATAAGGATCGCTCATGTCATCGTGTTCCGGATCGTTGAAATAAGCACAACTTCCCAGGGCCATAGAGAAGCTGGAAGCTTCCTGCTCCCTCCGGAGATCTTGGGAAGCGAATTCAAAATCGGCTTTGGGGCCTAGGGCGGTTCCGTCCACGAGCACCCTGTAGCGATATCGGGTTCCGGGTTCGAGGCTATCGGCGAGCAGGTGGGCGGTCAAAGCTTCCTCCTTCTTGCTTTTGACGAGCTCCGAGTGGAGGGTATCTTTGGTTTCTTCCTTTCGCCAATAAGCCAAGCGGACTTCCGCTTCATCATGGGTTTGGACCCAAACGTGTACGGTGCGGTATCCACAATGCCCCAACATCGGCCCCGCCCGTAATACCTCCTGTCCCTTGCAAGAAAGAAAGGAAAAGAGGAGCAAGAAGAGGATCGGAAAAGCGCTTCGTTCCATACAGGATGCTTCCGAACTTGAAGATAAGGAAAGCGAGTTCCCCTCCATCATCCTTCTCCCCTTAAAAGGCCGGCCACATAGCCGGTGGTCCAAGCCGCCTGGAAATTGTACCCTCCGGTGATGGCATCGATGTCCAAGACCTCTCCTGCGAAATACAACCCGGAATGGACCTTGCTCTCCATCGTCCGCATGTTCACGCTTTCCAAGGAAACGCCCCCGCAGGTCACGAACTCTTCCTTAAAGGTGGATTTGCCGTTCACTTCATGAACATCCCGTGTTAAGAGATCCACCGAACGATTGACCTCTTTTTTGCTCAACTCGCCCCAAGGCTTTTCCGAAGCCAATTCCGCCTTGTCTAAAAGATGGGCCCAAAAGCGCTTGGGAAGCTGGTAAGGCGGCACATTCGACAATGCCTTTTTGGGCCATGCTTCGACCGACCCGAGCAAACGCTCGCGGACCGCCTCCTCGTTCTTCTCGTTCGCCCAGTTCACTTGAAGCTGAAAGCGGTAATTCAAGGCATTCAATTCCCTCGCCCCGAACGCGGACAGTTTCAGGATGGCCGGACCGCTCATCCCCCAATGGGTGATCAACAAGGGACCTTCAGCTTGAAGCTTGCTCCCTTGAACGCTCGCTTTGGCGTTCGCTACGCTGACCCCAGCAAGTTCCGTGATCGGATCATCGGGCATGTTGAAGGTGAAAAGCGAGGGCACGGGATCCTCGATCCGATGGCCGAGTTCCTCCAGCCATTCCAGGCCTTCCCTTTTAGGAGAACCTCCCGTGGCCACGATCACCCGATCGAAGGATCGCTGCTCTCCTCCTTTGAAGAAAAGGTGATACCCTGCTTCATCCTTTTCCATGCGCGCCACACCTTTTCCGGTCTCCAGTTCTATTCCCAGCTCCCTGACTTGCTCCATCAAGCAGTCGATGATCGTAGAAGAACGATGCGTATCCGGAAAAACCCGTCCGTCCGATTCCGTGACGAGGCCCACCCCTTTTCTTTCGAACCATTCCATGATATGGCCGTTATGGAACTCCGGGAACAGCTTCTTCAATTGCTTCCCGCCCCTCGGATAAGCTTTGGCCAGTTCGCTGATGGAGGGGCAGCTGTTCGTGACATTGCAGCGTCCTCCTCCCGAGATCTTCAC
>CAZOSO010000144.1:0-4515 GCA_964582635.1 uncultured Weeksellaceae bacterium | reverse complement strand
TCTGAGCCATGCTCGAGACGATGCAATGCGCGTTAAAGGCAGGAATCGGCTCCCAATTCTCTCCATTGTCGTAAGACCTCCAAATACCTCCGGAAACACTTCCGACCCACATTTCATCGGGATTCCCTTTAAGCGTGAGGATGGACCGCGTACGCCCCCCCTGGTTCACCGGTCCTTCCATGGACCAATCGAGGTCCAAGCTCCCGGCTTTAGGGCTGGCGAAATTCTTATTCGCCTTGCGGAGCGCTTCGATCCGCTCGGGCGTAGCTCCCTGATAAAGATCCTTGTAATATTCCAGGGCCCCTTTCCAATTGGCGGCTTCTTGCCCTTGGATCGCTCCTTTTCGAGGTTCATAGGCCGTCGATGCATCCTCTCCCGTCTTGGGTAATATTCCGATACCTACGGCAAAGAGGACGATAATGGAGGAAGCCAGGAGGATAAAAGAACTGCGGGCTTTCATAAAGAGAGGTTTAGAGAGACTTTGCAAGAGGCAATATTAAGAAAAATGCCCCAATAGCGTGTTTTCAAAAGGTCTTATTAGAACACATGCTTTTCAGCATGGTAAGAGGATCGCACCAGCGGTCCGCTCTCCACGAAGCGGAAACCTTTTTCGAGGCCGATCGCCTTGTATTCTTCGAATTTTTCGGGTGGAATGAAATCCTGGACGGGCAGATGCTTCGGTGTTGGCTGGAGGTATTGACCGATGGTCATCACATCGCATCCCACGCTCCGGAGATCGTCCATCGTTTCGATCACTTCCTCTTCCGTTTCCCCGAGCCCCAGCATGATACCGGATTTCGTCTTCATGCCCGATCGCTTCAGGCGCAAGAGGACTTCCAGGCTGCGATCGTATTTGGCCTGGATCCGGACCTGCTTCGTGAGCCGACGGACCGTCTCCAGGTTGTGCGAAACGATCTCGGGGGCCACTTCCACGATCCGTTGAAGATTCTCCCATTTCCCCTGGAAGTCGGGGATCAGGGTTTCCATGGTCACCCCTGGACATTTCCTTCGGATCGCTTTCACCGTATTGGCCCAGGTGACCGACCCTCCATCCTTGAGGTCGTCCCGGTCCACCGAAGTGATCACCGCATGCTGGATCTCCATGAGCTGAATGGAGCGGGCCACTTTAGCCGGCTCGAAAGGATCGGGTTCGTCGGGCCGTCCGGTTGCGACCGAACAAAAGCCACAAGAGCGGGTGCAGGTATTCCCGAGGATCATGAATGTGGCGGTGCCGTTGCCCCAACACTCTCCCATATTCGGGCAGTTCCCGCTTTCACAGATGGTGTGGAGCCCGTGCTCATCGACGAGGCTGCGCACCTTTTTGTAATTCTCCCCCGTAGGGAGCTTAACCCGTAGCCAGCGGGGCTTTTGGATCCCTCGGGTGTTCTTTTCGGTCCCTTCCTTTTTTTGGTCCGGCGCTTTTGTACCCTCTTCCATCTTATCGATAGTATTTCTTCCCGTACTTGAGACAAACATACAAATTGAGGAAGACGTTCTTGTTCGAGATGTCCTCCTCGAACTGATCCACAGCCATGATCGGGACCTTTTTCCAAAAGGCGTCCACCATCAAACCTGTTTCGATGGCTTGGATCCCGGTTTCGTCCCCTGCGAACTCGAAATTCATTCCGAACTTCCCATAAAGACCCGGATGAAGCTTTAACTCTCCCAATCCCTTAGCCCAGGAAGCTCGCCCGTAAATGTTGTCAACAGCGTGCCGCGTCGGATCATAGCGCTCCTCAGCGATGCTATCGTAAGGGATATCGGGGTATCCGATCTCCAGGTAGATCGGCTTCAAAAGGCCGATAGAGGGTCCTCCCAATAGCTCATAAGAGATCTGGACCCCACCCGGCCGGACTTTTTCGAAGAGCACGTTTTTGATCCCGATGCTGGGGCGCAAAAGGTAGAAGGCGTTCCTTTTCCCGAAATAATATCCTTTCGCATCCTCGTAATAGGGATTGTAGCTTTTGAACTCTTTCGGATGCTTCATGTTCGCAAAGCCGAAAGAAAGCAAGCGCTTCTTATCCACGGTGAGGTTTTTTCCCTTGACCAGTTCGAAACCCCAGCCATTGGAATGAAGAAATGCTCCTCCCACGAACTGCTTCTTATAAACGGTCTTCTTTTCAGCCTCATCCTCGGCTTTTTGCCCCGAGGCGAACAGAGGCAGTAGGAAGAGGAGGACCGATAAGAGCCTCAAGTATGGAACAGCCATCTTGAACATCCTTTTCTTTAAACGAACTTAAAAGATCCCTGTTCAAGCTTCTCCATTAAATTTAATAAAATTGATCCTGTATGGCCTTATGTGTCGGCCATCACTCCTTTTCCTGACATGATCCTTTTCCCTCACGCTAAGCTCAATCTGGGGCTTCGGGTCCTGGGCGAACGCGCAGACGGCTACCATGAGATCCAAAGCCTCCTTTACCCCATCGGGCTTTGCGACATGCTGGAGCTGATCCCCCGAAAAGGAGCTCGAGAACCGCTCTTAACGGTGAGCGGGGACCAGGGGCACGAAGCGGATGATGACGATCTCCTCTATCGAGCTTACAGGGAACTCCCTGCCTCCTTAAAGGGAACGGTGCCTCGCATGCATCTTCACAAAAAGATCCCCCTTGGAGCAGGACTGGGAGGCGGAAGTTCGGACGCAGCTTATTTGCTTCGTTACTACGGGGCAAAAGGCTCTTACGATCCCTTCACTCCGGAAGACCCCTTGCGAGAAGCTGCTCAGAACGTCGGGAGCGATGCCCCCTTCTTCCTTCAGGACGAGCCCGTGATCGTCTCGGGACGGGGGGAAAAGATGAAGCCTTTCGATCCGGGTTTGGAAGGCTATCACCTCCTCCTTTTGGTCCCTCCCATTCGTGCGGATACAGGGGCCGTATACGCCGAGCTTGGAGAAAGCTCCCGGAAAGATCCCGATCTTGAAGAAAAACTCCGGCTCCCGCTTTCTCGATGGAAAGAAGGGGTGGAGAACGAGCTGGAAGAAGCTGCGTTCAGGCTATATCCGGAATTGAAGGAGTTGAAAGAAAAGCTTGACCGCGCTGGGGCGAGCTATGCTTCGATGACCGGAAGTGGATCCGGCGTATTCGGACTTTTCGAGGAAGAAGCGCCGGATCTGGAAGGGACCGAGCACTGTTTCAGGTGGACCGAGCGTTTAAGCTCCCTCACTTAGGGGCTTGATAGTAGATCCCCAATGCGATCAAAAGGAAGATCCCGTTCGGGATCCAAACCGCGATCAGGGGGTCCAGGCCGGCATTGGTCGCGGCCACAGTGAAGATCTTCATGAAGAAGATATAACTGACCGCCACAGCCAAGCCGACCGCGATATGAAGCCCTAAGCCACCTTTCACTTTACGGCTGGCAACGGACACTCCGATCAGGGTAAGGACATAAGTGGCCATGGGATAGGACGTGCGTTTGTGTTTCTCCAAACGATAATGCACCACATCTTCCGAGCCTTTCCGCCGTTCTGCCTCGATCTTGCGGTTCAACTCCCTAAAGGTCATCGTTTTAGCGATGCTCACCTTTTGTCCGATCTCGTTCGGTCGGAATCCCATGCTCGTGTCCTTTTGGCCTATACTCTCCACAGTATCACCCTCCTCGGTATAGTGCCTTATATGCGCATCATAGAGTTCCCATTTCCCTTTCGTGCTATCCCATCTAATGGATCGAGCAAAGAGCTTATAATCCAAGCTCCGTTTATCAGCTCCCCACTTTTCAAGGGCGAAATGGTAACCTTTCTCCCGACCCGACCTGTACCTTTTGAAGTAGATCGAGCGGTCCGCATCGATCTGGCGATGGAGATGCCCTCCGGACCGCCAATTTCCCTTGGATAAATATCGATCCTCAAAAGCGATCCGCACTTCATTGGAAAGCGGGACCACGAAATGGTTCAGGTAGAGGGAGAAAAGGGTTAAAATGCTAGCCGCGATGAAATAAGGAAAGAGAAAGCGGGGATAGCTCACCCCACTGGAAAGGATGGCCACCACTTCGCTGTTCGTGGCCATTTTACTGGTGAACCAGATCACCGAAATGAAGATGAAGAGGGCGCTGAAAAGGTTGCCGTAATGGACGAGGAAATTGATGTAATACTCGGTGATGACCTCGTAGGTCGAAGCTCCGCTCTTGATGAACTGATCGATCTTTTGCGAGGCGTCGAAGACGACCGAAATGCTAAGGATCAGGACCATCGTGAAAAGGAAGGTCCCGAGGAATTTGCCGATGATGTAGCGGTCGATCAGTTTCATGCGGAACGTAAGGATCAGAGGCGTTCCATCAAGCGCGGTGCCAATTCTTCGCTCCAATCCTTAAAAGACCCGTCCTCGATCCGCTCTCCGGCCTCGCGAAGCAGATCCGTATAAAAACGAAGGTTGTGGAGGGTCGCGATCATGGGTCCGAGCATTTCTTTAGAGAGGATCAGGTGGCGGAGGTAGGCTTTGCTGTAAGACCGGTCCACAAAAGAATTCCCTTCCGGATCCAAAAGCGAATGGTCATCCCGCCACTTGCGGTTCTTAATGTTGATGA
>CAZOSO010000143.1:0-4537 GCA_964582635.1 uncultured Weeksellaceae bacterium | reverse complement strand
ATGATCGGGTGGTGATCATCGGCACGGATTGTTATGAGCTCCGGACCGAACACTTGGAAGAGGCCTTCAAAGCGCTCCGTAACGACCAGGAGGCGGTTATCGGCCCCGCTGCTGACGGGGGATATTACCTTTTAGGGATGACCCGGTTCATCGACCGCTTGTTCCGTAATAAAGAATGGGGCGGGAGCGATGTGCTCCTGGACAGTTTGGTAGACCTTCGGGATGAAGGGGTCCCTTATCATCTTTTACCGACCTTGAACGATGTGGATGTAGAAGAGGATCTGGGGGAGCTTCGGTCGTGGATCCGCAATGATCAAAACTGATCCATCCGGGCGCCTTCGGTATATTCGTAGCCCGAATCGATGATTCCCTTTTCTCCGCCCTATATCGATGATGAGATCCTTGAAGAGGTTTCAAAGGTGCTCCGTTCCGGTTGGATCACTACGGGGCCGCGCACCAAGGATTTTGAGAGCCAGCTTTCCCATTATTGCGGAGCTTCCCGTGTTCTTTGTGTGAATTCGGGGACGGCAGCTATGGAGTTGCTCCTTTTTGCCTTTGGGATCGGGGAAGGCGACGAGGTCATCATCCCTTCTTATACATATTGTGCGACGGCTCATGTGGTCAAAAAAAGGGGAGCGATGCCGGTCATGGTGGATATCAAAGAAGGAGAGGCCTCCATGGATCCGGTTGAGGTCGAAAAGGCCCTAAGCCCCCGTACCAAAGCGGTCATCCCGGTGGATGTGGCTGGCTGGCCTTCTGACCAGCGGACCCTTATGGACATGGTGCAAAAGGAGGAGGTGATCCGGAGCTTCCGGCCGGAAAGCCCGCTTCAGGAGGAATTAGGGCGTCCCCTCGTTTTCACTGATGCCGCTCATTCTTTCGGGGCCAGCATCGGAGGACGGAAAGTGGGGGCTGTTACGGATGCCGCCGCTTTTTCTTTTCACGCGGTGAAGAACCTGACCACAGCTGAGGGCGGTGCTGTAGCTCTGCATTTCGAGGAGGGAGGGCCCGACCCGGATGCGCTCTACGATCGCTTGAACACCATGGCCCTTCACGGTCAATCGAAGGATGCGCTCGACAAATTCGAACGGGGAGGGTGGCGCTATGATGTGAAGGAATTGGGCTTGAAGTGCAATATGACGGACCTTCAGGCCGCGATCGGTTCGGTCCAACTCAAAAAGTACGACACCAAGCTCCTTCCCCGAAGGAAGGCCATATTCGATCGCTACAATGAAGCCTTTGAGGATCTTGAGGGCGTTCAGCTTCCGTCGATGGAAGGGGAGGAGCGGAAAGGAGCTTATCATCTCTACATGCTCCGTTTCCCGGATCGGAGTGAGGAGGCTAGGGACGCATTGATCCAGAAAGTCATGGAAGCCGGGGTTTCAGCGAACGTTCATTTTATACCGCTTCCGATGCTCACTTATTATCGGAACTGTGGGTATGCCATCGAGGATCACCCGAACGCTTATGCCTATTTCCGCTCGGAGATCTCGCTTCCGCTTTTTTACGACCTTTCGGATGCCCAGATGGAACAAGTGATCGAAGCTGTACGGAAGGGAGTGGCTCAAAGCTGAAGCCCTTGAAACGCGCTTTTGACCTTTTAGCGGCTTTTTTCGGACTCTTGCTCCTTTCTCCCCTTTTTCTGGTCTTGATCCTCCTCATTCCTCTGGATGGAAAAGGATCTCCGTTCTTTCGCCAGGTAAGGGTCGGTAAGCATGGAAAGCACTTCGGCCTTTTGAAATTCCGAACAATGGTTCCGGGAGCGGAACAAAAAGGGAGCCTTACGGTCGGAGCGGACCCCCGTATCACAAGGATCGGAGCGTTTTTAAGGAAATACAAGCTCGACGAATTCCCCCAATTGATCAATGTCTTGAAAGGGGATATGAGCATCGTCGGTCCACGCCCCGAAGTCCCTCAATATGTGGCTCATTTCGATGAAGAGGAACGCCGGGTTTTGGAGGTGAAGCCCGGCATAACGGATGAGGCATCTATCGCCTATATCCAGGAAGGAAAGATCTTGAGCGAGGCCGATGATCCCGAAAAAGCTTATTTGGAAGAAGTGCTGCCTGAAAAACTCCGCTTGAACCTCCATTATGTTCGAACGCGGAGTATGAAGAAGGATCTGAGCCTGATCCTCAAAACCCTCGCTAAGATCTTTAAAAGATGAAGGGGTTAATTCGAGGAGGCAATGGCTTCATCCTCTGGGAACCACGGTAAAGAGAAGAAAAAGCACGCTCCTTTTCCGGGTTCTCCTTCTGCCCAGATCTCTCCTCCATGTTTGTAGATGATCTGCTTGACCGTTGAGAGACCGATCCCCGACCCGGATAAATTTTGATCCGTGGATAGGGTTTTGAAGGCTTTGAAAAGCTCCGCCTCTTTGTCGGGTGCGAAGCCCCATCCATTATCTTTTATCCAATAGATCCTTTTGCTCTTTTGCTCATCCATCCCGATCTCGATCAACGGTTCAGGGCGCCCCCTGCAAAATTTGATGGCGTTCGATATCAAGTTCTCCCATACCCGCTGAAAAAGGGTTGGGTCGAGAAGTTCCTTGGATAGGGGGTGGATCCGGAAGCTTACATGTTGCCCCCCTTCTTCCTCCTGGGTCCGTTCCACGATATCCCGGACCATTCTCTCCATGTCGCTCCATTCCTTTTGGACACCCTGATTCCCCAATTGGGATAGATGGAGGAGTCCATCGATCATTCCTTGCATTCTTTTGATGGCACCTCTCAGGTCGGAAGTGACCTCTTGAAACTCTTCGTTCATGTTTTCCCGGTCCGCTTCTAAGGAGTTGAGGCGCATCTCCATTCCAGCTAAGGGATTTTTGAGATCGTGAGCGATGGAGTAGGAAAAGGCCTCGAGGCTTGCGGTCCTTTCTTGGACCTTTTTCTCGAGGTCCCTTTGGAGATAGACGTTTTCCATAGCGACCGCGGTGACGTGCGCCAAAGAACTTAAAAGCTCTACCTCTTCTTCGCTGGGATCGTGTTGTTCGGCCCAATAATTACCGATAGCCCCAAGTGGGCTTTCCCCTCGGATGGGGACCATCACCATGCTTTTTACGAAAGTGGGGCGATAAACCTCTTGCGGAATGCGGGGATCTTCTTCGATATCCTCGATCACGGCTGCCTTTTGGTGCTTCATGCTCCAACCACTGATGCAGGCGCTCATGGGGAAGCGTGAACCTTTCCATAGGGGGGAGATCGCTTCTTCATCGGCATAGTAACACATATCCCCTTCCCGAAGAACGAAGGTAGCTCCATCAGCTCCCGTGAAATCCCTTGCCTTTTTTCGCACGATCTCCATGATCTCCTCCAGGCTTTCTGTTTGAGAAAGGGCTTGGACGACTTGGACGAGCTCCCTTAATCGATCTTTTTGAATGTTGGAGGATGGAAGGAGAGGGGTGTTGATAAGCCTGCTCGAAGTTGGCATGGTCGTGCAAATTCAAAGGGCATGGGCGAAGATATCAAAAGGGAAGCTCCCTTATTGAAAAAACGGGAAAATTATGAGCAAGGTTGCACTCTTGCGAATAAATCGGGGAAAAGCGGGATGAAAAGCCTTAGATCCTGACCATCGGGCGATTGGTGAAAAGAGCCCTTCGGGCCAATAAAAGGGCGCCGTAGCAGGCTAACACGAGGAGAATGGAGAAGAGGAAGCCTATAAAAGGGATCAAGGAAAGGGCTTTGATCACCACGTAAAGGACCAAGGAAACCAGGAACAAATAAGTGCGGTCCCAGGCTTTGTTATAGCGCACTTGGATCCAATGGGTGACCACGACAGCGGATAATAGATGCGTAAAAAGCATACTAAGTCCCCAGATCGTTCCTCCCACCAAAGCGATCGGAGCTCCTATGACCGTTAGCAGAAGGATGATGCAGAGAAGGGGAAGGCCGATCACGTAAAGCGCACCGAAACCGAGGCTTTTTCCAAGATGCTCGAGTGCGATGCCGGCCCGTTTGAAGCTTCGGGTCAGGAAATAGTTGAGAAGGAAGAGGATCAGGGCTGCGGATAGGATATAGATGGTCCAGGCCATCCAGAAGCCGAAAAGAAGAACGGTCCATCCTACATCTCCCATCACTTGATCTTTAAGGGCTGGATCGAGTTCGGCTTCCCCGTCTTTCATATAAGGGGATAGGTCGACCTCTCCTTTTCGACGCCAATATTTGACGTGATCGTGAAAGGCGGCACCCTCCTGCATTTCGAGGCTGCGGGTGGCCATAAAGCTTTTACCCATGACCGTTCCTCCGATCACGGAGCTCCCCGTCCGGAGACGGAGGTCGCCCTTAACTGTACCCTGGTGCTCGAATTTTCCTCCGGCGATATCCACATCTCCTTCTACGGTCCCAGCAAGCTTCACTTCACCTCCGTATACTTTGAGCATCCCCTGGACCTTGGCACCATCGTGGATCCGTAGTTCGCCCCCGAAAACGATGAGGTCGCCTACGACCGTCCCTTCGATGTCCACTTCGGCTGCAAAAGAGCGGATATCATCGTCGACTCTTCCTGAAATGCTCACCTTACGTCCGCTGACCATCAGATC
>CAZOSO010000142.1:0-4566 GCA_964582635.1 uncultured Weeksellaceae bacterium | reverse complement strand
CCGCCGACCGGCTGATTACAAATCAGCTGCTCTAGGCCAGCTGAGCTACATCGGCTTTTACCGCATGCCCCGGCTTTCCCCGATGATCCGGTGCCCCGATCACCGTGGAAAGGTGCGCAAAGTTAAAAAAGTTTTGCACACCTGCAAGAAGCAATCAACAGGAAATTTTGATCCCGGATCCAAGGGTCAGGCTCCCCGAAGCTTTTCCTTGTGTTTTTTGACCTGGCGTTGAAGCGCCTCTAAAAGCTCGTCGGTAGCGGCCTCGAAGCTTTGGGAGCTTTTTTTGGCAAAAAGGTCTTTTCCCGGTACGAAAACCTTGGCCTCGATGGTCTTCCCATCATTGTTATCACTCTGCTCATCGCGCATAAAGACTTCCATGCCGATGATGTTCTCATCAAAGCGCTCGAGCTTGGCCAATTTTTCCGTAACGAATTCTTTCAGCTTTTGGTCGGCGTCGAAATGGACCGAATGGATCTTGATATCCATATCTTTTCTTTTTTTGAAGAGGAACGTTCAGCGCCCTCTATTGGTTCTCTCCACGGGGATGAGCTTCCTCATGGATCCGTTTCAAGCGTTCGATGGAGCTGTGCGTATAGATCTGGGTAGCAGAAAGATCCGCATGCCCCAGCAATTCTTTAATAGCCCGAAGGTCCGCCCCCATGTCCAATAGATGCGTTGCGAAACTGTGACGGAGGACATGCGGACTTCTTTGCTCCAACGTGCTCACCTGACCAAGGTAACGATCCAATTTCCGATGAACAAAGTTCGGATAGGCTTTTTTTCCCTTATCGGTCACGATCAGATGCGGGTCGTTCCACCCGGCGGCATGTTTTTCGCTCAGATATTCCTTGATCGTTCCGGGAAGGGGGTCGAGCAGGGGAAGGACCCGCTCTTTTTTCCCTTTTCCCCTGACCTTGAGCCGCGCACCAGCAAGGTCCAGATCCGCTTCGCGTAGATCGAGAAGTTCTCCCCTCCGAATACCGGTGGTATAGAGCAACTCGATCATCACCCGGTCCCGCTTTCCGAACAGATCGTCCGGAAAAAAGCCTTCTTCGAAAAGAGATTCGGTGGCCTTCTTATCGAGGAATCGAGGAAGTTCGCTGGATTGGCGAGGAGGCTTGACCCGTTCCATGGGATCCTTCCGGATATCCCCTTCTTTCAAATGAAAGCGGAAAAAACTCCGAAAACTGGAAAGCCTTCGATTAACGGTCTTGGGGGAATAACCCTGATCGAGGCGATCGACAACGAATCGTCTTAAAGCCCGATGCTCACACTTTAGAAGTTCCTCATGGCCGTAAGCCTCCGCTAGAAAAGCCTGAAGGTCCTTGAGGTCGTGCTCATAAGCCTCAAGGGTGTGCTCAGAGGCTCTTTTTTCATCGGCCAGATATTCAAGGAATCGCTCCATATAAAAAAAGTGGGACCAAGGCCCCACTTTTTTACGGATCTATAGGCGATAAGTTCCCTTCTCAGCCTTCCTCTTCGTCAAGCCGCTTCTGATTGATATACTCCGCTTTCAACTGCTCTTCCCGCCGTGCTTCGGAAGGCTTGGTATAGAACTGACGGTTCCGATACTCCCGAACTACGCCGGTCTTCTCGCTCTTTTTCTTGAACTTTTTCAGCGCCTTTTCGATGTTCTCGCCTTCTTTGACCGGAATGATGAGCATAGTGTCCTTTTCTTTTTATCGAGTCCGCAAATCTAAACAAACTCCCGTGATCGACAACAGCATCACTCGTTAAGGAGTTCACGAGCGATCACCAACTTCTGGATCTCGGAGGTCCCTTCTCCGATCGTGCACAGCTTGGCGTCCCTGTAATACTTTTCGACGGGGAATTCTTTGGTGTAACCGTATCCCCCGAAGATCTGAACGGCCTCATTACCGGCTTTCACCGACACTTCTGAGGCGTAATACTTAGCCATCGAAGAGATCTTGGTCACTTTCTTGCCTCGTTCTTTAAGATCAGCGGCCTGCAAGGTCAAGAGTTCGGCCGCTTCGATCTCGGTGGCAAGGTCCGCGATCTTGAAAGCGATCCCCTGGAATTTGGCGATCGGTCTGCCGAACTGTTCCCGTTCATTCGCATAGTCGATCGAAGCTTGCAGGGCTCCTTTGGCGATCCCAAGGGAGAGCGCTGCGATCGATATCCGACCTCCATCGAGGATCTTCATGGCTTGCTGGAAGCCTTCCCCGATCTCTCCAAGGACCATGCTCTCGTGGACCTTGCAATCCTCAAAGATGAGCTCAGCGGTCTCGGAAGCCCGCATACCGAGCTTGTCCTCTTTTTTACCCCCATACATACCGGGATTGTCCCGGTCGACGATAAAGGCGGTCATCCCATGGCTATCCCCGAGTTCACCCGTTCGAGCGATCACGACGGCCACATCGCTACTGATGCCGTGGGTGATCCAACACTTGGTCCCGTTCAGCACCCAATATTCCCCTTGCTTCTCCGCCACGCACTTCATCCGCATCGCGTCGGACCCGGTGTTCGGTTCGGTCAGAGCCCAGGCCCCTAAAAATTCACCGGAAGCCAATTTGGGCAGGTATTGCTGCTTTTGATCTTCGTTAGCGAATTGGAGGATATGTCCTGTACAAAGGGAGTTGTGAGCAGCCACCGAAAGCCCGATCGAACCGCAATAGCGCGCGATCTCGCTGATCACCCGGTAATACTCGAAGTAACTCATCCCTGAGCCACCGAATTCCTGAGGGACGAGCACACCCATCAATCCCAACTCCCCCATCTTGTTCTTCATCAGGTCGATGGGAAGCTCCTGCTTCTCATCCCATTCCATTACATGAGGTTCGATCTCTTTCTTTCCCAGGTCCTGGACCATTTCCTGGACCATCCGTTGGTCCTCGCTCATGTTAAAGTCCATGCTCACACTGTCCTGGGAGATTCCTTCCTGTTCCATCTGCCTATTGTTTCAGCTTGGTCCGTAGGATAACAATTTAAAAATATTCTCGGAATACGGGCGTATTCGCTTCTCTCCTTCCAGAAATCCCAGCTCGATCAGAAAAGCGAACCCTGCGACCGTTCCTCCCTGCTTTTTCACCAATTCGGCGGCCGCTGCTGCGGTCCCTCCCGTCGCCAATAGGTCATCGTGCACGAGGACTTTCATTCCTTCTTCGAGGGAATCCGCATGCATTTCGATCTCTTCGGTCCCGTATTCGAGCTCGTAGCTGTAGGAGACCGTTTCGGCCGGGAGTTTCCCTTTTTTGCGAACGGTGATGAAAGGCACGCCCATTTCGATCGCCAGGGCCATTCCGAAAAGAAAGCCCCGGCTCTCTACCCCGACGATGGCGTTAGCTCCCATCCGTTCGGCCTCTTCTTTGAAGCGCGCCAAAAGATCGCGCGTCAAGCCGGGATCTTCCAGGACCGGTGTGATATCCTTGAAATCGATACCGGGCTTGGGATAGTCAGGGATCTCCCGTACGGTCCGGAGGGTCCGTTCAGCCAAAGGATCATCACTCATGGGAGGACAACTCGAGGTACGGTGCAATTTTACGATATTCTTGCGCTCCGAACAGATCCAAACGCCGTAGTTCGCTTTTTTTCTCGAAAGGACCGTAGCGCTGCTGGTGCTCGACGATGGCCTCTGCGGTGGAAGGATCGATATAAGGGTGTTCCATAAGGCGGGAAGCGCTCGTATCCAAGGGGATCGGCTCGACCGCATGCCCTTCGACCTTCACTTTCCCCATTAGCCTGTTCCACAGGGAATCCGGAACGCCGTATACCTCTCGGAGTTGCTCTTTTTGAAAGAAGCCTCCCAGAGCCCGCCGGTATTTTATGATCCGTCGAGCACGGACCTTCCCGATCCCCGGCAAGCTTTTCAAACGCTCTTCATCCGCCAGATCCACCGGCACCTGTAAAGCTTCCCGGTCGATCCGCACGTAAGGCTTCCACTTTCGATAGAGCGAAGTATCGACGACATAGAGCTCTAAAAGGTCAGAGGCTTTCCAGAATTTTCCACCGGCCTTCCGATAAGCGATCACCACACCCGCTTGCTCCGAACTCAACCCCAGGCGGGTCCAACCCTCTTTAGCCAAACGGTTCGGATCGAAAGGAAAAAGCTCCTCCTCTTTTTTCTTTTCTTGTTCTTTCCGCTTTTTTTCTTGGGAATTGTTCTCCCTATCCCTCTCTCCTTTCGCCTCTTCTTCAGAGGTTGGCTCCGGGAAACGGAGCGAATCCCGCCAAGCTCGGACCTCTTCCTTTTGGACCGAGTAAACTTTTAGAAGATCCTCTTCGGAGTAGAAAAGACCCCCGCTCTCCCTGTAATTGATGATCACGGAAGCTTCCTGTTCGCTAAGACCCAGGGCCTTCCACCCTTCAAGGGATAGCCGATTGGGGTCGAAAGCGAAGAGGCTGTCCGGAACATAGGAAGCTGTGTCAGGAGCACTTCCCGAGATCTTGAGCTCGATCCGTTCGGGATCCAATTCGGATCCAGGTTCCAGAAAGCGCTCATAGATGAAAAAGGCGCTCAAGAGGATCCCATTGAGGATCAAGAGAAGAGTACCCCCTTGCAGGCTTTTTCGATCGATCCGAAGCCGATCGCGCCAGTTCTTATGGATG
>CAZOSO010000141.1:2835-4588 GCA_964582635.1 uncultured Weeksellaceae bacterium | reverse complement strand
TGTCCCGGCCTTGTCGCACAGCAGGCTCCCGCCTTCTTTTTTCCATTCCATGCCCCCCTTCTTAAAGCAATAAGAACGCCCCTTGTTGTTAAGGTTTAGAGCTCTTCTCCTTCCAACGAAAAATTCCTCACTTTTGAGAGAAGCCAGGACCCCCTTTTCGATTGGAACAAGAAGAGCACAAGGAACCCCTCGTATCCATCATCACCGTGGTCCTGAACGCCGCGGACACGATCGATGAGGCCGTCCAAAGCGTTCTGGAGCAAGGATACCGCCCCCTCGAATACATCGTGATCGATGGTGGGTCCAACGATGGGACCTGGGACAAGCTGCAAGCCTATTCCGACCGGATCGATCTGCTACTGCAAGAGAAGGACGAAGGGATCTATGATGCCATGAACAAGGGGATCGAACGAGCTTCAGGCGACTTGATCGGGATCCTGAACGCGGACGACCGTTACCTCCCGGGAGCGATCGAACGAGCCGTCACTGCCTATCGGAGGGAGAGAGCGGGGATCGTTCACGGAGCCATGGAGGTCCGGTTCCCGGAAAAAAAGGAGGGACGGATCAATCACGGGAATAAGGAACTCCTTCCCTACAAGGCCAGCATCAACCATCCCACTTGTTTCGTCCATCGAAGCATCTACGAAAGCCTCGGGAACTTCGACACCCGCTACCGGATCTCGGCCGATCACGAATTCCTCCTTCGAGCTTATGTGAACGGCGTCCGTTTTGCTTACATCGATAAGCCGCAGGTCAGCTATCGGTACGGAGGGGCCAGCCGAACCTGTAAGAGCGATCTGGAGACCTACCGGATCTTCAAACGCTACCGGACCGGCTACCATCGAGCATGCCTCGTTCGCTATTTTAAATGCATCTTCAAGCGTGGACTGAAAAAGCTTCTCGGGAGATAAGGAATGGGAAAGCGCGTTTCGGACATCGACCTCCTCCTGATCAGCGACCTCTACCCGAGCCCGACGGAAAAACTCCGAGGCATCTTTGTCCGCGACCATGCCCGAGCGATCAAGCCGTTCGTCCGCTCGGTGACCGTCGCTGACATCCGTTTTAGCGGGGAAAAGGTCGAATTGCGAAGAGATGAGCTCGATCCGGATATCCGCCTGCTTCAAGGAGGGGTCTTCCCCAAGGGGCTTCCTAAAAAACTCCGCACTCCGCTCTACGAGCTCTGGGCCCGAAAAGCCTGCCGGAAGATCCGCTCGCATAGCGACCCGGATCTGATCCATGCCCACGGTGGGGTCCTAAGCGGAACCCTTGCGCGGAGGCTCGCCTCTAAAAAAGGAGGGATCCCCTTTTTCATCACCGAGCATTTCCTCATGTTGGACCGATGGGCGAAGCACCCTGTCAAAAGACGCCTCCTTCAAAAGAACTACGGCCGAGCAGCGCAGGTGACCGGGGTCAGCGAGTACCTGAGCGAACAGATCAAAAGGAGGTTTCCCGCTACGGAACCCCTATCGGTGCCGAATCCGGTGGACACGAAGCTTTTCCATCCAGGGAACGAAGCGCGGTCGGAACGGATCCTTTTCGCTTCCCGTTTGGACCCCAACAAGGGGGCTCTGCGCACTCTTCGAGCTTTCGACGCGATCCACGAAGAGCATCCGGACTGGGTTTTGGAGATCTCCGGGGAGGGACCGGAAAAAGAAGCCCTTCTCTCGTATTTGGAAAAGCGGCCTTCTTTGAAAAGCCGGGTGGAACTGGGACCGACCCTTTCTCGTGAAGGGCTGAGCGAAAAAATGCGCAA
>CAZOSO010000141.1:0-2735 GCA_964582635.1 uncultured Weeksellaceae bacterium | reverse complement strand
GGGTGGAACTGGGACCGACCCTTTCTCGTGAAGGGCTGAGCGAAAAAATGCGCAAAGCTTCCTTCCTGGTCCTTCCGAGCGCCTACGAAAGCTTCGGATTGGTGATCGCAGAGGCCCTTGCTTCGGGGACCCCGGTCATCGTTCCGGACCGGACCGCACCGCCTGAGATCCTCTTCGAAGGGGCCGGGATCAGCGTCGATCCTATGGACGAAGAAGCACTGGCAAAAGCTATGAAACGAATGATCGAAAAAGGAGCGGAAAAGTCGCCCGAAGAACTGCATCGGCGGATCGAAGAGCGATACGGGATGGAACGAGTGGGACGAACATGGAGCGAACTCTATCAAAAAGCCTTGGGAGACCCATGAAGATCGCAGTCGTCACCGGCCATTATCTTCCCGAAATGGGATATGTGGAAGTCCAACTTGCCAGGGCGCTCAAGGCCGAGGGGCACCAGGTCCGCGTCTTTACCAGCCGAAAGGTCCCTCCCCGCGGCAGGGACAAGGGACTTCCCCGCTATTCAACAGGCCTTGGTGAGGATCAAGGAGTGGAGGTGGAAAGGCTTCCTCATCGGTTCGCTTTTCGGCAGATCGTCCTCCCAAAAGGGCTTCGCCGTCGAGTGGAAAGTTATGACCCCGAGCTCTTGATCGCTATCGGGATCGGAAAACTTTTCACGGGTCCCGTGCTTCTCCCCCCTTCTGAAAGAAGTTACCGGCTGCTGGCCCTCTTGGGGAACAGCCGCTTCAATTTCCGGGAAAAAAAGCTCATAAGCCTCCAAAAACGCTTGGTGCAAAGGATCTTCAAAGACCCGCACTATCGGCGAGCGATCCGGAATTGCGACCAGCTTTGGTGTTACACGCCGGAAACGAAAACCCTCTTATCGGAATTCACCCAGGGGAAACTCGATGAAGAGCTTCATCGAAAGGTCCGAACCACCAGCTTGGGCTTCGACCCCAAGCGCTTCTACTTTGATGAGGAAGAACGCCGCGAAGGAAGGCAAGCATTGGGAATGAAAAGCGATGAATTCCTCGTTGTAACAGCCACCCGTTTGGTCCCGTCCAAAAAGCTCGAACAGGTCATAGAGGCTTTCGAGCAACTCGCCCCCCAACACCCCGAGCTCCATTACCTTCTCATCGGGAGTTCCGGGAATCGATACGCCCAACGCTTAGAAAGCCTCATCGAAGGCTCTCCCTATAAAGACCGCTTCCGGATCCTTCCCTTTCAAAAAGAGGACGCCTTGAGGCGCTTTTTCAACGCGGCGGACCTGGGCCTTTGGACCAAAGCTTCGATCACGGTCCAGGAAGCGATGGGGACGGGCCTTCCCATGCTCCTCCCCGATCACCCTTCCCTCTCCCAACTTCTCACAGCACCTCAAAGCGGCATCCTTTATCCGAGCGGAGCTTTAGAGAAGGGGCTCGAAGAAGCGCTCGAGGCTTTCAAGGGGGAGGATGAGGGAGCTCGAAAAGAAAGGATGAAAGGGAATCGGCAGCGCTTCAGCGATCGGGGCATCGCGCGGGACCTCGTCGAACGAAGTACGGGATCATGTTGAGTTTCAAAGAATGGTTCCAATGGTTCCGCTCGCTCCCCTGGTCGGTCCGATGGTTCGTACTGGTGGTCCTTTTCAGGCCTTTGATCGATGCTTTTTACACCCTTAAAAGGATCTCGCCCTTCGTTTCACCCCTCTATATCGTGGGCGTTCTCACCCCTATCCTCACTCTGATAGCCGTTGTTAAACTCCCCGCTCCTCAGCGATCTTCCCTGGACAAGTATTTCAAAGCTTGGGGTTTCCTTATCGCCATCTCCCTTTTGTTCCTCCTTTTTCGGGATGCCACCTCCTTTCAATTCCTTCAGTACCTCTTCAAGCTGACGATGCCCCTCTACATTTTCGCCCTCTTACGCTATTTCGTTCGAAGCGAGCGCGAATTGAACGGGCTCCTCCAAGCCTTCCTTTATTCCACCCTGATCGTCGCTGCCGTTTTTCTATTCGA
This sequence comes from uncultured Weeksellaceae bacterium, assembly GCA_964582635.1. GTDB lineage: Bacteria > Bacteroidota > Bacteroidia > Flavobacteriales_D > CAYVSK01 > CAZIDL01. The sequence goes on along the minus strand of CAZOSO010000141.1, from coordinate 750 downwards.
AGTTTTCGTAGGCCCCATTCGAGTGGAGGAAAGCCGTGGGCTTACACGGATCCAGGGCTTCTTCGGGGATGTCGTGAATTACGGGATCTACCTCTTGCAAGGCTTCCTGGTCACAGCATATTTTCACCTGCGGGAGCCAAGCGGATCGCAGAAAAAGAGCCTGCTACGCGTGGGATCCGCCGTTATCATGGCGATCGCGATCCTGATGAACATCCATCACGCCGCCTCCTTGGGGGTCTTTTCCTGCCTTCTCCTCCTTTTCCTTTGGTACGAGCGGCATCAGAGGCCCGGCTTGATAAGCTTCCTCAGCCTTTTGATCGTGGTCGGCACCCTTTATTACGGACGGACTTTTCTTCAGGAGGAGGTCGTGCCCCTCGTTCAAGAGGAGATCGAAGTCCTACAAGGAGAAGAAGAAAGTGGAAAGTTACTGCACGGTCGGGTGAACAGATGGGAGCACATGTGGGAAAGCTTTAAGGGGGAGGGGCCTTGGGTCCTTTTCTTCGGCTATCCACTGGGGGAAGGCTATCCTTATCAAATGATCAGCGCCGGGGCCCACAACGATTATTTCCGGATCCTCTTTTTTACAGGCTTTATCGGATTAGCGATCTACCTCGGTATCCTGCGCGGGCTTTTCAAAAGACTGGCCCGCCTATCCCGTCCTCATCGTTTTTTGGCCCATGGAGCGCTCCTAACGATCGTCCTTTTTTCGATCACCACCACACCTACTATGTATCCACCCATGCTTTACGT
>CAZOSO010000140.1:0-4634 GCA_964582635.1 uncultured Weeksellaceae bacterium | reverse complement strand
GCGACGGTGAAGTAGGACATGAGGAAAACGCCCATGAAACCTTCTATCGTGGAGATCCAACGAAAATGACCGACCGGATGATAGTTCCCCGACCCGATGGTCAAAAAGGGAACGCCACTGTGGTAAAAGCCTCTTTCCAAGTTGTTGAGGGTTTCAACCCCTTCTCGGGTCTTCACGATATCACCCTCGATCCATGGAGGAAGGAAGGCATAGGCCGAACTAAAGAGAATATAGAGCACGAGCATGCTCACAAAAACCCGCAAGGGATCGGTCGCATACTTGCCCATCTTATCGAAGACCAACCATTGAAAAGCCGCTAGCGGATAAGCATACAAAGCGGCCATAAGCCCTTTTTCGGTCCTTTCCCTTAGATCGGCCACTCGCTCATGGCGCTTGAAGCGAACATAAGCCCGATCCTCCGCATCGTATTCCCCGATATTCGAAAAATCCTGCTTGAGGATCCTGTACTGATCGGCCTTTTCCCTTGCACTTGAATCGGATTGGCCCTCGATCAAGCCTTCCACTTCATTGAGCTCCCAATCGAGGAAAAGTTGACCAAGGTTCCGCATGCGGATCAAATAGAGCATACCGACCTCCATGCGGTGGGTGGGGATCATGTCGATCAGACCGTGGACCACCGTATCCTTCAGATCGATGCTCTGGGCTTCGGCCACTCGCAAGTCCATATAATGGTCGATATGACAATCCTGGAAAGAGACCCGATCCATTCGGGCCCTTCGAAAAGAGATACTTCCTTCTCCGAAATCCGCCTTATCGAAGACAACATCCCCTTCCCCGAGATCGGCCATATGGAAAGAGAGCTTGCCTTTCCCGAACGTAGTGGAGCGAAAATTGACCTTCCCCTTCCGGAATTCCGACTCATCGAAGAGTACATCCCCTTCGCCAACGTAGGCGCGCCGCATATCGAAACGTCCATCCCCCAGATCCGCCTTGCGCAGATCCATTTTCCCCACCCCGAGACCTATGTTATCGAAACAGATATTTCCCTTGGAAAAGCGAGCGAAATGAAGGTCCAGGTCTCCATCCCCCAGTTCAGCGTTCTTGAAATTCACAGGTCCGTCCCCGAACTCCGCATTGACAAAGGAGACCGTTCCTTTTCCGAATCTCGCATTCTCCAGATCCAATCCACCTTTTGGAAAGACCGCGAATTTGAAGTCCAGATCCCCTTTCCCGAACCAAGCGTTACGCAAGTCCACTCCTCCTTCGGGAAAGCGAGTCCTGCTCAAACGCATCTCCCCGGTGGCGGTACAAACACCCGACATATCGACCTTTTCCCCGGTAAAGTGGGCGCCGGACAGATCCGTATAGCGCTCGTGATCGAAGAAAGCCTCCCGGGCACTAAAGGGAGGGAGCTCCACTTCCTCCCCCTCTTCCATCCCCTTTTGCTCCCGAAAATCCGCTAGGGAGAACCCATGCACATAACTCCCGGTCAGGTCGATAGGCTTTCCGGCATCGATCGCTTCGAAAAGCTCTTGGGGGGAGACCACGGGATAGGCAGAAGAACCGCTTTCCCGACCGAGCTCATCGTAAAAAGCGATCCGAACCCGATCCCGACCATCCTCCTGTTCTTCGTCCGAGAAAACGCGATAGGTATGAAAAGAAGACCGCATACGGCTGTTCAAGAAAATTCCTGAAATTAGGGACCCCCGAAAATAGTATAAAGCGGATCAGGAACTTCATCGAGTTTTGGGATCATGATACGAAGCCAGCTGCATCAAGGACTCCTACGCCTACTCGTACTCCTTCTTTTTGTCGTATCAGGGCTTCTAGAGGGGCATTCAGGGTCCGGGGAGCAGGAAACATCGGAGTCGGTCGAAAAGCATGAAGCGAGCAAAAGCGCTTCATCCGACGGAAAGCCCGAGCATAAAGGGGAAGAACATGCCGAAGAGGAGGAAGGGCATTCGGGAATGTCCCCCCTCTTATTCATCATCCTTGCCCTGATCATCGGTGCGGCCACCCGTCATTTCTCTCATAAAAGCCCTCTCCCCTATACGGTCACCCTTTTCATTTTGGGATTGATCCTCGGGGCTTTTGAACGGATCTACGGGTTTTGGGGTGCTACTCCTTTGAGCCAAGCTGTAAGTTGGGCCGGTAATGTGGATCCGCACATGATCCTCTACGTTTTCCTCCCCACCCTGATCTTCGAAGCAGCTTTCGCCATGGATGTTCACACCTTCAAGAAGTCCTTTTGGAGCGCCTTCTTGATGGCCGTACCCGGCATCCTTCTCGCCGTTTTCCTCAGTGGGAGCATCGTCATCGGAATGAAACACCTGGGGATCGGTTTCGGAGAATGGGGCTGGACCCTGGCCCTTCTTTTCGGGGCTGTCGCTAGTGCGACCGATCCCGTGGCCGTCGTCTCGCTCTTGAAAGAACTCGGTGCCGGCAAGAAGCTGAGCACCCTCATCGAAGGGGAATCCTTATTGAACGATGGAACGGCCATCGTGATCTTCATGGTCTTTTTCGCAGCTCTGACCGGAGATGCTTCCGGGGGCTCACCGGTCCTATCCTTCCTTAAGGTGGCCCTTGGTGGTGCTTTATTGGGAATGGTGGTGGGCTATCTGACCCTTTCCTGGATCAAGAAGGTCTTCAACGATCCGATGATCGAGATCAGCGTCGTCGTCGCTGCGGCTTACCTGACCTTTTACGTGGCCGAAAGCTTTCTGCACGTTTCCGGCGTGCTCGGTTTGGTCACTTTCGGGCTGATGATGGCGGGGACCGGTAAAACACGGGTAAGCCCGGAAGTTCAACATTTCCTCCATGAGTTCTGGGAATTGGCCTCTTTCATCGCCAACACGCTCATTTTTATCATGGTAGGGGTGGTGATCTCCGAGCGGGTCGTCTTCACCTCTTACGATTTTCTTCTCCTGGGCATCATCTATGTTGCGTTCTTCATCGTACGTGGAGGCATTGTCACTTCCTTCTTCCCCCTCATGAAGCGGCTGGGATACGGGGTCAAAAGAGAAGAAGCGTACGTCCTTTGGTGGGGAGGGCTCCGTGGAGCGATCGCTTTGGCCCTCGCCCTCGTTGTAGCCGGAGCGGAAGGGATCCCCGAACCCATCACCAACACCTTCCTCTTCCTGACCGCGGGCATCGTGATGCTGACCCTTTTGGTGAACGCTACCACCGTCAAACCTTTAGTGGTGAAGCTGGGGCTTACCCAAGTACCTCCTACCAAGGCCCTTATGATGTACAATGCACGCTCCTATCTGCGGACCAGCGCTGAGAACAACCTGGAGCGGCTCAAAGAGGATCGCTTCCTTTCCCGGGCCAATTGGCAGCTCGTAGAACAATACCTCCCCGACCCGCCAAAAGAGGAAGAAGGGGAGTATCAACTCGATTATCTGGCCGAAACACGTCGACGGATCCTGCAAAAGGAAAAGAGCAGTTATTGGACGCAGTTCAAGGAGGGAATGCTTACTCCCTCTGCCGTTCAACGCTTGAACGATGCCATCAATGAGGTTCTCGATAAAGGGGGGCAAGTCCCTCTTTCAGAGCGCAAAGACCTTGAAGAACTGTGGCGTACTCCGAAATTCCTCAGCAAATGCGCCAATTATCCCGTGATCGGCAAGCTTGCGGAGCGTTTCTTCTTCGATCAGTTGGCCCAGAGCTACGATTGTGCGAGGGGCTTCGTGGTAGCCCAAGAGGATGCCCTCAAACTAGTGGAGAGCATGCATCGGGGGAGCGATGAGCAAGTAGACCCCGAAGAGCGTGAGAGCGCATTGTCCACGGTGGAAAGTGAGATCAATGAGAACCGCATTCACGGGCTCACGTTCCTGCGGAACCTGCGGAAACGTTATCCGGAGATCTATACGAGCATCGCCACCCGAGAGGCTTCCCGTTCCCTCCTCAATTACGAGAAGCGGACGGTCGAACGCCTTCTCAACAAGGGGCGCCTGGAGGCGGACGAAGCCGAAAAGATGGAAAAGTACATCGAGGAGCGGATGAAACGGCTCATGAACAACCCACCCCAGACCCAGCTCCCACCGAACGAAGAGCTCCTCAAGGACCTGCCCTTTGTGAAGGAGCTGGATCCACGGACCTTCCAAAAATTGGCCGAGCTCTTCCGAACGCAAGTCCATTCGATCGGCGAAGAGCTGACCAAAGAGGACGAGAAGCAGGAAAGCCTCTTCCTGATCGCCCGGGGCACGGTCAGGATCCAAATGAAAGGAGAAGATGTGGATGTCGTGGGAAGTGGACAATTCCTGGGTGAAGTAGCCGCTTTGACCGGAAGGACGAGCTCCGCTACAGGGGTGGCCGAATCACCCGTTACGGCCCTTTGGTTGCGCGGGAGCGATATCCCGAAGGCTTTCAAGACCGCGCCTTCCTTCAAAAAAGGCCTTTGGATGATCGCAGCTCGAAGGATCGGTGAGAACATCCTCAGGGACGAGCATCCGTTCAATGTGATGAGCAGCAAACGCCTACGCCGCTGGCTCCAGGAAGGGGAGCTCTATTTTATGAACGAGGATGAGGGCCCCGAAACGAAGGACAAAGTGGTGATCCTCGCCTATGGGACCGCTTATCCCAAAGCCAATGGGCGAAGCGAGTTGAAAGCACCCGGTTGGGTGCGCGAAAAGGACGTGAGCTTCAGCGAGGATGCCGTTCTCTTAGTCTGC
>CAZOSO010000139.1:0-4785 GCA_964582635.1 uncultured Weeksellaceae bacterium | reverse complement strand
AGAGCAAATACAGCAAGAAGACCTTCCAACGTCAAGGCCACGTGACCTTGATCCGATAACTTCGTCCGGTGAAGGCTTAAAACCCCTTGATCGCGGCCCTCATATCCTTTAAATGGGTTTTCGCATCGATCCATTAGATTTGCGAGCAGTGAACCCCTTTGGGCGATGAAAAGTGCGTAATATCCCGTTTATCGCTTCAGTCCGTTTTGCAAGCTTTTTTTTCTTCGGGATCGGGGTCCTCACCTTCACTTCCGCTCGCTCTCAGGAATCCGACCTGGACCCCTGTTATGAAGCGGGTCGGATCCTTTCCGTGGCCCAAGAGTATCATCACGATCTTCCAGCATTGGATTCTTCCTTTGAGAAGCTTTTTATGGATGCGTGGATCGAGCGGCTGGACCCTGAAGGCCATGTATTCCGAAAGGGGGACCTGAAGCGTATCAAAAAGCACCAAGAAGGGATCATGGATCTTGTGAAGAAGGGGGATTGTTCCTTTTTGGAGGACGTAACCGGTATTTACAAAGAGCGGGTGAAAGAGGTCCGAGCTTTTCTGAACGGGATATCCGGTGAAGACCTGAGCTTCGAGGGGAATGATACCCTTTGGGTCTATACCAGGGGTCGCTCGACGCATTATTATGGGGAAAAAAGCTATAAGGACCGTTGGGAACGGAGGTTGGAGTATCGGGTCCTCTCCTCTTATGCCACTCGTTCCGAAAAAGAGGGTTTCATCAAGGACACTTTTCAAAAAAAGCTTCCCGAACTTTTAAAGGAAGTGAAGGAGCAAACGCTTTGCAGGCTTCGGGGAGCTGCTAGTGGAACCCCTCCCGCTGAAAAAGTGCAGCGTTCCTTTCTCAAAGCTCTGGCCGCTTCCTTCGATCCTCATTCCTCCTATTTCACTCCTTCTGACAAGAGGGGCTTCGAAAGCCAGCTCAGCACCGAGGCTCCTTCCTTCGGCCTGCGAGTGCAGTTCAATGAGCGAAGGGAGGTAATGGTGAAAAAAGTGCTACCCGGGAGCCCCGCTTGGAAAACGAATCGTTTGGATCCCGGCGATGTCCTTTTGAGCATCGATCCGGAAGGAGAAGAGCCGCACGACCTGCTATGTGTGGATCTGGATAAGGTGCGGGATATCTTGCACGATCCTGAGATCCAGAAAGCGGTCTTCCGGGTCCGAAAAGAGGACGGAGAACGGGTGAGTGTACCGCTCCACAAGAAAAAAGTAGAGATGAGCTCCAACAAGGTGGACAGTTATTTGCTGAAAGGATCGGAGTTCAGGGCCGGATATATTCACCTCCCCTCTTTTTACACCCGGATGGAGAAAAAAGGGGTTTTAGCAAAGGGGTGTGCGAACGATCTATCGCGCTCCATCATCAAATTGAAGCAAAAAGGGATCGAAGGTTTGGTCCTCGACCTGCGAAGGAACAGTGGAGGGTCCATGAAGGAGGCGGTGCAGGTGGCAGGGACTTTTGTGGACAAAGGTGATATTTCAGTGGTCCAGCGAAAGGGTGAAAAGGGAGCGCCGATCAAAGACCCCCACCGAGGGACCAGTTTTGAGAAGCCTCTCCTGATCCTGGTCGATCACTTCAGTGCATCAGCATCGGAGTTGGTGGCAGGAGCTCTTAAGGCCAGGAATCGGGCCTTGATCGTAGGGACACCGACCTATGGGAAGGCTACGGCTCAAAGGGTCTTCCCCCTGGCCGATTCCACCGCTTCGGACCCCCGCGCCAAAGGTTTTTTGCGCCTCACGATCGGGCAGTTCCTTCACGTGGATAGCAATAGCCACCAGAATATCGGTGTTAAGCCCCATATAAAACTCCCCCATCCATTAAAAGCCTCTAAAGTGGGCGAAGAGGTGCATCCCCATTCCCTGGAACCCGCTTCGGTCCGTATCAACACCTATTACAAAGAACTCCCCCCTCTACCTGTGAAGAAGCTTCAGCGGAAAAGCCAGCAACGGGTCCGAGAAGATTCCCTTTTTCAAAGGATCCAGCGAAGTAAAGCGGAACGAGCCTCCGGGAAAGAGGCTCATCCTATTCCCTTGCGGGGAGAAACTTTCTTCGATGAAGGGACTGATGTTGATGGGGAAGATGAAAAGAATGAGGATGATACCGAGGCTTCCCCCTTTGAGATCGAATCCCTCGATCCGATGGCTAAAATGGGGATGCTCGATGAGGAAGAGGAGCAGGTCCATGAACAGGCCCTGCAGAACATCCGAGAGGATCCTTATGTCCAGGAAGCCTATTTCTTGCTTCAAGACCTTGTTCAACTGAAAAGTCCATGACCATGCGACGATCCCTAGCACTCTTTTCGATCCTGTTTTGTTTCACCCTATTCTCGACCACCCCGATCCACGCCCAAGGGGAGGAGGCCGTCGAGTACATGGAGGATATCTCCGACCCCTTCAAACCCTTGAAACGGAAGATATGGCGCTATCAGAAGAGCATTACCAAAGGGCACAATAAAAGACGGGTGAAGCGCCGAAAAGAAAAGATCCTCGATGAGCTTAAAGAGGCGCGTCAAGAAGTGCGGGAGATCGGCACTTTTGAGGGGGATGGGACCCTTAAGGATGGGATCCTCCAGTATTTTGAAATAATGGAAGTGGTCCTCACAGAGGATTACGATAAGATCATGGACCTCCAAAAGATCAAGCGCAAGTCCTATGATCAAATGGAAACCTATCTCAAGGCTCAGGACAAAGTGAAGAAAAAGTTGAACGAGGCTTCCCGAAAGTTCAGTGAAGCGGAAAAGGAGTTCGCCGAAACCTACGATATCGATCTGAAGGATAAGGAAGAAGGAAGGTTGGACGAGAAGATGCGGAAAGCCTCCAAGGCCATTGCCTATTACAACGAGGTCTTTTTGATCCTCTACAAGTGCAAGATCCAGGAAATGTATCTACAGGATGCGATCGGGAAAAAGAACCTTACCGCTATCGAGCAGCATCGCGACAAGCTCGAAAAGTACGCGAAGGAAGGGAAAAAGGCATTGCGCAAAAAGGATCCTTATAAAGGGGACTCGAGATTGCTTCGGAAAGGAAAGGATATCCTCCGCTTTTACGAAAGGAAAGTGGGGCGGCACTTGGATAAGGTCACCGAGTATTTGGTGGAAAAGCAGGAGTTCGACAAAGTGAAGAAGCGGATGGAGAACAAGGACAAATCGGAGCGGACCAAGGAAATGGTCGATCGCTACAACAAGTTAGCGAACAAAATGAACCGGCTCGGAAAGGAACACCAGAAAGCCCTGCAGAAGATGCAAAAGAAGAGCCAGGAGCATTGGGAAGAATGGCGCGGGAAAAAAGAGGATTTTTACGATAAGCACACCGATACGGGGTGGTTCTGAGATCCCCTGGCTCTAGGATGCCGATCCGACGTTCGATCTCCAGCGGAAGCTCAATTTGAAGCTTTCCGGAGATCCGTTATCGTCGTATTCGTCCCGAAGGCGCAAGTAGTAAGTTGTGTCCTTTTTGAGTTGGAAACGTCCTGGGAACCCACTCCACCCGTGTGCTTGCTCGGTTCCGGTGGGCTGTTTTTTCAGGACCTTCATTTGAAGTTGGAACTCATCTTGGCCTCCTTGGCTTTGAACCAGCAACTTGCCGCTCTTTTCAGGGGTCAGTTGGAAGTGATCCCGGTCTCCCTTGGGAAAGATCGCTGCCGACAAAGTATCGGGGACTGAGATCTTAAAAGCTTTCGCGGGATCCCCATTGGGTTCCTGAGGGTCCATTTCGGGTAAGTAGCGCATTTTCCATTCGATCGGATCCCTGGACTTGTTGTCGTCATAGTTGTCGTGAAGGAGCACATAATACGTTCCTTGCTCAGGTGCTCGATAACTCGTCATGAATTCCTGGAACCCGCGTACACGTTCGATCTTTCCGGTCGGCTCTTTTTTGCGGGCAAAAGCCAGTTCAGGGTTTAATGGACCGGGCGTTTTGCGGCTTTGCGCCATCAAATAGCCCGCACTGTCGACCTCGAATTTGAACCAGTCCCGATCCCCTACGGGATAAATGTAGGAGCTGATACGCTTTCCGGTCGTTCCTTTCTTAGCCCGCTTCGCCTTATCGTTTCGCTCGTAAGCATCGAATTCTTCGATAAAAGAAGGTTTGAGCTTGAAGCTCGAATCGGAGCTGTTGTCCTGATATTGATCCTTGATGGCAAAATAGACCGTGTCGTGCTCATAGATGCGGTGAGCTTCGGGGATCCCCTCCCAACCGCTCAATCCTTTGGCCTTCTGCTTTTTCCATTCTTGTTGAAGGGCGAGTTTGATCCGCAGGTCAAGAGGATCGGGGACCCCTTTGGCGCCGAAATGCAGATAGCCGCTGTCGGGGACCTTCAGGCCGACCCAATCCCGGTCCTTATTGCTGTCCAGCTTCAATTGAACAGTGCGGTCCGTGCTCATGACCTTGGCCTGCATGATCTTATCGTTGGGTTCGGCCGCGGGATCTTTTTGCTCGCTTCCTCCACAAGCGGTTAGAATAAGAAGGAAGGAGAGGATGGGAAAAGGGAGGGATCGTGCCATGATCTTGGATGATTTGGAATGGTACCTCAAAAATAAGGGGGTGCAGCTGTTTTTTTCAAAGGACAGCTTTGGCGATCGGTATCAGCTGATCCCTGAAAAATGCCCTTAATGCTCAGTCCCTTTCGCGGTCCCGATCAGGCGGCGAGCTCGGAGTTTCCCTTCCGTTAAGGGTTTCAAGAGTCCGAACCCGAGCAAGAGCGCACTCAAAAGAAGGACCGGAACGATCGGATCGAAGCCGAGGATCCATGCCTTCGGGATCCAGTCCAGGGTTAAGGCGACCAA
>CAZOSO010000138.1:0-4848 GCA_964582635.1 uncultured Weeksellaceae bacterium | reverse complement strand
CGGAGCTCTTCAGCCGCTGCTGAGATCATAGCCTCAGCTCCCTGTCTTCCCTGTTCGCCCGTACAAGCATTGGCATTTCCCGAGTTGATGACGATGCATTGACACTGCCCCCCTTTCACCGTTTCCCGAGCGATCTTGACCGGCTCAGCCACCACCCGGTTTCGGGTAAAGGCGGCTGAAACGTTCCCCACCACTTCAGAATGGATGATGGCAAGATCCCTGCGTTTGTTCTTAACGCCCGTATGGGCTCCCCAGCATGTGATGCCTTTGACACTGACCAGGTTGTTCACCAGTTGTTCTTCCATAAATGCATTCAGTCAGGGTACGAGGGGAAGATGGGTTAAACCTTCTCGCTCGTCAAGCCCGAAGATGAGGTTCATGTTCTGGACAGCCTGTCCGGCTGCCCCTTTTACCAAATTGTCGATCACGGAGATCGTGATGATATGGTCCGTCCGTGGATCATAGGTGGCAAAGACGTTGCAATAATTGGATCCGGTCACATCTTTGAGTTGAGGAGGCTCATCCACCACCCGAACGAAGGGGGAATCCCCGTAATAGTGTTGAAAATGCTCCTGCAGTTCCTTCTCGTCCACATCCACCTTCGGCTTCGAGTAGCTGGTGGTGAGGATCCCCCGATCCACGGGCAGTAGATGGGGAGTGAAAAGCAACTCCACATCCCGGTCCGCCACCCGGCGGAGGGCATTCTGGATCTCGGGCGTATGGCGATGCTTTTTCAAGCCGTAGATCGAAAAATTGTCGTTCACATTGGGAAAATGCGTGTTCGGCTTGGCTTTCGCACCGGCTCCGGTGACGCCGGATTTCGCATCCACAACGGTCGCGTCCGCTTCGATCAGTCCCGCCCGGAATAGCGGGGCCAACGGGAGGATCGAAGCGGTCGGATAACAGCCCGGATTCCCGATCAGAGAGGTGTCAGGGATCTCTTTTCCGAAGAGCTCCGGCAGTCCGTAAACAGCTTCTTTCAAACGGTTCGGTTCTTCATGGGTTTGTCCGTACCAATCCAAATAAACGTCCGGGTCGTCCAGACGGAAGTCCCCGGAGAGATCGATGATCCGGAACTTTTCCGTCCCGTATTCTTTCACAAAATCCATCGATACGCCATGTGGAAGTCCTAAAAAGACCAGATCGAGCTCATGCTCCCTCACCTTTTCCTTAGTTTGGAATTCAAGGTCGAAACGGCCACGGAACTGCGGATGAACGCGATCGACCCGTTCCCCGCTCTGGCTCTCGGAAGTGATCAGACGGATTTCAGCCCTTGGATGCCCATCGAGGATCCGTAGCAGTTCCATTCCAGTGTAACCGGTACCACCGATGATCCCGATGCGGATTTTTTCAGTGCTCATATTTTTTTAGCTGGATGAGGGGTGCACTTCTTCGATCGCTTCCTCCATAGCTTGAAGGATATGGTCCAAGGCTTCTTCTTCGATCACCAATGGGGGCACCAAACGAAGGACCTCGCCCCCTGTCACATTGCCGAGGACCCCCTTTTGGATCAATCGTTCGAGCACATCTTTGGCCTTTCCCTCCAATTCCACCCCGAGCATCAAACCGATCCCCCGCACATCCTTAACAGCATCTTTTTGCCCCTGAAGTTCCTTCAAACGCTTGAAAGCCTTTTCTCCCAGATCCTGCGCCCTTTGGGAAAGCTTTTCTTCCTCGATCACATCAAGGGTCGCCAGGGCAGCCGAAGAAGCCAGAGGATTGCCGCCGAAGGTCGACCCGTGTTTACCGGGAGAAAAGGCCTCTGCTACGGCGTTCTCGAATAAGGTCGCTCCGATCGGAACCCCACCTCCCAAGGCCTTGGCCAGTGCCAAAAGATCCGGTTTCAGATCATAGTATTCGTACGCGAAAAGTTTTCCCGTCCGCCCCATTCCACATTGGACTTCATCGAGGATGAGGAGGAGGCCTTTTTGATCACATAGTTCTCGAAGCTCCTGCATGAAAGAACGACCCGCAACACGGATCCCTCCTTCCCCTTGCACGGGCTCGAGCATGACCGCACACGTTTCATCATCGATCGCGTTCCGGACCGCTTCGATATCGTTGAAGGGGACTTGATGAAACCCCTCGGGCATCGGTCCGAAACCCTCTTGATACCCTTTTTTTCCGGCCGCGATCGTGGCCAGCGAACGGCCGTGAAAACAGCCTTCGAACGTGATGATCCGCCCTCCTTTCCCGTTTTGGTGGCCGTAAAGTCGAGCTGCTTTGATAGCAGCCTCTACAGCTTCAGCCCCGCTATTGCTCAAAAAAGCACGATCCAAGCCGGTTAACTCACAAAGCCTTTCCATGAGATGAGCTTGTGGGGGGGTCACGTAAAAATTCGAGCTATGGATCAACCGCTCGGCCTGGCTTTGGATGGCCGACACGACCCGCGGATGACAATGGCCAAGACTATTAACGGCCACCCCGGCCAAGGCGTCGATATAACGATGCCCGAGCACGTCTTTCACATGGGCTCCTTTGCCTTCCATAAGGGTGATCGGGTGGCGGGCATAGACAGGAAGGGAATAGGTCCGGTCGAGCTCTTCAGCCTTTAAAGGATCGAAAGGTTCACTCATGGTCGGAAATAAGGGTTCCACTGCGTTCATGGCTCAGGAGCTCCCGAAGGATCACGTGATCGCGGGTCCCGTTGACGATCCGAGCGTTCTCCACACCACCCCGGACCGCGATCTCACAGGCTTCCACCTTTGGGATCATCCCACCTTGGATCGAGCTCCCGTATAGCCCCCTTGTCTCATCGAGGCTCAACTCCTTGTAAAGGCTTTCCGGATCATCTTTATCCGCCATCAATCCATCGACATCGGTCAGAACTATGAACACCGAAGATCGCAAGGATGCTGCAAGATGTCCGGCGAACATGTCGGCGTTCACATTATAGCTCTTTCCTCCGGGACCTACAGCGATAGGTGCGATAACAGGGAGAAAGCCCTCCCGGATAAGAAGTTGGGGCAATTCAGGGTTCACATGGCTCACATCCCCTACATGCCCTAAATCGACATTTCCTCCTTCTTCCACGTAACGCTGCTCAGCATGGACCATTCCCCCATCCTTCCCCGAGATCCCTATGGCTTTTACTCCGTGGCCGAGAAGATCTTCCACCAAGCCCCCGTTCACTTCACCCTTCAAAGCCATTTCCACATACTTCATCGCCTCCTCACTGGTCCGACGATGTCCGCCGTGGAATTCAGAGGAAAGGCCCACCTCATCCAGGATCTTCTGGATAAAAGGCCCTCCACCATGGAGCAGTATGGGATAAGCCCCTAGTTTTCGAAGAAAAGCCACCTCATGCATCAGCCCCCTTTTCAGAGTAGGATCCTTCATCGCGTTCCCTCCGTACTTGATCAAAATGCTACGCCCCTCCAACGCTGCCACCCTATCGGAGGCCAGATCCTTTATCAGATCTAGGTCGAACCCTTCCTTTTCGAGTAAAGCTTGAAGCTCCATCTTCCCGAATATATCAAAGGGGGGCTAGATAAGGTCCTTCCTGGGGGAGGACTCGAAAACTTTTTTCATTTTGGGACAGATACGTCTTCCAGTCCTCCAAATGGCCCAGTTCCGGGGAAAGTAAGTAAAAGGGGGCTTCCCGGATATAAATCGGGACCTTTCGAGGTCGAGGGGCTTTTGCCCCTAACAGGATGAGATGGGCTTTTCGGTCCATACTTGCTTCATCCCCGAGCCTCTTCCCTGAAGGGCTGTTCCAATAGAGGATCCGCCATCCGGAAACCCGTACTGCCGAACTCCCTTCTTTATTCCCGGAAGGAAGGACGCTCGTCCTAACGACCCCTTTTGAACGCCAATACTCCAGAAGTCGCTCCTTTCGATATTCCTTCAATGGCAGCTGAGGCCATAACAAGAGCTTTTCCCCTTTTCGAAAAGCGAGGGTAAGAGGCTTTCTTTCTGCATGGATCATAAGGGCCTCCCGTTCTTCTCGTCGTTGGTCCATCCAAAAAAGGTGAACTGTCAAAAGGGACAAGAAGAAGACGAGCCACCCTTTCGAAAGCATTCCATAGAGCGTCAACAAAGTGACCCCGATAACAGCTGCCAAAAGCAGCGCGGACAGGATACCGATCGGCCCCCATTGTATCCCGGACCCTGGCCATTGTGCTACCCATTTCACCCATGTGTTCATGGCCATGAAGAGCTTCTCGGCCCCGGCCCCGATCCATTTCATTCCACCAGGTATTGGGGCCGCCAAACCCATGAGGAAGCCGGAATAAAGGGCGGCAGTGGCCATCGGCAATAAGACCGGGTTGGTCACCTCGAACCAGAGGGGAAAAGTTCCGAACACCGTTAAAACGATCGGTAAAACTCCTAATTGAGCCGAAAAAGAGACCGCCAAAAGGCTCCAGGACCAAGCGAGGATCTTCCATCTCGGCCGCCAAAGCCTTTCCAAAAGCGGATAGAGGGTAACGATGGAAACGACGGCGGAATAAGAGAGCAAAAATCCGATATCCTGGATCATGGTGGGGTCGTAGAGCAGGACGATCAAAGCACTTCCAGCGATGACATTGCCTACCGAAGGGGGACGCTGGATCCCTTTTCCCAAGCTGTATAAAGAGAACATGAGGACCGCCCTTACTACGGAAGGACTCCAACCGGTCAGAAGCGCATAGCCCCAAAGGCCCAACACGATGAGCAAAGCCCGCATTTTCTCCCCGTTCGGTCCCCTCCTAAGGGGGTAGCTGAATCCCAACAACATAAGGTGGACGATCCCGACATGGAGCCCTGAAACAGCAAGAACATGCATTCCCCCGGCATGGGCGTAATCGTTCCGAAGTTCAGAGGATATCCCTTGCTTCCTTCCCAACCAGAGGGCACTCGCCACGGCCA
>CAZOSO010000137.1:0-4898 GCA_964582635.1 uncultured Weeksellaceae bacterium | reverse complement strand
CCCGGATTCTGCCAAAGGATCCCGTTCAGATCCTCATGGGCGGTGTCGATGGCATTATCCGTAACGGCAACGGTCACACTCGAAGTCCCGAAAGAAATATCCCAAGCATTAGCGGCGTTGATCTGGGGCAAGAACCATTGGTTGTTATTGGTATAATAGGGATCGTTCGGACTGTAGCTAAGCCGTTTAAACGGCTCTTTTTCCGCGTAATCGACCGATGGTTTGCCTTCTAACACCTCGACCAGCTCATCCACCTTTTTCTCGGCGTCGAAACGGACCCTGTAAGTCCTTTTGAGCTTAGGAGCGTCCCCTTGAAGGGCGTGAAAGGGACGTGTAACACTATCGATCTGATACTCACTGAGCTCCCCATCGAGGAATTCCAACGCAGAGGGATCCACGTTCTCGGGACCGTGCTCTCCGCCCTCCCCGCGAAGGAGAACGTTCTGCTCCACTTTCACAAAGATCCTTCCATCCACATAATCCTCGTGAACGTTCTGTGCAGACAGTCCCGTAAATGCCCCGAACAGAAAAGAAGTAAGCAGGATCGAAAAAACGTGATCCTTAAGGAACGACCGTTTCATAATATTAGAGGTTCTTTTACAAAAAGTTTTTTTAAAGGGTTTCCCGGATAAGCTCATCGCTCGCTATCCTTTTTTTCTTGCTCTTTTTTCTCGCCCTTTTGACGCTTCCTTTCTTTTTTCCGCGCTTTCTCTTTGGGAGGACGTTCCAGATCCTTTTCAGCTGCTCCTTCTTTTTCGGAATTCTTTTTTTCCTGCTGATCGAGGGCACCGGCTTCCTTGGGCAGCTTCCTTTTTTGAGCTTCTTTCAAAGGAGCGTTCTTCAATTCGACTTGTTCGACTTTGGCCGAACTATCGGCTTTTTGCTCTTGAGCAGGTGCTGCTCCTTCTTCTTTTTGATTGCTTTGTGCTTGGAGATCTAAAGAGAGGAGAAAGGTGAATATGAGCAAGAAAGTGAAAGAGCAAAGGCTGTTACGTAGCATACAGTGGAGCAATTTTAGCGATCATTCCCAAATTTAGCTGCTATGGTCCCCTTTAGATATCCACATCCAAAGGGAGCTTGAAATCCCGAACGAGTTATAAGATGACAAAAATGCGAGATAACAGGAATTCCCGCATTTTAGTGGTTGAAGACGAAAGTTCCTTAGCGGAACTCCTCAAGGTCAATCTGAAGACGGAAGGCTACCATGTGGAAGTTGCTTCGGATGGTGCTTCAGCACTAGAGAGCTTTGCCTCACGCCGCTTCGATCTGATCGTATTGGACATCATGCTACCGGGTATGGATGGGCTTATGGTCTGCAAAAAGATCCGAGCGGAGAATCACCAGGTCCCCATTCTCTTTTTAACCGCCAAAAACGAATCCAAAGACCGGATCGAAGGGCTTCGAACCGGCGGGGACGATCATTTGGGGAAGCCTTTCGAACTGGAAGAGCTCCTTCTACGGATCTCGAAGCTCCTGGAAAGATCCGGGGGGAATGGAACGCGAAAAGGAGCCGCGATCAAGCGCTTTTCTTTCGGTGGGAATCGGGTGGACCTTGAAGCCTTTCAGGCTTACACCTATAAAGGGGAAAAAGAGACTTTATCGAAACGGGAAACGATGTTCCTTAAACTCCTCCTCGATAACAGGGACCGTGCGGTTTCGCGGGAAGAGATCCTTGAGACCATTTGGGGATTCGAGGTCTATCCCTCCACCCGTACGATCGACAACTTCATCCTGCGTTTTCGAAAGATCTTCGAGAAAGATCCTAAAAACCCCTCTTTCTTTCATTCCGTGAGGGGCGTCGGCTACATGTTCACACCGGGAGATGAAGCTTCATTCGATCGAGATCTCTAAAAAAGAGCGTCGCCCGATGAAGGCTTCCAGCTTATCCCCCCGCATAATGGGTCCGACCCCGGCAGGAGTACCTGTAAAAAGAAGGTCCCCTTTTTTCAAAGAAATGTAAGTAGAGATATGAGCGATCAGGTCGAAAAAGGAGAAGATCATTTCTCCAGTATTGCCTGACTGGACCTTCGAACCGTTCTTCTCGCAGCTGAACGCCAAATTGGAAAGGTCGGGAATGCTCGATAGCGGGATGAAATCCGCGGATATTGGGGCCGATCGATCGAACGCTTTCGCCTTTTCCCAAGAATGCCCTTTTTCCTTCAAACGCTTTTGAAGGTCCCGGGCCGTTAGATCGAACCCGATGCCTAGTCCTTCGATATACCGATCGGCCTTATCCGCTTCGACCTCCTTCCCATCCCTTCCGATCCGGATGACCAAT
The DNA here is from genome assembly GCA_964582635.1 of uncultured Weeksellaceae bacterium. Classification (GTDB taxonomy): domain Bacteria; phylum Bacteroidota; class Bacteroidia; order Flavobacteriales_D; family CAYVSK01; genus CAZIDL01. The sequence continues at coordinate 2,620 of CAZOSO010000137.1, read as the reverse complement.
TCCGTCTCGAAATGGAGCTCTTCGGTGAAGGAAGGATAAGGGATAGAGCCTCCTCCTTCTACCAAAGCACTCTCAGGCTTCATAAAGAAAAGGGGTTCGCTCGGAAGCTCGTTCCCCAATTCATCAGCGTGCGCTCTGTAATTCCTCCCTACACAAAGGATCTTCATAATAAGACGAAGCAGGCTTATTGGCCGCTTTTCCCTTTCTCGGCGGCCTCGGAAAGTTTCACCCGTTTTGGGACGATGCCCATCTTTTGATGCGCTCGGGTCACCTTGAGTTTTTCCTCGTAAAGGGGATATTCATCGCTATCGATCTCCATCGTATAAGTCCCGGGGGGAAGGGCAATGGTATAAGTGGAAGTGCTCTCGTTCGCAGCGTAGCGTCCGTATACCTCAAAGTTCTTATCGAGGACGGTCACCCGGGGTTGGGTCATGAATTTCTTCCCGGTATCGCTAGCAGATGGCAGCTTGAGTTTGAAAATGACCGGCCTCTTGGCCACTTCATTGAAAATCACCTTATAGACATCGAGCGAACCGTGCCCCCCTTTGCCGAAGGTGGAAAGATAAGCGGAGCGTCCGCTTTTTGTGAAGGAAATAGTCCGATTATCGGTCCCATCATTGATCGGATACCCTAAGTTACGGGGCTTTGACCAGGTATTGGTCTGAGGGTCCCATTCCGATTTGAAGATGTCGTACCCCCCCATGCTCTCGTGGCCCTGAGAGCAGAAATAAAGCGTTTCGTTGTCCTTGGAGAGGGTGGGGAAACCTTCGTTGTGCTTGGTGTTGATCTTGGGACCGAGATTCTGGGGTTTGGCCCAATCCCCGGTCGGTAATTTGCGGACCATGTAAAGGTCGCGTCCTCCTTCTCCTCCATCCCGATCGCTGGTGAAAAAGAGCGTTTTTCGGTCCTCGGAGATGGAGGCGGAGAACTCCAGGCTCTCTTCGTTATTGACACTTTCACCGAGCTTTTCCATTCTTCCGAACGATATATGCTCCCATTCGCTTCTGTAGATGCTTCCCCGTTTTTTCACGCGATCGATGTAGACGTACATGCGGGTTCCATCATCCGACAAACCGACAGCCTGTTCATCGTATTTCGAATTCACCCTCCTACCAGCACTCTTAGCGGGTTCGTAGCCATTTCCATCCTCCCTTTCGTTCGCCATCCAGATATCAGAGGGAAAATACCCGTCGAATTCTCTCCCTCCTCCCTGATTGGCCCTCCTCCGGGAAGTGAACACCAACCTTGACTCATCCTTGGCCACGAAAGGGTAATAATCAGGGTACTGGGTATTGATCGTATCCCCAAGATTCTGGAAGGTGACATCGAGCGGGTGCTTGACCAGCTCTTTTCCGCTCTTGCATTGCCCCTGTAGATAAGCCACATCATCTTTACCCCCCATTATGCCGCTGTTCGCCTGATACTTGGTGAAATTCTTCAAGGCCTTTTGGTATTCATCCTGCATCATATAGGCCTTGCCGAGGTAATACCACACTTCGGCCTTGTGATCTTCTTTTTGGGAGGCTTTTCTGAGATATTCAGCGGCGCTGGTGCGGTCCTTATAGGTTCTGAGATAACAGATACCGACCTTGCGGAAATATTCCGCTTTGTCCGGGTTTTGCTCGATGAGGTTCTTATAAACCTTCATGGCCTCGAGGTAGTTTTCGTTGTCGAAAAACTCCTCGCCCTTGCGCGGATCGGTATACTGCCCCATCCCTTCAGAGGAAAAGGCCAATCCCAGCACGGAAAGAAGAAGAAGGTGTCGAAAGGTCAACCGCATGATGATGCTAAAAGAGACTTCAATCCAAAGGCATGCCAAACTCCGATGCGTTCCCTCTTTTCAAAGATAAAACGATCCTAGAGATCCACTTTTCCCCGTAGTACGGGAAAAAATCCGTGCTCACCTCCCCAATAAATAAAGCCGGGGAGATTCAAGGGGATGCGAATCGATAAACACAGCTATCCCGGCCTATTGCTTGGTAGGTTTTTCCACCGGAACGGAGTTCCAATTCTGTGTTTTTACAGGGACCTTCTTTATCTAAGCGGAAAAGCAGTACTTCCCGTTCCTTCGGAGGGTGATAAAAACTGAACTCCCCTTTCGATCCAAGGCTAACGCTATCCGCTCTATCGCCACCCTTTTTGAGGACTTTTACAGTCCCCTTGGAAACGGGATTCCCTGTACTAGCATATTGCAATTTCCCGATCAAGCTCGGGTTCCGATCGAGCTTCGAAGGATCGAACTCGATGGGGCGAAGGAAGACCTCTCTCTGCAATTCTTGATAAGAACTCCGACAGGGCACGAAGAGCTCATCTTCCAAAGTCTTTTTTTCTCCCAGGTAATAGGTCATCTTATAGTTATGGCATGGCGGAAGGACCGCGATGAAAGTGCCCTCTTTGCTCTGCGGACGTTGGATCCATGGGCGGCGATCCCCCCTCATTCCTTCAGGCCTCTCGATCCGTATTTCGACACTGTCCAAAAGGTCGGAACCCGCGGGTACATCCACAAAACCTTTCAGGACCGCAAGCCCTTCGGTGAATGAACCCTGTAGATCGAGCCGGTAAAGGTCCCGATCCTCCCCTTCTTGGAGCGTACGAGAAGCGAAATAAGCCCTTTGTCCAT
>CAZOSO010000136.1:0-5000 GCA_964582635.1 uncultured Weeksellaceae bacterium | reverse complement strand
GAACCCCTGTCTCCAGGATGAAAACCTGGTGTCCTAACCACTAGACGAACGGGCCGTTTGCCTTGGGGCTGCAAAGCTATGAGAATTGAAAATATCCACCAAAAGGAAAAAGGCGATTTTTTAAGGAAAGAGCGGATGGCCCCCTTTTATCCCTGAAGCTCGGGGATCAAGGCCTCGAGGTTCTCGATGAAGGCCCGATTGTCCTCGGGTCTTCCCACAGCCACGCGGAGGCAATGAGGACGTCCGAAAGCCCCTAAAGGCCGGACCAAAACCCCCCGCTCCATCAGTTTCTGAGCCAAATGCTCGGCCTCTTCTCCCGAGTTCATCTCCAGCATGACGAAGTTGGTATAGGAAGGTTGATAGGAGATGCCCAAGCGATCCAGCTCCTTGTAATAGTAATCCAGGCCTTCCCGGTTGTTCTTCAGGACTTGCTCCAAAAAGGCCTCATCCTCGAAAGCAGCAGGAGCTGCGACCTGGGCTAAATGGGAAGGCTCGAAGATCATTTTGACCCGGAGCAGCGGATCGATCAACTCTTCAGGTCCAACTGCAAAGCCGGTCCGCACCCCGGCCAGGCCATAGGCCTTGGAAAGGGAGCGCAGTGTGATCAGGTTGGGAAGATCGAATTCAGGGTCGGTGGCGGTATCGGGGAACTCATCCGAGAGATCGGCCGCGAACTCGTGATAGGCCTCATCCATCACCACCAGGATCTCTTCCGGTACCTGGTCGAGGAAATCTTTCAACTCCCTGCGCCGGATCATCGTACCCGTCGGATTGTTGGAATTGGCGATGTAGATGATCTTGGTCCGCTGAGTGATCCGATCCAGGATCCCTTGCAGGTCGAAGCGATGATCCTCGGTCATCGGGGTACGGACCCCGGGAATGTTATGGATCGTGGCCCAGATATAAGCGATCACGAAGGTCCCCTCGCTGCTGAGCATCTCCTCCCCCTCGCTGCAAAAAGCGGTGAAAATGTTGTAGAGCACCCCTTCGGACGCGTTCCCAAGGACCACATTCTCCTTCTTCTTCCCCAATCGGGAAGCGAGCCGTTCCCGAGCATCGATCGCCAGGGGATCGGGATAGGCGTAACTGGCTTCGATATTGGCCTCTATCGCTTGCCGCGCTTTGGGGGACATTCCGAAACAGCCTTCGCTGTTCCAGAGGACCGCCATCCGCTCATGGCCGTACTTCGCTTTGATCCGTTCGACGGTCTCCCCAGGCTCGTAGGTCTTCAGGGATCGAATGTGTTGGGGGATGTTGACCATGCAAGTTTTTCGCAGAGCGCCTTCGAATTTACCGATCATTTCCGATCTTTACGCGCCATTGAAGCGGGCTGAAAGCCAGTCCCAAGAAAGCGAAGCCTTTATAAAAGATGAGCCGGATCCACATCAAGGGGCGCGAGCTGCGCTACCAATTCATCAATGAGGAATATCAGGACGGGGATCGCCCCCTCCTGCTCTTCCTCCACGACGCGCTCGGCTCGATCGGGACCTGGAAGGATCTGCCCGAACAGCTCAGCGAGGAGACCCGCTGCCCGGCCCTGGTCTACGACCGCTATGGCCATGGAGGGTCGGAGCCCCTCAAGGAAATGCGGGAGAAACAATACATGCACATCGAAGGCGAGAGCACGCTCCCCTTGCTCCTGGAAAGCCTCGGCGTCCGTGAAAAAGTGATCCCGATCGGGCACAGCGATGGGGGTTCCATCGCCCTGCTCTTCGCGGCCGCTTTTCCCGAGAAAGTGAAGGGGCTGGTGACCGAAGCCGCCCATGTTTTCGTGGAGGACATCACCATCGAAGGGATCCAAAAGGCGGTCAAGGAATTCAAAAAAGGGCATTTGGAACGGGCCTTGGAGGCCTACCACGACATCAACACCCGCCCGGTCTTCAACGCTTGGGCCGACACTTGGCTATCCCCCTCTTTTCAGGATTGGAACATCACCGATCGACTCCCCCGGATAAAAGCCCCGATCCTGGTGATCCAAGGGGAGGATGACGAATACGGCAGCCAAGCACAAGTGGATGCCATCGTGGAAGGCGTGAGCGGTCCCGCTACACCTTTCATGGTCCCGGCATGCGGGCATAATCCCCATCACGAAGCTTCGGACGTTGTTCTGCCCAGGATCGCCGATCACATCACTTCCCTCCAATAGAAGCGCTATGAAAGATCCCGAAGAGCATTTCCGGCACCTCGAAACCCTCTATCAGAAAGCTCCCATCAACCAGGAAGAAGCCCCTCCCCGAATGGAGGTCGGTGATGGGCGGACCCGTTTGACCTATGAAGTCGGGCCGGACCGGCACCACGGAGGAGGGGCCCTCCACGGGTCGGTGCTTTTCCGGATGCTGGACGATGCAGCCTTCTTTGCGGCCAATTCCAAAGTCTACGACGCCATGGTGCTCACCGTGCAGTTCGAAGTCCATTTCACTCGACCCGTCCGAGATGGAACGCTTACAGCGATCGGGGAGCTCCGAACGCCCGGCCGCCATTTGCTCACAGCATCCGCAACGGTCTACGATAAAAGGGGCAAAGAGATCGCTTTCGGAACAGGGACTTTTTCCAAAAGCTCCTTGCCGGTGGAATAAGGCCGCTCTCCCTATCGATGGAGCCCGATCTGAAAACCGGCTTGAAGGCGCGGAAGCTCGGGGAATCCTTTTGCGAATTCGGTTTCGGTGAAAAGGTCGGAGTATCGGTAACGAGCGAAGACGACCCAGCGATTGTAGCCTAGACGGGCCAGAAACCCATAGTGCGAATCCCGGACATAGGTCAATCCCTTGCGCTTGCTCTTCACCTTTTTGTACCCCCGCTTCTTCGGTTTCTCCACCTTATCCACGGTCAAGTGTTGTTTGCCGACCGAAAGGTCCCAATAGACCCCCAGGTCGAGAAAAGTTCCCACAAAATCCCCTCTTTTCCCGAAAACGAAGCGGTTGTAGAAGCTGGTCCCCATCTTGTTCAGGATCAATTTCTCTTTTCGGTGCTGAAGGGAGCCGAAGAGTTTTTTATCCTCATCCTGTTCGATGCGAAAGGACTCCCGCTGATAGCGGAGGCCAACCCCCACCTCCCATCGCTTCAGGATCTTGAACTTATAACGGAGGCCGATATCGTAAAGCCCGGATCCCCATTCCTCGATCGAGGCTCCACCTCCCTCGGGAGCCCCGAAAGCCACCCCTCCTGAAATGAAAAGGTGGGCAAAATGCATTCTACCGGGACCGAAGCGATCTTCCGAGGTATCGGCGGGCACCTTCTCTTGAAGGATGACCTCTTGGGCGGAGGAAAGGAGCGGGAATAAGAGGAAGAAAATGAACGCGAGGGCATTGATGGAACGTTTCATGGGCTCAGATCGATCGTTTTCGTAAAACCTTTGTAATGGATGCGCACCTTTTCCGCGTCCATGTAAAGAAGGGGCTCCTCCAGCACGCGCGGCTCTTCGACACGGAGGACCGCGTATTCTTTCACTTCCCCCTCCTCGTTCAAAAGATGGTAATAGAGCGGTTCTCGGATCTTTCCGGGTTCTTCGTATTCTTCCTCGGGGTCTTCGGGAAGGCTTTCTTCAGGGACCTTGACGATCAGACTATCCTTCTTGAGATCCACTTGAAAACTGGGGTCGGGTTTCTCCTTTGTACCGGTGAAATGCGCAGCCCGAGGAACCCCATACCCATGGGCGAAGTCGTAATAAGGATAGAGCGAACCGGACCGTTCCATCTCCTCGAAGAACTCCATCGTCCGCATGCTGGTGTCCGATTGAAGCGCACAAGCAGCAAATCCGGCAACGAGCGGGCTCGAAAAGGAAGTGCCGTTCGCATTGGTCATCCCCGTGGAACCGTTCGCAACGGCGGCGGTTCCATATGCCGTCAGGTTCGGCTTCAGATCGCCATCAGCTGCTGGACCGTACGAACTGAAAGAGATATGAACCCCGCTGCTCGGACTTATCCCCCCGATAGCGAGCGCACTGTCCGCATCCGCGGGGGTGCCGACCACTCGCCAATCACCTCCCCCCGAATTCCCCGCGGAGGTCACAACAAGGATGCCTTTTCGGGCGGCCTTGTTCGCCGCTTTCGCCACATAACTCGTACCGTCCATATCCCTTGGGAAATAGCGGTGATGAACGTAGCCCAAGGAACTGTTGATGATGCGCGCGCCATGGCGATCCGCCCATTCGGCGGCGGCCAGCCAGTTCTCCTCCTCGGAAAAGAGCTCCCACATGGTCCGCTCGGTACGAGCAAGAAGGAACTCCGCATCCGTGGCCAACCCCATGGGAACACTATCCTGGGTGATCCCTGCTATGCAGGATAGGACCATGCGCCCATGGGATCCTCCATCGTAGACATGGCCGTCATTTTGGACAAAATCCCGCGTGTGGAGGATCTGTTCATCCTCGAAAAGGTGCTGGAAGATCGGGTTCTCCTTCACCCCTTCGAAACCGTTATCGAAGACCGCGATGCGGATCCCTTCGCCGGTAAGGCCGTGGGCCCGGAATTCCTCGAGTCCCAGTTTCCGGGTTTGATAATGGAGCAGCCGCTCGACCCACCCCGTATCCGCTTCCGCACTGTCAGTAGTTGAAGCCATACGAGCTTGGCTTTGGACCTCCTCGATCCGCTGCACACATGGCAAAGCGGCCACTTTTCGACGTTCCATCCCGTTCATCCGCACATAGAGCATATTGAACCAGCGGCTCTTAAAAAGGACGCTTCCGGCGATGCTGCGCACCTTTTTCACATAAGCCGCTTTGAGCGGTCGATCGCTGGGATGATCGAGCGGTATGCCGTGCAAACGGCGCCGCTCGATCGCGGCTTCGCTGAAATAAGAATGCGGGTCGAAGGAGACCCCTTCCTTATCGGTCAGGTGAACGCGGTATTTGCTCTCCCCCTGAGCCAACGAGAACCCAAAGGGAGCGAGAAGAAGGGTGAAGAGGAAAAGCTTGCGTAGCAAAAGCGGTTATAGGTCTGAAACACAAAAATGTCGATTTTATCGGGATGGGAGCTAGAGCATGTGATAATAGCCGGATAATG
>CAZOSO010000135.1:1395-5063 GCA_964582635.1 uncultured Weeksellaceae bacterium | reverse complement strand
TAGGCCACGTCTTTTCCGGAACCTTTCGGATCCCAATCGGAAAGGGTTTTCACGTGCTCATCCGTAACGGAAAAATCGTCCTTGTTACGGATCGCGTTCTCGAGGAGGATCCGAATGGAAAAGGGGAGCCGTTCGAGTTTCTCTTTCGGGACGGCGTCCGCCAGGCTTGCGTACTGATACTTCTGACCTCCGACTTCGAGTTCTTTTTTGACCTCGCTCATGCTGCGTGCTTTTTTGGGTGGACCGATCGTTCTTTCCTGCCCTTACACAGGGCGAACAGGCTTGCCAAAGGTCGCGAATTTCGAAGAGACTACCAAGAAAAGGGGAGGCCCTTCCTGAGGCCTTCCTCTCTTTCTGAGGCTCCAATTCCCGGGAAGTGTAGAAAAGTCGTTCTAGGGGGATTCTTCGATGATATGGAAAAAAAGGAAGTGGAAGGACCTATTGTCCCCCTTCATTTAACCGCTCCACCATCTTGCAGTATTTGTATTCCGGTTTGGGGGCGGCATCCAGGATCTCGGTCTTGAAAGAGAGCTTGTTGGTATCGATCTTTCCTCCGGGTGCGTATCCTTTCAGCTCTGGCAGTTCAAAAGCAGTTTTCTTCCCGCTGGGGAATCGGGTGTTCGGGACGACCGCCCTGCGATAGACCATCTGCGGATTTCCATCCTTGCCTTTTTTGAAGAGTTCGATCCGCACTTTGATGTCTTTCAGGTCATGCTCGAGTTGATTTTTGGCGTGAAGCGTCGCGGACCGAAAAGCTTTGCCGTTTTCCATGATCTTCACTCGGAGATCGCTGAAAGAGACCTTATCGGAAGGCGTGTAGCGTTGGTGTTCATAGCGATCGCAACTGTCCGTCAGGTCCAGGCGCTCGGCCGCTTTTAGGCGGTAGCCTTTCTGCTTTTCTTGAACCGGTTTTCCCTGGATGGCATAGTAAGCCCCTTGGATCCGGTAAAAGAGCCTCAGTTCTTTCTCGCTGGAATCGATCCGGATCGGGGAGCTGTCCTGAGGGACGATCCGTCCCATGCTTTTGAGACTTTCCTTCAGGGGAGGCTCAGCGACCAATAGGCGTTGCAGGTCATCTTTGTTCTCTTTTGCCAAAGCATCGTGAATGGCATGGGCGAGCTCTCCCGGGGAGGAAGCTTGCTCCTTCCCTTCACTGCAGCTGATCATTGCGATTAGGGAAAGGGTGAGGGGGATCGACCAAAGCTTCGAACGCATGGGTGATTGCTTTTGCTGCAAAAGTAAGGGGCTTAAAAAAAGGTGGAGCACAGCGATAAGCCCTTGTTTTATTCATCCTCGGTCAAAGGGCGGAACGGATCTTTCTCGATGCCGAGGTCCTGAAGCTTTTGAGCTGCCTTCAATTCTTTGATCTTGAGCTTACCGATGAAAAGGTCGTGTTCTCGGGCGACAACGGCTCCGGTCGACAAAGTGTCCCAGTTTTCCCAACTCGCCTCCGTCCCACCGATGGGGATCTTGGACACCCACATTTTGAAGCGTTCAGGGCGACCGTCCTCTCCGAGGATCCACAGGTAAGAGTCGCCCGGCGTGACCCCTCCTGAGGTATAGGTGACGAGCAGGCGGGTCGTTCCGCTATCGCTTTCGACGAGCTTTCGTTCGGTACCGGGATCGAAGATCTTGTTCGGGGCGATCAACCAAAACGAATCGTTACAGAAATGGGCCCAGGCTTCTTGGAGGGCTTCCTTTTTATCCTCCCCGCTCAACTTTTCGCCGTCCTCGTAGGCGATCCCGCTTTGATCCGAGCTGCGGAGGAGGACCTTTTGATCCGACCATTCGACCCGGACCAGGTCGCGCTCTTTATCCCATAGGAAGCGGTGGCCGATGAAGCTCCAGCGCACGAATCGGGTCGAATCCCATGCTTTATGGTCGACGGCCCGGAGCATTCGCTCCGCCGTACGATCGGCCGCTTTACCTTCCTTTCCCTCCGGCAGTGGTTCGCTTAGCAAATTGCATCCCAGGATGAGAGAAAGGCAAAGGATAGGGACGGACGTGAAGGAGAAAGCTTTAGAAAGGTTCACGCTTTGTCTTTGAAAGGATCGCATTCTGCGAATTTAAGGGAGCTTGTCGGGCAGCCTTCGCTCTCAAGCTTCTATATTTGCTGTTCCCATGAACAGCTTGCGCATTTATAGCAAACTTCTCGGTCACCAGTGGAAAGAAGGTGTGAGGAACCCTATGTTCCAAAAGAACCTCGCTATCAACCTGCTCATGGGGTTCTTTTTTCTCTACCTGCTCGCCAGCCTTTTGTTCCTGGGGGTGATGTTGAAGTTCCTCCTCCAGGAGATCTTCGAAATGCCCCCCGCTCATGCATTGAACGGCCTTTTGATCTATAGCATGGCGGGTGGGCTCTTCCTTCGCTTTCTGATCCAAAGGCTTCCATTGCTCGATATTACGAGCTATCTCCATCTTCCTGTCGGAAAAGGGCGTCTTCTACATTATGTCTTTTTGAAGACCTTCTTATCGGTCTACAACCTTATTCCTTTTGCTTTTATTCTTCCGTTCTTTTTTGCTGCTGTCCTGCCCGCTTATCCTTGGGCGAATTCCCTGGCCTGGCTTCTGACCCTGACCTGCGTGGTCCTCTTCAACAACCTTCTTGCTTTTTATATTAAAAAAGCTTTTGTACGAAGTCCTTGGGGCGTCTTCTTGTTCGGGATCGTCCTCTTGGCCGTTTTCACCCTGGATTACTACGGGTTCCTGCAAATGATGGGCTTTTCCCGTCTGCTCTTCGACCCTGTACTGAATGGGGCGTATTGGGTGCTGATCCCGATGCTCTGCGTCGCTTTTGCTTACCTGCTGCTTTATCGATGGATGAAGGGATTCTTGCGCTTGGATGCCGGATTAGCAAGAAAGGCCGAGAAAGTGAAAAGCGAGAGCGATCTTGGGCTGAAACGGTTCGGGACGGTCGGGCGCATGGCCGCCTTCGAGCTCGATATGATCAGGCGGAACAAACGGCCCAAGACCTTTGCTTTGGTCGCTTTTTTCTTTTTGCTCTATGGATTGCTTTTTTATCCGAATCCCTCTTTCGAAGGCAGTTATTCCATGATGATCTTCGTGGGGGTCTTTACCACCGGGATCTTTATGATCCAGTTCGGACAACTCCATTTTTCCTGGGACAGCCCTCATTTTGACAAGTTGCTCACCACTGAACTTCGGGTTCGGGATTACATCCTTTCCAAGTATCTCCTCATGGTCCTTTCGGTCCTGGTCATGTTCGTGCTAAGCTTGCCCTACGTTTATTTCGGGACGGAGGTCATTTTTATCAACTTTTGTTCGATGCTCTTCAACATCGGCTTCGGTACGATGGTATTGTTGTTCCTGGCCCTATATAACCGGAAGGGGATGAATCTCAGCAAGTCCGGGATGATGAACTTCGAGGGGGTGCAACTGAGCCAGTTCCTCCTTTTGCCCTTTATTTTAGGGCTTCCTTTTGTGATATATGGGATCTTTTTCGTCTTCGGAAAACCTTTTTGGGGCATCGGGGCGATCGGGCTTGTCGGTTTTTTGAGCATGCTCCTCCATCCCTATTTGCTCCGCGTCCTCGAGCGCATGTTCAAAGAGCGCAAACATTTGATCGCTGAAGGGTTCCGCTCCTCTTAAACCTTATTCGTTATGAACGCTATCGAGATCCAAAAGCTCTCCAAAAGTTACAGCAGCGA
>CAZOSO010000135.1:0-1295 GCA_964582635.1 uncultured Weeksellaceae bacterium | reverse complement strand
ACGCCCGACGAATACTTCAAATTCATCGGCGACCTGCACGGTCTTTCCGAAGAGGACCGAGAAAAGGCGCTGGAGCCGTTCGAGCAGCTTTTCCACGGAGAGATCCGAGGGAAAAAGAAATACATTCGGGATCTTTCGACGGGGAACAAGAAAAAAACCGGCATTGCGGCGGCCATGCTTTTTGATCCGGATCTCCTGATCCTCGATGAGCCTTTTTCGGGATTGGATCCTTCCTCCCAGATCGAGTTGAAGGACTTGATGAAGAAACTGAAGCAAGAGCAGGGGCTAACCATGTTGATATCCAGTCATGACCTGGACCATGTGACGGAAGTTTGCGATCGCATCACGATCCTGGAACAAGGAGAGGTGGCGAAAGATCTGCGGACCCAGGAGAACACGCTCGAAGAGCTGAAAAAACATTTCGCCGAGAAAACCGGGCGGAAAATGGAGGGCGTAGAGGCCTGAGGAAATTTGGTATCGGATCCATGAGAAAGCTTCGCTCTTTCACCGACCCTTTTTTTCTCGTCGCCCTTTTCCTTTTATTGTTCAACGACCTCTTCCTCAAAGAGTTTTTTCACAATAGCCTGACCGGCAAGTTGTCCGACTTTGCGGGGCTTTTTGTTTTCGGAGTCTTTTGGAGGGAGCTTCTTCCGAAATGGGAGAAAACCCTTCTTTTGGGGATCGGCCTTATTTTTCTTATCTGGAAATCCCCCTTGAGTCAAGGGGCGATCGAGGCCTGGAATGCCTTGCCCTTTTTCAATGTGGGCCGTACGGTGGATGGGAGCGATCTTTTGGCCCTTTCCGTTCTTCCCTTCGTGTACTTGCACGCTCGCTATAAGCGGCCTTTAGGGAATTCTCCTTATTCCCCGGTCCTCCCCTTACTGCTTGCTTGCTTCGCTTTCATGGCCACTTCTTACCGCAGTGAAGTGGAGCATCGAGCGGACTATCGCTTTGCTCAACCCGAGGACACCCTTTTGAAGCGTCTTAATGGGAATTCCGAGCGCGTAAGGGCCATTGATCTTTGGGAAGAGCGGCAAGGGGATACCGCTCGAACGGTCTATGTCCACCGCTTTGAAGATGATAGCCTTTCGATCCATCGTTATCGGGATATGCAGGAGGATCTCGGGGATACGGTGGTCATTACTATAAGGGATAGCTTGCTCACCCGCTTCAGGGCAGAGGTGGCTATCCTGGCAGAAGGGGACAGTGCCCGGATGGAACTTTACCGTTTCCTTTTCGATCGCCCTAACAAGGAGAGGTATCAGGAACGATTGCCGAAAGTCTTCGAACGAAAA
>CAZOSO010000134.1:0-5168 GCA_964582635.1 uncultured Weeksellaceae bacterium | reverse complement strand
ACGCTCGATCGGCGATATGCGTGATCGTTTCCGTCATCCCGTAGGTGGCGTAACATGCACTGCGCAATGGACGGATACGCTTTTCGAGACGCTCAGGGACCGGAGCACCCCCGATGATCACTCGCTCGATCCCTTCGAAGCGCTTCTTATCAACTTGATCCGCCAAGGCCTCGTGCACCTGCATAGGGACCATCGCTGCGAAATCGAATCGCTCTCCCTCTTTTACGGCCTTGACCGGATCCCGCGACGGCTCGACGACTTTCAGGGTCCAATCCCCTTCCATGGCCCGTACCAGCATCATCTTACCGGCGATAAAAGAGGCCGAAAGGCAGAGCAAAGCTCTCGCTCCATCGGGGATGCCGTAATGGTCCCGGGTCATCCGCGCACTCGCCTTCATCCCCTCTTTGGATAAAGAAATGCTTTTCTTTTCCCCGGTGCTACCGGAAGTGCCCACCGAAACATAAGCTTCCCCATCCATCCACTCTTCCAGGAATGCTGCGATGCTCCATAGATGCTCTCCCTCGAGCTCCCCATCCCGGAGCTTTTCCGGAAGTTCAGGGATGGAATGTTCTTCCCCGTTTATTTCCAGCGATCCTTTCAAAACGCTTCGGGTGAAGGAAATAAAGGATGAAGGTCCCATTCCTCTTGAGCATCGTACCAGAGCCCTCCGTTCTCCACTTTTAAAGGCGAGCCCACGTTCTCGATGAAAAGCTCACCTGTGCCCAAGCCTTGATGGAGGGAGTTCTTGAACTTGTAACACCACTGAGCGATCGCATTGAGCCCGATATTGGACTCCAGGGCGGAGGTCATCCACCAACCGATCCCGAACTCGTGGGCCAGATCGAGCCATTCGCTCCCCCCCTTGAAGCCTCCGACCAAGCTGGGCTTTAAGATCAAATATTGGGGACGGATCTTTTCGATGAGCTCCCTTTTGGCTTCGGGATCGTTCACTCCGATCAACTCTTCATCCAAGCCGACAGGGATCGCCCCCTTTTCGCAGAGTTCGGCCATGGCATCAGGAGCCCCGGAAGGAATGGGTTGTTCGATGGAATGGACGTCGAGTTTCCGGAGCTCCTCGAGCTTCTCCAAAGCCTCCTCTTTGGTGAAAGCCCCATTGGCATCCACCCTCAATTGGATGCGATCAGGCCCGTATTCCTTCCGCACCTTCTCTATAAGGCCTTTTTCCGCTTCCCAATCCCGGGCACCGATCTTCAACTTGATGCAATCGAAACCTTCAGCGATCTTCCGTTCGATCTGTTCCTGCATGCGCTCCGGTTCGTCCATCCAGATCAATCCATTGATCGGGATGGGTTTGGCACCGGATGTGAAAGCAGAAGGAAAGAGCTCCTTGCTTCCGTTCTTATAGAGATCCTGTAGGGCGGTCTCCAAGGCGAAGCGAAGGGCGGGGAAGTTCCGCAATCCCTCTTCGATGTAATGTTCCTGCGACCCCACGTTGGCACAGACCTCTTCGATCTTCGCTTCTAAGTCCAGGTCCCATTCCGGGCTCAGGCCAGGGATCAAAGAGCATTCCCCGACCCCTTGGGTCACCGGATCGCTGTCTTCGTGCACAAAAAGGAACCAGGAAGGCTTTTCAGTGAGCGTACCACGGGAGGTCCCGGCAGGTTCCTTGAAACGCAACGATCGCTTGCGGAATTCAGCCTTCAGCATCATTCACTAAGGTACGGATATTTCTGCTTCCTTTGTTCCCCATGGCTTCCCTAGCTAATTGGATCGAAGCGGCCCGCCCCCGGACGCTCCCCCTTGCTGTGGCGAGCATCCTTTTAGGGAGCTTATTGGCAGCAGCTCACGGCCTTTTCGATGCTTCCGTCTTCCTGCTGGGACTCACGACGACCCTCTTCCTCCAGATCCTCTCGAATTTCGCGAACGACTACGGGGACTTTTTGACCGGGGTCGATGATCACGAGCGTGCAGGCCCGGCCAGAGCTGTACAAAAGGGAGCGATAACGATGACCGACATGCGTACGGCCATGTTCATCATCTCCCTCCTTGCACTCTTATCCGGGATCGCTTTGGTGATCGATGCGCTCAGTACGGAAAGGGCCTTGCCTGTGATCGGATTTCTTGCGCTCGGCCTTCTCGCTATAACCGCAGCCGTCAAATACACGGTCGGCAAAAAACCTTATGGATATCTCGGAGCGGGAGAACTCTTCGTCTTCCTCTTTTTCGGATGGGTCGGCGTGCTCGGCATCTACTTTCTGCACACTGTGGAATGGCGCCCTTCGGTCCTTTTTCCGGCCACCGCCTTTGGCTTGATCGCAGCGGCCGTCCTCAACCTGAACAACCTACGCGACCGCTTGCAGGACGCTAAAAAGGGGAAGCACACCTTAGCGGTAAGGCTCGGAAAAAAAGGGGGTGTCGCCCTTCAATACGCATTTTTGCTCGGAGCCATCCTCCTTTCCCTTCTTCACAGCTTCTTTTACTTCCAAACCCCTTGGCAGCTCCTCTACCTGCTCTCCTTCCCTCTTTTCGCGATCGACCTGGTCCAAGTGCTCCGCACCACAGACCACGAGCAGCTGGACCCGGAATTGAAACGGGTCTCGATCGGGGCCCTCATCTATGCAGTTGGGTTCGGGGGAGGGCTTTTGGTGTGAGCCGGTCCGAAGAGCTTAGGGAAACTTCGGATACTGGTGGAAATCCGGGTCTCGCTTCTCGAGGAATGCCTCCTTCCCTTCCTTGGCCTCATCGGTGAGGTAATAAAGAAGCGTGGCATTGCCCGCGAGCTCCTGGAGCCCTGCCTGCCCATCGAGATCGGCATTGAAGGCCACTTTGAGCATCCGAATGGCCATCGGGCTGCGCTTTTGGATCATCCGGCACCATTCGATGGTATTGGCTTCGAGCTCTTCGTGGGGGAAGACTTCGTTCACTAAGCCCATCTCTTTGGCCTCTTCCGCGGAGTATTGTTTGCAGAGGAACCAGATCTCCCGGGCTTTCTTCTGCCCCACGATACTCGCCAGATAAGAGGCCCCTAAGCCTCCGTCGAAGCTTCCCACCTTAGGACCGACCTGTCCAAAGATGGCTTGATCGGAGGCCAAGGTCAGATCGCAGACCACGTGAAGAACATGGCCTCCGCCGATGGCATAACCGTTGACCATCGCGATCACCGCCTTCGGAAGTGAACGGATCCTTTTTTGGAGGTCGAGGACGTTAAGGCGAGGCACCTGGTCATTGCCCACATAGCCCCCTTCTCCTCTTACGTTCTGGTCCCCTCCCGAGCAAAAGGCTTTGTCACCTTCTCCCGTGAAGAGCACCACGTGAATGTCCTCATCGTTGCGGCAACGATCGATGGCATCGATCATCTCATCCACCGTCTTCGGGGTGAACGCATTGCGATAGCGGGGACGATCGATCGTGATCTTGGCGATGCCGTCGTAATGTTCGAATCGGATCTCTTCGTATTCCTTGATCGGTTTCCAAGCAACTTCTTCGCTCATGATGATGGCTTTGGTTCCAATTTCCGGAAGTGCTCCCGGAGCACCCGGTCGTTCGTTTCCCTTGGGGTTCGGACCTCCAGGACAGCAGCCCCTTCTTCCACATACAAGTTATCCAATCCCTGCTCGAGCCCTTCGGGATCATCGCAAAAGTAGTAAGCCAGACCGAAGGTCCGCGCGATCCCTTCAGCGTTCAGTTCATGGGTCCCTTCAAAGAATTCCCCTAACTCGTCGTTCCCGGAGGGCCCTTCGATGATCCGAAAGATACCGCCTCCTCCGTTGTTGATCACGATGATCCGCAAATTCGAGGGAAGCGAAGGGTTCCAAAGCGCGTTCGAATCATAGAAAAAACCGATATCCCCGCTAATAGCGGTCACAAAACTATCGCTACGGCTCGCTGCTCCAGCTGCTGTACTGATCACCCCATCGATCCCACTAGTGCCTCGATTCCCTCGGTGCAGAAGGTCCGTTCGCGGACCGAGCAGCTGCAGGTAACGGACCGGCGAACTGTTCCCTGCGTGAAGTTCCGAGTTGGCGGGAACCTTTTCCAGGATCCTTTCAAAGGCCTTGAGGTCCGACCAAGGTACATCTTCAATGGAGTCCCGATGCTTATCCACGGCTTCATCCGCTTTCGAAAGCCATCGTTCCACAAAGGGCTCCTTGTCGGTCCCTTTTTCCCACGAAAGCATCTTTTCAAAAAGTTCACCGGCTCCCACAGGTAGGATGCGGCTCAAATGCTGGTAGGTATCGATCGCCTCTCCACTGGGATCCACACGCCAATGGGCCTTGGGCGCGGCTTTGCGCAAAAAAGCCTTCGCCATCTTGGAAACCACGGCTCCCCCGGTGCTAATGAGAAGATCAGGGGCCAGGGCACTCTCTTCCGAAGGATCGACCCCCTTCAAGGTCCGGTCGATATGCTGGATCGCCGAGGGAACCCGGAGGTTCGCGAGGGTTTCCGTCCAAACGATCAGTTTTCGCTCCCGGGCGAGCTCTTCGAGTTTCTCATCGCGCTCCGGATCGGGATCATCACTGCCAGCAAGGACCAGGACCCGTTCCGCACGCTCCCATTCTTCTTCTAAGCCGGCCCATGCCTCTTCGCTCAAAGAGCAACGGTGTTCCGCCGTCCGGAACGAACGCGGTCTTTCCTTAGAGGCTTCTTCCTCCAGCTCATAAAGGGGTTCCCGGAAGGGCACATTGATATGGACCGGCCCTGGCACTGGATACTTACTCGTGTTCAGGGCTTCATTGATGTTCCGTTGGGCCGACCAAAGCCGGTCCCCTTCCTCTGCTTCGAGGGGAAGATGCACCGAACGCCGTACATGGGGCTCGAAGACCCCTTGCTGGCGGATGGTCTGCCCATCCATTTGATCGATCCATTCATCCGGCCGATCGGCGGTGACCAGGATCAAAGGGATGCGCTGATAAAAAGCCTCAGCGGCCGCAGGGGCCATATTGAGGGCAGCGGTACCCGAACTACAGGTCACAATGACCGGATCTCCGCTTTGCTGGGCGATCCCCAAGGCAAAGAAAGCGGCCGATCGCTCATCCGCCAAAGGGTAACAACGAAGCTCCTCTTGGCGGCTCAAAGAAAGGATCAACGGGGCATTGCGGGAGCCATGGCAGATGACCGCATCCTCCACGCCATGTTGCACGGCGAGTTGGACCAATGAACGAGCTAGGGCTTTCTTGGAGGCCATAGGCCTCAAAGGTCGGGAATTT
>CAZOSO010000133.1:0-5185 GCA_964582635.1 uncultured Weeksellaceae bacterium | reverse complement strand
GGATGGATGAAAGGCGCGTCCTCATCGTGCTCGGTGTTGATCGTAGGACCCAGATTTTGCGGCTTGGCCCAATCCCCGGTAGGAAGCTTTTTCACCATATATAGATCCATACCTCCTTTTCCTCCTTCCCGATCGCTCGAGAAGTAAAGGACATCGTTATCCGCAGAAACGTCGAGGTGCTCTTCGTAAGCGTCTTTGGAGTTCACGTGATCCCCTAGCTTTTGAAGCTCTCCCAAGCCTTCCTCATCCCGCTCCGCTTTATAGATATCCCCGTTTTCATTAAGGTCCTTATAGGCAAAAAGACTACGGCCGTCCTTGGAAAGGTTGATCGTGGCCTCGTGCTCTTCAGTGCTCAGATCGAGCATTTTCGGCTCCTGCCACTCCCCATCTTTCTTGTAGCTCACGTAGATATCCTCTTTATATTGTCCGGTACCCGGCACTTTCAGATCCTCATTGGAGCTATCCTTGCGGAGCCTGCGGGAGGTGAAATAAAGCGTGGTCTCATCGAGGTTGACCACCGGTGAGTGCTCTTTGTAGGAACTGTTCACCTTTTCCCCGAGGTTTTCGATCCTCACCTTGCGGGGGTTCTTTTTGAGCTTCAATCCCTGTTTGCACATAGCGATCTTCCGCTCGACCGGCTCCGGCATCTCTTTCACATGCTTCTCCGCCTCTTTCTTCCGAAAGATCTTGTAATGCTTGATGGCCTTTTCGAACTGATAATCGAGGTGGTAGAGATCGGCCAGCAGATAATGAACGTTCATGGGAACGTTCTTCTCATCGAGCTTCGGGTTGAAATCTTTAGCAGGAACTGCGTACTCGACCGCTAATTCGAGGGGAGGGATCCCTTCAAGGCGCCGGTCGGAGGTCCGATGGAGGCAAGCCCCCAAGAAATAGTTCGCCTGGACATTGGTGGGCCTTTCTTTCACCAAACGTTCCCAAAGCGGAAGCGCCCTTTCGAACTTCCTTTCCATCATCATATCGAACCCCTTCGCGTACAGGTCCTCAGGTTCCGGCTCCTGAGCCAAAAGCGAAAAGGGGGCGAAAGAAAGCGCGAAGAGAAAGGAAAAGAGAAAGGGGGTAAACCCTCGATTTAGCATGAGTTGTCGCTTCGTGATCCGAACCCCCCAAAGCTAAAAAAATTCTTCATTAAAGGTCTCGAAGACACCTAAGGATAAGCCATCGCGGAAGATGAAAGCTATCTTGGAGCAAGATCCGCGCGAGCACCCTACTTTTGTGCGAAAGAGCTTTCTTTTAGCAGCATTCCTTTGACCCTTCCTCGAACCATCGGGATCTATGGGACCGGCCGGGTAGCTCGGGCCCTTTTATCGGCCTTATCCGAGAAGGGTTCCTACAGCCTGGAACTGATCGGTAGAGACCCTGAGCAATTGACGGAACTCGGGGAGCGCTTCGCTATTCGTAAGCGGAATCTTCCTCATGAGGCCGACCCTGAGCTCGATCTGCTTTTGGTGGCCATCAAGGACGATGCGATCCCAAAAGCGGTGAACGAGCTTCCCGAAATGCAAGGGGTTATGGCCCATTGCTCGGGCGTACTTCCTCTTTCCGTCCTACACGAAAAAGGAAGGGGACAAGGGGTCTTTTATCCGGTCCAAAGCTTTTCTTCTGAAGGAACGGTGGACTGGCAGAAGATCCCGATCTGCATCGAAGGGAGCGATGAAGAGACCCGCTCCCTCCTGGAGGGATTTGCGCACGATCTTTCCGATACTGTGAAGGAGTTATCCGGGGAAGAACGAAAGCTCCTCCATCTCGCGGCGGTGTTCGCCTGCAACTTCACCAACCATCTATACAGCATCGCTGAACAGCTTTTGGAGGAACGAGGGATCCCTTATGAACTTTTGAGCGCTCTGATCCTCCACACAGCCCAAAAAGGGGTTGAGGAAGACCCGAGGAAGGTACAGACCGGCCCGGCCGCACGGGGAGATGAAGCGACCCTGAACGAACACCTTGGGATGCTCGAGGATAAGGAAGAATTAAAAGCGTTGTATCATCGCCTCAGTCGGCGGATCATGGAAGAAGAACATGGAAAGAGCGAATTTTAAAACCCTGTTGAAAGGCCTTAAAGGGCTCCTTTTCGATGTGGACGGCGTTTTAACGGACAACAGAGTGCTCCTTTTGGAGTCCGGGGAATTAGCGAGAAGCATGTCCATACGGGATGGCTTCGCCCTCAAACGCGCGGTTCAACAGGGGCTACATGTTGGGGCGATATCCGGGGGGGGATACGGTCCCATCCGGGAAAGGCTCGCTGCTTTAGGGGTGAAAGAAGTCCATCTGGACGTGGAGGAAAAGATGAAAGCCTACCGGGATTTTCTGGAGAAAACAGGACTGAGCTCGGAGGAACTGCTTTATATGGGAGATGACCTCCCCGATATCGATCCCATGAAGGAAGCCGGCCTCCCGGCCTGTCCGTATGATGCGGTCCACGAAGTCCGCTCCGTCAGCAGCTTCGTTTCCAATAAGAACGGCGGCGAGGGTTGTGTCCGGGATGTCATCGAACAGACCCTTCGGGCCAAAGGACTTTGGGATCGGAGTAAAGGCTGAGTCCCTTATCTTTAGCCCGAGCATGTTGGCACTGATCCGAACCTTACGCCCCCTGAACCTGGGCATCATCGTTCTCACGATGCTCGTGCTCGAATACGGGCTTATCGCTCCCATCCTCAAGACCCTCCCTCTTCCGGAAGAGGGAGGCACCCCATTCGTCACCACGCGGGTCAGTTACGGCTTCCTGATCTTTTCGACCGTCTTGATCGCAGCGGCCGGCAACATCATCAACGATTATTTCGACCTGAGGGCCGATCGAGTGAACAAGCCGGAAAAGGTTTTGATCGGCAAAAGGGTGAAACGACGCGTGGCCATGCTCACGCATTTTGTGCTCAATGTGCTCGGGCTTCTGATCGGGGCATGGGTTTCCTGGAGGAGCGGTGTTTGGTTCGTATTGCTCTTTCAACTCTTTGCTGCCGGAGTCCTTTGGTTCTACTCCGTCCTGCTCAAACAAGAGCCCCTGATCGGGAACCTTTCCATCGCTTTGATCACCGGGTTGATCCCTTTGATGCTCCTGATCTTCGAGTTCATCCCCCTTTATGAGGCCCTTGGTAAAGGCCTTTTCGAAGCTTTTCGGGATGCTGAGCTCACCGGTAAGGATCCGGCCGGGCGATTGAATCTGACCATCTTCTGGAGCTTGGCCTATTCCATCTTCGCCTTCATCACCACATTGATCCGAGAGATCCAAAAAGACCTGGCTGATATGGAGGGAGACCGGAAAGTAGGGTGCCGAACCCTGCCGCTCGTAATGGGAGAAGAACGGGCCAGAACGCTGACCGCTGTCCTTATCTTCCTCTTTCTCGGAACGATCGGTTTTTCCTGGCATTATTTCCTCGGGGACCTTCCCAGCTTGCTCTACGTCCTCATCGGCATCGGAGCTCCCGCCTTGATCAGTGCCAGCCTCCTTTATACCGGAAAAGGGAGAAAGGGCTATGAACTCGCATCGAACAGTATGAAATGGACCATGCTCATGGGGATCCTCTTCCCTATTTTCGCCATGATCCTCGGACCTGAAAAGATATATTTCCTTTGATCCCCGAAAAGATCGAAACCCGCATCCTATTGGCATCCGCCAGTCCTCGCCGCCATCACCTGATGCGGGAGGCCGGTTATCCCTTCGAGGTGATCACCATCGATCTCGAAGAGAGCTACGATCCCTCCCTGAAAGGAGCGGAGATCCCGGAAAGCTTGGCCCGTATGAAATCCTACGAAGTGGCCAGCGTCCCCGAAAATGTCCTGCTGATCACCGCGGATACGGTGGTGATCAAAGATGAAGAGGCGCTAGGCAAACCCGAGGACCGCGATAAGGCCATCGAAATGCTGCACGCTTTATCGGGCCGTTCGCATGAAGTGATAACGGGTGTATGTATCCGTAAAGGCGAAGCAGAGGAACTCTTCCACGGAAGGACGATCGTCCATTTCAGGGAATTGGAAGAGGAAGAGATCGCTTATTACGTGGACCGGCATCAACCTTTCGACAAAGCCGGAGCTTATGGCATCCAGGAATGGATCGGCCACATCGGCATCGACCGGATCGAAGGGTCCTTTTTCAATGTGATGGGGCTTCCCATCGAAGAGGTCCATCAACGCATCAAAAAACTTGTCGCTCGCTGATGATACGCTCCTATCGAAACTTGCTTTTCTTGCTCCCCCTTCTCCTGCTCTTCGCATGCGGGGGGCAAAAAAAGGATAAAGGCCCCGACCCGGATTTTCAGATCATACGCGGAAAAGCCCAAGGCACGAGCTTCCGGATCAAATATGTGGCAAAAGAGGCCCCAGAGGGGCTCGATGCAGCGGTGGACACGCTTTTGAAAAGGGTCGACCGAACCTTTTCGATGTACATCGATTCATCCGGTGTCCTGGAATTCGAAAAAGATAGCGTCCAGGTTTGTATGGACAGCCTCTTCCGCGAGGTTTACCGGATCTCGAAGGAGGTCTACGAGCAAACCGAGGGGGCTTTTGACCCGACTGTTAAGCCTTTGGTGGATGCATGGGGGTTCGGTCCCGATGGAAGGCCAACAGGGGAGCCGGACAGCTTAGAGATGCTTCTGAACAGGGTGGGAATGGATCGATTGTCATTGGATACGATCGAGAAGAACGGTTCAACTTGTTATTCCCTTCAAAAACCTCATCCCCGAATGGCCTTCGACCCGAACGCGGTCGCCCAAGGCTTTGCCGTAGACCTTTTGGCCGAAATGATGAAAGAACGTTTCGGCATCGAGCGGGCCATGATCCAACTAGGGGGAGAGGTACGGACCCTGGGAAGGAAAAACAGCGAGAAAGGTTGGCAGATCGGGGTGGAAGAACCGACCGGAAAGAAGGAAAAGCGAAAGCTAAAGGCCATTGCCGAACTAGAAGACCTGTCTATGGCCACTTCCGGCAGTTATAGAAAGTTCTATGAAAAGGACGGAAAGCGCTACCCCCATACCATCGATCCGCGCACGGGCAAACCGGTCCAGCACCATCTCCTGAGCGTGACGGTCACACACCCCTCATGCGCACACGCGGACGCTTATGCAACAGCCTTCATGGTCATGGGCGGAGATAAGGCCACGGAACTCGTTCGGAAGAACGATAAGCTCGAAGCTTATTTCATCATGGGAAAAGGAACAGAAGGTTTCAAGACCTT
>CAZOSO010000132.1:0-5371 GCA_964582635.1 uncultured Weeksellaceae bacterium | reverse complement strand
TCCTAGCGAACGGCCGCTCGAAGAGGGGGATATCATCTCGATCGATTGCGGGACCATCAAGGACGGCTTTTACGGCGATCACGCCTATACCTTCGGCATCGGCGACCTCGACCCTTCCGTGGAGCATTTGCTAAGGGTCACCAAGGAATCTTTGTACAAAGGCATCGAAGCGGCTCGAAAAGGGAACAGGGTCGGAGATATCGGCCATGCGGTCCAATCACATGCAGAAGCATATGGTTACGGAGTGGTCCGGGAGCTCGTCGGGCACGGCCTAGGACGGGAAATGCATGAATCTCCGGAGATCCCTAATTACGGAAGAAAGGGGAGCGGAAAAAAGCTCACGGAAGGGATGATCATGGCCATCGAACCCATGATCAACCTGGGTACCCGAAAGATCAAGGTCCTGGAGGATAAATGGACCGTCGTTACAGCGGATCGAAAGCCCTCCGCTCACTACGAGCATGATATCGCCATCCTGAACAACGGTGAGACCGAGATCCTTTCCGACTTTGGATTGATCGAAAAGGAATTGGGGCTGGAGGAGGCTTAAACCTCCTCAGGCCCCGATCCCGTAGTAAGCTTCCATCCCATTGGGATATACACCACCGATCAGAACCCCTTCTCCTTCTTTTTCTTTCAGGTATTTCTTCACGTCCTCGACGGAACTCACTTTTTTCCGATCCATTCGGAGAATGATGAAGCCTTCCTTCACACCGGCTTTTCGAAGCTTCCCGTCTCCGAGCTCTTTCACCTGAACCCCATGGTCGAGGCCCAAACGTTCTTGATATTTCGAAGGGATCCGGGTCAGTTCAGCTCCGAGCGAGTTTAAGGCATTCTCCCCTTCTTCAGCTTCGACCAACTTTTCGGTCCCGCTTCGGTTCAAGAGCGTGACATCGAGCTTTTTCTTCTCCCCATCGCGGATCACGGTGACCGTCACTTCGTCCCCGGGACGGTACTTGCTGATCTGTCCTTGCAGTTCGGGGACATTGTTCACCTTGACGGACCCGACCCTGGTAATGATGTCGCTTTCTTGAATGCCGGCCTCTTTAGCGGCTCCGTTCTCCATCAGCCCGGATACGTACGCCCCTTCCAATTGCTCAAGGTCTTTGGATTCAGCGAGCTGGTCCGTGATGTTGCGGATCTTCACACCGATAAAAGCCCTTTGGACTTTTCCGTATTCCTTGAGGTCCCGGACCACCTTTTTGACGATATTCACTGGGATAGCGAAAGAATAACCGGTATAGGAGCCCGTGTTCGAGGCAATGGCCGTATTGATACCGATCAGCTCCCCTTGAGCATCCACTAGTGCTCCTCCGCTGTTCCCGGGATTCACAGCAGCGTCCGTTTGAATGAAGGATTCGATCGGAAAGAAGTCATCCCCGGGCTTTCTGCGCCGGAGGTTGATGTTTCGCCCTTTTGCGCTGACGATCCCGGCGGTGACCGTGGAGGTGAGATTGAACGGATTACCTACTGCGAGCACCCATTCCCCGACTTGGATCCGATCGGAATTGCCGTATCGAATGGTGGGGAGCCCCTCTCCGTCCACCTTTAGAAGGGCGAGGTCGGTGGCTTTGTCCTGTCCGACCACCTTAGCGTTAAAAGTCCTCCCGTTGTTGAGGACCGCTTGGATCTCACTGGCTCGCTGCACCACATGGTTGTTGGTGACGATGTAGCCGTCCTTGGAGACGATGACCCCCGAACCAGCGGACATGGTCTCCGGTTTTTTTCTTCTCGGACCATGGAAAAAGAGCTCCAGCGGGTCCCGATACCCTTGGTTCATACGGCGCGTCTTTACGTGGACCACCGCATTCACAGAGCGTTGAGCGGCTTGAGTGAAATCTTTTTTCTCAGGGGGCATGGGACCCGAACGGATCGCATTCGGCATCTGAGAAACCCGCTGAATGTTGGCTTCGCTTCGCGATCGATAGGCATGTTCCTTAGAAGCGGGCTCATCGCGGACCCCTTCGTAGATCGTGATAGCTCCGACACCTCCGATCATCCCGAAAAGAAGGGCGAGCAAAGACTTTTTTAAATTCGCTTGCATAAGCTTCGTTTTTTAAAGGAAGTTCTGAACACCTGGTCCCGGGTTTTTAAGCTCATCATTCTTCGCTCATATAAACCGATGGAGCCCATTCAGGGTTTAGGGGAGGTCGGGCTTTCCTTATAAAATTTTGTTAAAGGCTTTCATGGCATCCTTCGACTTTCACAAATACCAAGGGACCGGGAACGATTTTGTTTTGTTGGATCGGCGGGACCCGAAATCGGTCCTTCCCACCCAAGATGAGATCCGAGGCCTTTGCGATCGTCATTTCGGCGTCGGTGGCGATGGGGTGATCCTTCTTTTGCCCGATCAAGAGGTCGATATGGAGATGCGTTTTTTCAATCCGGATGCCTCGAAAAGCTTTTGTGGGAACGGAAGTCGTTGTGCCGTAAAGGCTTTCTTTGAACTAGGCCAGGAAGAAGAGCCTCGGCGGATCCGCTTTCGGGCCATCGATGGGATTCATGATGGCTACTGTTGGCCGGACGGAATGGTGGAGGTGAGCATCGGTGATGTGAAGGGAGTGGAGGACAGGAACGATCACGTTTTTGTGGATACCGGCTCGCCCCACGTGATCCTGCCCACTGAAGACCCCGATGCGGTGGATCTATCCGCTGAAGCCGAGCGCTTTAAGAAAGACCCGCTTTATATGGAAGCGGGGACCAATGTGAATCTCGTTCATTCCCTGGGAGAAGGGAAGGTGCGGATGCGGACCCATGAAAGGGGGGTGGAAGCTGAAACCCTTTCTTGTGGGAGCGGGGTTACAGCAGCAGCTCTATGGGCCGCATCCTTGGATGGGGGAAGCGAAGAGCAGGAGGTTTCGACGCCCGGTGGGGATTTGATGGTCCGTTTTAAAAAGGATGGGGATGCTTTTCACGATATTCGTTTGATCGGCCCCGCGGAAAGGGTCTTTTTCGGGCGAACTTTATGACCGACACGCGCATCAGATCGATCGAAGCACTGGAAGCTTGTCAGCCCCCGGAAGGGGCCTTCATTCTGTTGATAGAGCCGAGGCGGATCCCTCCGCACCTTGCTTTGATCGA
The DNA here is from genome assembly GCA_964582635.1 of uncultured Weeksellaceae bacterium. GTDB lineage: Bacteria > Bacteroidota > Bacteroidia > Flavobacteriales_D > CAYVSK01 > CAZIDL01. Next base: position 2,290 of record CAZOSO010000132.1, on the reverse strand, counting down.
GAACGGCCGCTATTACTCCCTTTCGGTCAAGGGGGTGGAGGTCGATAAAAATGCGTCCGAGCTGTTGCGTGCCTTCCATCGAAAAGGAAAGGAGGTCCTCTTGATCGGTCTATCGCCGGGATCGGAGCTCAGTGAACCATCGAACTTCTTTCTGCCTTATCGGGGATGGGAGCCTCCCACGAGCTCATGCTTGGGGCCTATCATCGATCGCTGTGGTCTCTCTGAAGGAAAGGATATCGGAACGGTCCACGATCTGGTGGCAAAGCTCGAATTCAATGACATGCTCCGGCCTCCGCATTATATCAAGGGATGGAACGGAAATGGGGTTCCGGAAGAGATCCGCATACCGGCCTATCGAACGGCTGATGTTCGAGCTCACCTGGACCGGTATCAAGAACGTTCGAGCGAAGCATGAAAGGAGAAAAGGTCTTCCTTCGCGAACTCGAACCCGATGATCTCGAGCGCCTCTACCAGTGGGAGAACGATCCGGAAACCTGGCGGGTGAGCGGGACCACGGCCCCTTTTTCGCGGCATCTTTTAAAAAGCTATATCGAGTCAGTCGGCGATATTTTCACGGACGGTCAGCTACGGACCATGATATGCCTTCAGGAGAATGAGCGAGCGGTCGGGACCATCGACCTTTTCGATCACGATCCTGTGAATCAAAGGGCAGGAGTGGGATTGTTAGTAGCGGAGAAGGAGGATCGGGGAAAAGGGTATGCGAAGGATGCCCTCAGGGTCATGATGGAGCATGCCTTCGAACGCTTGATGCTTCATCAACTTTATTGCAATATCGCTGTGAGCAATGAAGCTTCTTTGAAGCTTTTTCAAAATGCTGGTTTTATCAAGGTCGGTCGCAAAAAAGATTGGATCCGTCGACCGGATCGCTGGGAGGATGAATATCTTCTTCAATGTTTAGCCCGGGAAGAGGGGCAATGAGCTTTTTCGATGGCAGGAAAGAAACGCAAATACCTTTTGTGGGTGAGCATTGTGATCGGTGCTTTGCTCATCGTGGGGAGCATATTGGGTTACCGCTACTACAGGTGGATCTTCCAGCCCAATGTGGCTCTTGATGGAAAAGCAGCGGTCTATGTTCACGTTCCTAGTGGTGGGGATTATGAGACCCTTATGGACACGTTAGAGGAGCGGGGGATCCTCAAGGATAAAGAAAGTTTTCATTGGGTGGCCGAACAAAAGGGGTTCAAGGGGAAAGTCCATGCCGGGAAATACCGGATCGAAAAGGGTATGAGCAACAACCGATTGGTGAATCTTTTTCGGGGTGGGCTGGAAGAAACCGTGATGGTGACCTTTAACAATGCGCGGACTAAAGCGGAGCTGGCCGGAAAAGCGACCCCGAAGCTCGAGTTGGATTCCGCCGAGTTCCTGAAAGGCTTGAAGGATGAGCGAAAGGCCCGTAAATACGGATTTGCTCCGGAGACCTTCCTTCTGATGTTCATACCCGACAGCTATGAATTCTATTGGGATGTATCCCTGGAAGGGTTCATGGACCGCATGAAGAAGGCTTATGATCGCTTTTGGTCCCAAGCTCGAAAGGAAAAAGCCGAAGCATTAGGGTTAACACCGGTCGAGGTTTCCATTCTCGCCTCTATCGTTGAGGCCGAACAATTGAAAGTGCCGGAAGAACGGCCGAAAGTGGCCCGCCTTTTTCTGAACCGCTTGGATAAAGGGATGAAACTCGAGTCGGACCCGACGCTCATCTATGCGATCGGGGATTTTTCCATCCAAAGGGTTTTGGATAAAGACCGGGATGTTGATTCACCCTACAATACTTACCGCCACAAAGGTTTGCCTCCGGGGCCGATCCGCCTTCCTTCTAAAAGCTCGATCGATGCGGTTTTGAACGCTCCCCAGCACGATCACCTTTATATGTGCGCCAAACCCGATAGTACGGGGCTTCATAATTTCACGAGCAGCTATTCCGAACATCTTCGGAATGCGCGGAAATATCAGCGCTGGTTGGACCAAAGGGGAGTTCGACGCTGATCATCGTGTTTTTTCGCTCTCTCGGGGGTTTGCTTTCTTAAGATCCTTAATTTTGGGTTCGAGAACCTTTTATACCGAAAATACCTGAACAGACCCATGAGCACCTCTGCTCCGATCAAATTCGGCACCGACGGATGGCGTGCGGTGATCGCCAAGGATATGACAGCCGCGAATGTTGCACGAGTAGCGAAGGCCACGGCGGATTACGTATTGGACCGTTCCGATTCCCCTAAGATCGTGATCGGGCATGATTGTCGCTTTGCAGGGGACCTTTTTGTGGAGACAG
>CAZOSO010000131.1:0-5379 GCA_964582635.1 uncultured Weeksellaceae bacterium | reverse complement strand
CCCTTTTCTCGGGGGAAGCCGATCTGCATTCGCTCCCCGTCTTTCAAGCGGCATTCTTTTCCGTTCGCTTTTGCTTCCAGGTGGACCATTCCCCCTGTAGAAAGGACCCGGTCCCCGCTTTTGGTCCCGAGACCTGCCAGAAGGATCTCGCTGTTCTTGTAGTATTCTTTGACAAAGAGCTCCACGGGTCCTTGCACTGCTTGACCCTGCAGGGTCTCAAAAGCATTGGCCGGAAAGCGCAATTTTGTTCCTTGCTCGCAAACCAAGCTGGTATCTTTATCGGAGGGGATCTTGTAGCGCTGAGCTTCTTGATCGAGCTTTTCCCGGAATGCTTTGCTCCCCGGAGCTGGATTCCGTGAAGCAAGGGGCGCCTCCTTCTTGTCTTCTTCGGCCATGCGTCGCGTCGTTGGAGCTGAACGCATGGCCTTCCCTGAAGGACCATCGTTCTTCTCGCTTTGCTTTTTGGCTTCAGGGTCCGCCTTTTCAGCCTTGCTTTTCTTTGGGGGGTGCCCGCTCGAGTCCCTTTCTTCCCTGTCAGCCTGCTTTTTAGCCGGCTCCTTTGAGGAGCTGAGTGTTGAGCTTGCAGAGTTTTCGGTATCCGTGTCTTCTTTGGAAGGGCTGCTGCAGGATCCCATGATCAAGAGAACAAATAGGGGAAAGACAGTCAGTCCTTTAGGCGGAAGAAGGTAGGAGGAATGCATGGTCGGATAATTTTACCGATAACGCGTTTCCCGGAGGATCATTTTGGGGGTTAAAAGCTAATCGGCTTCATCGAGGCGCTCTTCGATGTCCTCGAGGATCTCTTCAGTCGCTCCTTTGCGGTTCTCCACAAAGCGCTCCGCTTTTTGCATGACCGCTTTCCATTCGGAAGGGTTGGCTCTCCAGGCTTCGATCCGTTCTTCCAGATCCGAAGCGTTTGTCACCGCAAAACCGGCTTCATGGACGATCAGGTCCACCGCTTCGGGAAATTCCGTGACATCCGGCCCATAAAACACCGGGTTTCCGTGAGCTGCTGCTTCAAGGACATTGTGAAGCGCACCTGTGAACCCTCCCCCGATCAAAGCCCCGTCGCCATATTGGTAGATCTGTCCCAAAAGGCCGATCCGATCGACGATAAGAACGCGGTTTTTCTTGAGTTCCTCCTCACTAGGGTCTTGGCTGTAACGGATAACCCCTTGTTCGGAAAAGCGTTCTTGGATCTTGCGAATATGCTTTTCACCTACATCGTGGGGAGCTAGAAGGAGCTTGAGCTCCTGGGGGGCCTTTTGTAAATAAGCTTGTAGGAGTTTTTCTTCCGGTGGCCAGCTGCTTCCTCCGATCAGAAGAGGAGCTTCTCCTTTGAAGCTTTCCATGAAGGGGAGGGGGGAGGTTTCCTTTGCGATTCTTGAAACCCGGTCGTAGCGGGGGTCCCCAGAAACGATGGCCCCTTCGATCCCCACCTTTTCCAATCGTTCTTTCGAACGGGATTCCTGAACATGGATCCGGTCGAAGCTTTTCAGCATTTTGCGGAAGAACCCTCCGTACCAACGGAAGTAGCGATGGTCCTCTCGAAAGACAGCAGCGATCAGAAAAGTGGGAACATCCCTCTTCTTCAAAGCGGCCAGGTGTTCGTGCCAAAGCTCGTATTTGACGAAAATGGCCAGTTCCGGTCTTAGGATCTCAACGAAACGCTGGGCGTCCTTCGGAAGGTCGAGCGGCATATAAGTGACGATATCCGCATCCTTTTTGTCCTTTCGGGCCTCATAACCCGAGGGAGAGAAGAAAGTGAGGCAGATGCCTAAGCGTGGATGTTCCGTGCGAAGCTCCTCCAAGAGCGGGCGGACTTGTTCGAATTCTCCGAGGGAAGAGCTGTGGATCCAGATCCATCCTTCTTTTTCCCCTTGAAAATTTTTGAGTTGTCGCTCCAGGTCCTCGAAGAGCTCTTTCCTTCCATTTTTCCATTTCGCCGCTTTGCTCGAAAAGAGGGAGGCGATCCGGATGGAAAGCCCATAAATGCGGACCGCGGATCGGTAGAGGAGAGGGGTCAATAGTAAAAGGTTTCTTGGCTTTCGCTCTCGTAGATGGCAAGGATATAACCGGCTCTTATTCCGTAGAGGAGGTCGGCTCGGATCCCTTCGTTCTGCTTTTGATCATCCACATTGTAGCTTCGCCGGTTTTTCGTAAAGGCTTGAAAGCCCTCGATCCCGATGAAGAAATTCGCAGCTCCATTGTTCGCGAGGTGCTGATAGCCCACGAATTCGTGGAAGGTAAACCCGCTGGCACGTCGGTCGAAATAATCCTTTCGGTCGTCCTTAAGTTGGGGCACTTGGTCGCTTTCGGTCTCATAGCGGATATTATGTTGAAGGAACCCTCCGCCTGCTCTTATTAACAGTCCCGAGTTCGGGTTGTACCCGAAAGGGAAGAGCTTCCCGCCTTGCAGGCTTATGCTGAACCCCCTTTCGAAGTATTGAACACCAGCAGGGTCTCCGTTCACGTCCAGCACGTAACCCCTGGATGTCTTGAGGCTGGTGAGGAGTTGATCGGTGTTCTTCACATTCTTTCCGAAGATGAAAGTGCCGAGCAGGGAGAATTGGAAGTTGTTCTCCAGCTTCAGTCCAGCACGAAGGCCGATGTTGGAGCTGTTCCCAAAGCGTTTTTGAAGGTCTCCTCCGGGAAGATGATAGGCGTAGCTGGGTGCGACCATCATCATGAAAAGGGAGCTGTCCTCGACCGTCCCCTGAGCTTTCACCTGCTCGAACGAACAGAAAGGAAGGAGGAACAGTAGGATGAAGACGGAAGACCGTGAGCGCATCCTTGCAAAGGTAAAGGATCGTCCTAGGTAAGCGGATGGTAGGGAGTTTCGTCCAACTCCTTTCTCTCCCGAAATAACTATATTCGCTTCCCTAGACGCCCTTTTGCACATGGAACCCATTCGCATGGTCGACTTGCTCGGCCAATATGAAAAGATCCAGAACGAGATCGATGAAGCGGTCCTTCGAGCGGTCCGCTCCGGAGCTTATATCAACGGTCCTGAGGTCGAAACCTTTCAAAAAGACCTCGAGCGTTACTTGAACGTGGAGCATGTCATTCCTTGTGGCAACGGGACCGATGCCCTTCAGATCGCCCTGATGGCATGCGGTATCGGGCCAGGGGATGAGGTCATCACCCCGGATTTCACTTATGTGGCCACCGCTGAGGTGATCGGATTGCTCGGGGCCCGTCCGGTTTTCGTCGACGTGGATCCGGAAACTTTCCTTCTCGATCCCAAGAAGGTTGAAGAAGCCATCTCGGAACGGACCCGAGCCATTATTCCGGTCCATTTGTACGGGCAGTGCTGTGACATGAGCACCTTGATGAAGACCGCTAAAGAGCACGGTCTATGGGTCGTCGAGGATACGGCCCAGGCCTTGGGAACAGCGTGGTACGATGAAAAAGGGGTGGCGCATAAGGCGGGGACCATCGGACATATCGGAGCCACCTCTTTCTTTCCTTCCAAAAACCTCGGGGCATTCGGGGATGGCGGTGCTTTGATGACCAGAGATCCTGAACTCGCCAGCACGCTTCGCTCGATCAAAGAGCACGGCCAGGAAAAGAAATATCATCACGAGAGATTAGGGGTGAATTCCCGCTTGGACACGATCCAGGCGGCGGTCCTTCAGGTGAAGCTCCGCTACTTGGATCAGCACATCGCTTCTCGACAAGAAGCGGCATCGCGTTACGATGAGCTCCTTGGGGAAATGGAGGGCGTAAAGGTTCCTGAGCGGGTTTCCTGGAGCGATCACGGCTTTCATCAATATACCTTGAAGCTCGCTAAGGGGGTGGAGCGCGAGGCTGTGCGCGAGGCCTTGCGGGAAAAAGGCATCCCTTCGGTCGTATACTATCCGCTCCCGTTGCACCAACAAGGGGCTTTTAAACCGATCGGCAAAAAGGCCGACGACCTTGCTGTTTCTAAAAAGCTTTGTGGAGAGGTGCTTTCATTACCTATTCACACCGAATTGACCGATGAACAGATCGAAAAGGTCAGCACGGCCTTAGGAGAATGCTTGACCGATCAAGAGATCAAGAGTGCGCCATGAATATCACGGTGGTCGGAACAGGATATGTCGGCTTGGTGACCGGCACCTGTTTCTCCGAGACGGGGAATCAGGTGCTTTGTGTGGATATCGATGCGGAGAAGGTCGAGCGCATGCAAAGGGGGGAGATCCCCATTTACGAACCTCAGCTCGATGTCTACTTCGAAAGGAATCTTGAGCACGGACGCCTTCATTTCACCACTTCTTTGGAAGAAGGGGTCGAGCACGGTGATGTCATTTTTCTTGCCCTTCCTACGCCTCAAGGGGCCGATGGGGCGGCGGACCTTTCGGCCGTTCTAGAAGTGGCCGAGAAGATCGGTGAATCGATGCCCGGTCCTCGTATTATCGTGGACAAGAGCACCGTTCCAGTGGGTACTGCCGATCGGGTAAGGGAGACCGTTCAAGCTCGGACCTCTCATGAAGTCGATGTGGTCTCTAATCCCGAGTTTTTGCGAGAAGGCTTGGCCGTAGAGGACTTCATGAAGCCCGAACGAGTGATCATCGGAACGCGGAAAGAGAAGAGCCGCAAGTTGATGGAGGACCTCTACAAACCTTTTGTGCGGTCCGGCAATCCGATCATGTTCATGGACGAGCGTTCCGCAGAACTCACCAAATACGCTGCGAACGCATTCTTGGCCACCAAGATCAGCTTCATGAACGAGGTCGCTAATCTATGTCAACGAGTGGGGGCCGATGTAGACCAAGTGCGGATCGGAATGGGCACGGACAGCCGGATCGGGAAACGTTTCCTTTTCCCGGGCATCGGTTATGGGGGGAGTTGCTTCCCCAAAGACGTGCAGGCCCTTTATCGTTCCGGCGAAGCTTATGGAGCTCCGATGCGGATCCTCTCGGCCGTAATGGACGTCAATGAAAGGCAGAAGACCATTCTTGTCGATCGAATGAAGGAACGGTTCCCCGATCTCAGCGGAAAAGAACTGGGCCTTTGGGGCTTGGCCTTCAAACCTGATACGGACGATATTCGAGAAGCCCCCGCCTTGTATATGATCGAGGAGCTGCTTGCAGCGGGAGCAAGCATCACTGCTTATGACCCCGAGGCTGTTGAAAACGTGAGGGAGCGGATCGGGGATCGGATCGCCTACGCAGAGGATCCCTATCAGGCTGCGGATGGAAAGGATGCGCTCATTATCGCAACGGAATGGGCCGAATTCAGGAATCCGGATTTTGACAAGCTCCTTGGAAAGATGAAAGCTCCGGTTATTTTCGATGGGAGGAACCTATACGAGCTCGAGGATATGCGGGAACTAGGTTTTGAATATCATAGCATTGGCCGGAGCTTAGAAGCTATACCGACGCGGGGATGAAACGG
>CAZOSO010000130.1:2954-5388 GCA_964582635.1 uncultured Weeksellaceae bacterium | reverse complement strand
CCAGCAACAGCAACAATAGAGGCTGTTCGCTATGGAGTGTTGGCTTTGAAGCATTTGCTGAGTGCTTAGCGGGTGCAAATATAAAACCTTACCTCGGAGCGCCACGAACTTTTCCGGATCTTCCTATCCACCCAGGAAGTAGTCGAGGCCTAAAAATCCTCATATATGGGGTATTCGTACAAAAGCCCCCTTTCGAAAAAAGCCTGTTTTCCTGCCCCTTGTGATCTTTTACAAAAAAGAGTAAATTTAAAGTTAGGGAAGCTTTTCCTCCTAGCTCTCAAGGACCCACGAAGATATCACCCAAGATATGCCGGTCAGCGAAAGAAGAAAAGCTGTTGCTCAAAGAGGTGATGGAGCTTCGTTCGATGAATTCGAACGTCTACGAGCTCTTTACAAGTATCAGATCCTGGACACCCTTCCCGAAGAAGAGTTCGATCGATTGGTGAAGCTTGCTGCTGATATGGGGGATACACCTACAGCATTGATCAGCTTCATCGATCAGGATCGTCAATGGATGAAAGCTCGTGTTGGATTCTCTTATGAAGAGACCCAACGCCATGTCGCTTTTTGTCACTATTGCATCCAAGGGGGGGATATTCTTAAGATCCGCGATGCTCTGGAAAGCCCTCTTTTCAAGGACAACCCCCTCGTACAGGGCCATCCGTACATCCGTTTCTACGCTGGTGCTCCTCTGATCGACCCCGATGGCTTTGCCCTCGGTAGCGTTTGTATAATCGACTACGAACCAAGGGACATCGGAGAAAAAGAAAAAGAGGGGTTATGGACGGTCGCCGAGCAGGTCATCCAAAACCTGCAATTAAGGCGGAGGAACGTCGAAATGCAGGAACGACATCAACGGGAGCTGGAACGGAAATATTGGGAAGGTGTCGAAGAAGAGCGAGAACGGATCGGGAAAGAGCTTCATGACGGATTGGGGCAAAACCTTTCCTCGGCCCAGCTTTTTTTGAATGCCGTCAAAGACCGGGAAGATGGGTTGAGTGCTCAAGAACTCCAGACGTTCATCGAAAGGATCGAAGCTCCTTTAAAGGAAGCCATCCGGGAATCCCGAACAGTGAACCGTGACCTCACTTTGAAAGAGCTCGACCTGAAAGGATTCTCCCAAGCGGTTGAGGATCTACTCCATCCCTACGATGGAAAGAACGAAATGCTCAGGGTCGAATGGAACCCTTTCATGGAGGGAGAAGGTTTCGGCCAAGAGATCGATCGCCACCTCTATCGGATCATTCAGGAGACCCTGAACAACACGATCAAACACAGCGATAGCGAGGTCCTCTACCTCGATCTTCTGGAAAAACCGAACAGCATTTGGTTCCAGGCCACCGACAATGGACAGGGATTGGAAAAGGATGAGCATGGCTGTTTTCCGGAGCTTAAGGGGATCCGAAGCAGGGTACTCATCCTCGATGGGATCCTGACAGTAGAAAGCCGGCCAGGAGAGGGTGTGTCCCTTTTGATCGAGATCCCCAAAAAGAGGTGAAGCCAAGAGGAAGAGAAACGACAAACCTAGAAGCTTACTCTCCCCAATTCACCTCTTTTACAGTTCCTTTCTCCAGGTCCACCTTGAAAAAGAGTTGTCCTCCCTTTCCTTTCAGGTCTCCGTCCTCTCCGATAACTCCTCGGTCCAGAAAAGTGAGCCTCCATATGGCGGGCCCTTCATAATCCGTTCCGGTACGCATGAGGTTCTCGATCGTGACCAGCTTGTAGTCCTCCCAGTCAGCAGACAATTCCTCGAATTTTTCCTTAGCCATAGCGACCGCCTTTTCGTAGTCTTCCCTCTCCGAGCTATCGGTTTGGGCAGAAAGCGGGATGGAAAGGAGAAATAAGAGGATCGCCAGAATACTCGATAAAAAAAGCTTGGGCATGGATCCTTGTTTGAGGGGGCTTCCTCTGCAAAAATAAAACCCTCCTTCTCAGGACGGTCCGAAATTGCCAAGGGAATCCCCGATCCGCGCCTTTCCGCGTTTCCCGCGTTCGTCCGTGGTCTATGGATCAGCACTTCGAATTTCCCCGATCCATGTTCGTTTCAGGGGGTGAGCTCCCTCCTCTATCAACAGCTTATCAGAGAAGCTAAGACCCTTGGCGATAAGACCGCGGATCCCGCGGATGGCCGCGGACTTTCACGAATCGGTCTTGGCTAAATGTTCCCTGTCCGCGCCCGTCCGCGTTTCCCGCGTTCGTCCGTGGTCTATGGATCAGCACTTCGAATTTCCCCGATCCATGTTCGTTTCAGGGGGTGAGCTCCCTCCTCGATCAACAGCTTATCGGAGAGACCAAAAACCTTGGCGATAAGACCACGGATCCCGCGGATGGCCGCAGACTTTCACGGATCGGTCTTGGCTAAAAGTTCCCTGTCCGCGCTCGTCCGTGGTCTATGGATCAGCCCTTTGAAACTCCTCGATCCATGCCCGTTTCA
>CAZOSO010000130.1:0-2854 GCA_964582635.1 uncultured Weeksellaceae bacterium | reverse complement strand
TCGTCCGTGGTCTATGGATCAGCCCTTTGAAACTCCTCGATCCATGCCCGTTTCATGGGGGAACGAACTCTTCTCGACAGCTCCTAAGAAAGCCCCCAAAATTCACCACCCCCCCGTTACCTTTGCCCCGAAGATGAGCCAGCACGAAGCACATCACCATCACGAGCACGGCCAAGGCCATGATCACCATGACCATCATGCTCACCACGCGCAAATGGTGAAGGAGTTCAAGACCAAATTCTGGATATGCCTCCTTCTCACCCTTCCCATCCTCGTGCTCGCCCCGATGATCCAGGATGCCCTGGGCTATTCCCTGAGCTTCCCCTATTCGGACAAACTCCTGGCCGGGTTGGCCACGATCGTCTTCTTCTACGGCGGATGGCCTTTCCTGAAGGGCCTCTGGGATGAAGTGAAAGGAAGAAAGCCCGGCATGATGACGCTGATCGCCGTAGCCATCAGTGTGGCCTGGCTCTACAGCTCTGCTGTTACGCTCGGCTTGCCCGGCAAGACCTTCTTCTGGGAACTCGCTTCCCTCATCGTGATCATGCTCCTCGGCCACTGGATCGAGATGAAGTCGGTCATGGGCGCCTCCAATGCGCTGGAAAAGCTGGCCGAACTGATGCCGGACGAAGCCACTCGCCTCAAGGAGGATGGCAGTACGGAGACCGTTAAGGTAAGCGAGCTGGAAAATGAGGACCGCATCCTGGTCCGTCCCGGGGAGAAGGTCCCGGCGGATGGGACGATCGAAGAAGGAGAAAGCTCGGTGGACGAGTCAATGTTGACCGGGGAATCCGTCCCCGTGAAAAAAAGCGAGGAAGAAGAGCTGATCGGCGGTTCGGTGAACGGTGAAGGCTCGCTGACCGTGCGCGTGAAACACGCCGGGGACGCTTCCTACCTCTCCAAGGTGATCGGAATGGTCCGGAAAGCGGGAGAGGACCGCTCTAAGACCCAGCATTTGGCCGATCGGGCCGCCCTTTGGCTCACGATCATCTCGCTCGGGGTCGGGACGGCCACCCTCATCGTATGGTGGGGGATCATGAAAGTGGACTTCGTCGTGGCCCTCGAACGGATGGTCACCGTCATGGTGATCAGTTGCCCACATGCTCTGGGCTTGGCCATTCCCCTGGTCGCAGCGATATCCACCGCCGTCTCCGCTCGGAACGGGCTCTTGATCCGCGACCGCACCGCCTTCGAGGATGCGCGGAAGATCGATACCGTCCTTTTCGATAAGACCGGAACATTGACAACAGGTGCCTTCAGCGTGAAGAAGATGGTCTCCCTCCACGAGGGATGGGATGAAGCGGACATCCTCCAGAAGGCCGCCTCTTTGGAACAGCATTCCGAGCATCCCCTCGCCAAAGGCATACTGGCATCCGCTGAAGAAAAAGAAAGCGCCCTCGAAAAGGTAGAAGGGATGGAGAACATCACCGGGGAAGGGATCAAGGGAAGGATCGACGGAACGGAATACCACCTGGTCGGCCCGGGCTGGCTCGAAAAACGAGGAATCGTGGTACCGGATGTCGATGTCGGCCAGGGCGTGACGAAGATCCATCTGGTAAAGGACGATACGGTCATCGGGGTGATCGGGCTTTCGGACACCGTTCGGGAGAGCTCCAAAAGCGCCATCGAAAAGCTCCAGGCCTCCGGGATCAGTTGCATCATGATCACAGGCGATAACGCTGAGGTGGCCGAAGCGGTAAGCAAGGAGTTGGGGATGGACGACTTCTTTGCGGGCGTGTTGCCGGACGAGAAGCTGGAGAAGGTGAAGGAGCTCCAAAAGCAAGGAAAGCGGGTGGCCATGACGGGGGATGGGGTGAACGATGCACCGGCGTTGGCGCAGGCGGACGTGGGGATCGCGGTGGGGTCGGGGACGGATGTAGCGGCGGAGACGGCCCACGTGGTCCTGGTCAACAGCGACCCGATGGACGTGACGAACGTAATCCTCTTCGGCAAGGCTACCCATCGAAAAATGATCGAGAACCTCTTTTGGGCCACGGCTTACAACGCCATCGCTATCCCCTTGGCAGCTGGCGTGCTCTACAAATGGGGCATCACGGTGAGCCCCGCAACCGGGGCGGTGGTCATGAGCCTGAGCACCGTGGTGGTAGCGATCAATGCGCAGTTGTTGAAGGGAAAGTTGGAGGGGTGACCTAAGGGATCTCAGATCCCTCCTCGATCAACAGCTTATCGGAGAGACCAAAAGCCTTGGCGATAAGACCGCGGATCCCGCGGTCAAAGGCTCAGCCCTTTGAACTTTCCAGATCCCGGCTCGTTTCATGGGGGTGAGCTTCCTTTTGGATCATCGAAATAAATCCCCGTCCAATGAAAGTTCATCTTATTCAAGCAATTTTATTGGCATCAAGCCCGTAACCTCCCGGCTTGGAATGCCGTACTTTTGTTCGGAATGGAATGGCGCGAACACATCATCTCCGACCCCGAGGTCCTAATGGGGAAACCAACCATTAAGGGCACCAGGATCTCGGTCGAATTTTTGATCGACCTGCTCGCTCAGGGCTGGGATGAAGAACAGATCCTCGAGGAATATCCCAGGCTTAGCAAGGAGGATCTTCAGGCCGTATTCGCTTATATCCGGGAATGCATTCGGGACGGGCTCATCAATGAGCTTCCCGAAGGTTCCACCGGATGAGGCTTCTTGCTGACGAAAACATTCCACGTACCATAATTGAGCGGCTACGAGAAGCTGGGCATGAGGTAAAAGCGATCAGTGAAGACTCCCCTTCGATCAAGGATGAGGAAGTTCTTATGGAAGCCGATCGTGAAAACCGGACCCTTTTCACATTCGATAGCGATTACGGGGAACTGATCCATCTCTATGGACGAAGACCCCGGAGCG
>CAZOSO010000129.1:0-5449 GCA_964582635.1 uncultured Weeksellaceae bacterium | reverse complement strand
AGGGTCTTGAGTAGCCGCATAGATCGATGGGTTTTAGGGTTTTTCCTTATCGGTCGCAAATATAGACCATATTTCATAGAAGGGGAGGAAATTTTCTCCTGCCCTCGGAACAAAAAAAGCCCCTTTCGGTTTGAAAGGGGCTTTTCAGGTTCTTCAGAATGGCTGAGGATCAGGCCGGCTCATAGTGGTATTCATCGCCATCATCATTCTTCAACCACATCTCTTTCTCCTTGAGCTTCAGGATAGTCCAATTTTTGGCAGGTCTAGGATAGTTAAAGTTGATATTGATTTCTTCCTGGCTGTTGGTGAATTTCCATTTTCCACGTTTATTCCCGTCTACTTTGTATGTGTCATCGTCGCTGTATGTGTATTCGGTATCAGGAACATCGTCACCGCTCTTTTCATCCCCGTCATCTTCGATGATCTTTTCGATCTGCCAGGTATTGACCACCCGTTCTTTTTTGCTGCGCAAACTGATAAAAGGCCCTTCTTCGTACTTGCAAGAACTGGTAATGCCGACCGCGAGAAAAGCGATCAGAGAAAGGGTGATGAATTTCTTGGACATAAGTTTTACTTCTTTTGGATTCGGAGAGCAAAATTACAGAATATTCTCACGATGAGAATGAGGGACTTCAATAACCCCGTTCGATATCGCCTTCGCCTCGATCCAAGGAATGCACCAGCTCACCCTTTCCCTTGAAAAAGATCGATCCCATACTTTCCAGTTTGGCTCCGAGTTCTTGAGTGACATGAAGTTTCATATCCCCGCTTCCAGCGCTATGGGCCCATATTTTTCGAGCTTTCAGGTCCTGCAGGTACATAAAACCATGGCCATCGAGGAAGAGATTGGCCATGTCGCAACTCCCGGAACAGTGGAGGTCGGCTGACCCCGTGTGCTGTTTCAACCAAAGCGAGTCGGCATGGAGCTGAAGCTCTACATTTCCCATCCCATTCCACTGTTCATAATAGAAGCGCTTCCCCTCAATCTTTCCCTTCATCGAAATATCAGCAGTGCTCCGATTCTCCAAGCGGAGCAATCTTTGGGTCCTCACGGTCACTTTCGGATTTTCATCGTAAGAACGCACCCAATCGCAAGTGTTCTCGTCCTTGATCGTCAGGTGCTCTCCCTCTTTGCGGGTTTTGATGGACGGGATCAGGTTATCCCCTGCCTGGACCACCACCCCTTCATTCTTCGACTTCACGATATGAAGGTCGACGTGATCGCGAAGTTCGATCTTCCGGATCCCGGTAATGGGCCGTTCTTCTTCGCTCCTATTCCCTTTTGATCTCAAACAATCCCCCATCTGCTCCTTTTTGCAGCTCAAAAGGGGGGTCAACAGAAAAAAGCAGAAAAAGCAGAGCGATAAAAGGCGAAGCATAAAGCCTTAATTGGCCATCTCCGACATGAACTTGATCCGCATCAAGCGGATCTCGTCTTCGGAGTAGAGCCCATCGAATTCATTGACGGCCTCTTCCAAAGAGTCGGTCTCGGCCTCCATGAAGTAATCATAGATCTCCTGCTGGTTCTCCTCGTCGAGGATGGTATCGATGTGATAATCGATATTGAGTTTGGTCCCGGAGGCGACGATAGCCTCGATGGCGTCCACCACTTCCGATTCCTCGATGCCTTTAGCGGCCGCGATGTCCTTAAAAGGAAGCTTTCGGTCGATGTTCCGGATCACATGGACTTTCAACCCCGACCGATCGACCACGGATTTCATCACGAAATCCTGAGGCCGCTCGATATTGTTCTCTTTTACGTAACGGTCGATCAGCTCGATGAAAGGCTTTCCGAAGCGATTGGCCTTTCCGGACCCAACGCCGGCCGTATTCTTAAGCTCATCGATGGTGACCGGGTATTGGGTGGCCATATCCTCGAGGGACGGGTCTTGGAAGATCACAAAGGGCGGCAACTCCCTTTCCCGGGCCATTTCTTTTCGAAGATCCTTCAACATCCCGAAAAGCTCCTGATCGACGGCATTGCTATTGCCGTTCTCCGCTAGCTCGACCGCAGCTCCTTCTTCGCTGTAATCGTGCTCCTTGGTGATCGTGAAAGAGTATGGGTTTTCGATGAACGCATGGCCGTCTTGGGTAAGCTTGAGAAGGCCGTAGGTTTCGATCTCCTTCCGGATCAGCCCCCCGACCAAAGATTGCCGAAGGATGGCATTCCAAAAGCGACGATCCCGGTCTTTTCCGATGCCGAAATAAGGAGACCGGTCGAGCCCATAGGTCCGCACCTCATTGCTGGCCTTCCCGATCAGAACATCCGCCATCGTATCGGCCTTATGCCTTTCCTTGGTATCCTTGATGGCTTTGAGAGCGGTCTGCACTTCATCCTTCCCTTCAAAGGATTCTTTCGGATTCCGGCAGTTGTCACACATCTGCCCACAATCCTCGTGATCGAAGCCTTCTCCGAAGTAATGGAGCAAATACTTTCTCCGACAGAGCGATGTCTCAGCATAGGAAACGGTCTCCATCAGGAGTTGCTTTCCCACTTCCTGCTCAGCGAGCGGCTTTCCCTGAAGGAACTTTTCCAGTTTTTCGATATCCCGATAGCTGTAAAAGGCAAGGCAATGACCTTCCCCTCCATCCCTTCCGGCTCGCCCCGTTTCCTGATAATAGCTTTCGAGGCTCTTCGGGATATCGTGATGCACGACGAAGCGAACATCGGGTTTGTCGATCCCCATTCCAAAGGCGATGGTAGCCACGATAACGTCCACTTCCTCCATCAGGAAACGATCCTGATGATCCGCCCGCTGTGGCGCGTCCATCCCTGCGTGATAGGCCAAGGCTTTAAGGCCGTTCACTTGAAGAAGCTCCGCGATCTCTTCCACCTTTTTGCGGCTGAGGCAATAGATAATCCCCGACTTGCCTTCGTTCCGCTTCACGAAACGGATCAACTCCTTGTTGACATTGGTCTTCGGCCGGACCTCGTAGAAAAGGTTGGGGCGATTGAAAGAGGCCTTGAACACGTTGGCGTCCATCATCCCGAGGTTCTTCTGAATATCCGTCTGAACCTTCGGAGTGGCGGTGGCGGTCAAGGTAATGATCGGGGTTTCCCCGATGCGGTCGAACATGGGACGCAACCTCCGGTATTCCGGTCGGAAATCGTGCCCCCATTCTGAAATACAATGGGCCTCATCGATGGCGAAGAAAGAGACATCGATGCCGGCCAAAAAATCGATGGTATCCTCCTTGGTGAGGGATTCCGGGGCTACATAGAGCAGCTTGGTCCTTCCCTCGGTCACATCCGTCTTCACCCGGTCGGTCTGCTTCTTGGAGAGGGAAGAGTTCAGGAAATGAGCGATGCTGTTGTCGTTCCCCAGGTTCCGTATCGCATCCACCTGGTTCTTCATCAGAGCGATCAATGGTGAGACCACCACTGCGGTTCCTTCGGAGACCAAAGCCGGCAGTTGGTAACAGAGGGATTTGCCCCCACCGGTCGGCATGATCACGAAGGTGTGGTTCCCATCGAGCACGCTCTGCATGATCGCTTCTTGGTCCCCCTTGAAGGAATCGAAGCCGAAATATTTTCTCAGGGCCTCCTGAAGGGTACTTTGCTCCGTGCTTACCGTCGATTCCAAGAGATCTCCGCTTTTTGAAATTCGTAGTTTTGCGGCACCTTTTAGAAGTAAATTTAGGGTTTTTTAGAAGGGCGATGAAGAGCTTTTCGCCTTTCGTTAACAAAATTTATATCGAGCGGTGAAAACTGTCGATGAGAGCCTTCATTCCGCTAAGGAAACCCTTGAAACTGAAGCTTCGGCGATCCAAGGTCTGATCCCTTTACTGGACGAGGATCTCAGGGGGACGGTACAAAGCATCCTGGAAGCAGAAGGCAGGGTGCTGGTGACCGGCATAGGCAAAAGCGCCATCATCGGGCAAAAGATCGTAGCGACTTTCAATTCGACCGGCACCCCATCGGTTTTCATGCATGCCGCCGATGCCGTCCATGGGGATCTTGGGAACGTTCAGCGAGGGGACGTTGTGATCTGCATTTCCAACAGTGGTGACACACCTGAGATCAAACTCCTCGTCCCGCTCATCCGGAACCTTGGGGGATCGCTCATCGGCATGGTCGGTAAAAAGGATTCCTACTTGGGGCAACACTCCGATCGAGTGCTTTTGACAAGTGTTGAAAAAGAGGCCTGTCCCATCGACCTCGCCCCCACCTCCAGCACCACGGCCCAGCTTGCAATGGGTGATGCTTTGGCGGTCTGCTTAATGGAAGAAAGGGGCTTCGACCGCGAGGATTTCGCACGCTATCATCCGGGAGGTTCGCTCGGCAAAAAGCTTTATATCCGGATGAAGGACCTCCTCGACCCGGCTAACAAACCCGCCGTTCGAACGAACGCCCCCCTCAAAGAGCTGATCTACGAGATCTCTTCCAAACGCTTGGGGGTGACGGCCGTGCTCGATGCGGTAACAGAAGAGCTGGTCGGCGTGATCACGGACGGGGACCTTCGACGGATGTTGGAAAAGAGCGATGATCCTTCCGGCCTTACCGCGGAGGATATCATGACCCGTGATCCCAAAACGCTCGACGGAGAAGAACTGGCGGTCCAAGGATTCCAAATGATGGAAGAACATCAGATCACCCAGGTCCTGATCACTGAAGAAGGGCGCTACCAAGGAGCGGTCCACTTGCACGACATCCTTAAAGAGGGCATCTATTGAACGAGCACGGTGAAGGTCAAAGGGAAGGGGATGAAAAGGAAATGCCCTTCCTCGAGCATTTGGAGGAGTTCAGAAAACGCCTGATCCGTAGTGGAAGCGCCATCCTCCTTTTTGCCGTTCTGGCCTTCTTTTTTAAAGAATGGATCTTCGAGGGGATCCTCTTCTGGCCCAAAGAGCCTAGCTTTCCTGCCTTCCGCTTTCTTTGCTCCCTTTCAGAGGGAATGGGAATGGGAGACCGGCTCTGCATCCAACCTCCCGATTTTCCGCTCGTCAACCTGGAAATGTCGGGTCAATTCTCCGCCCATATCCTGGTCTCGATCGTGAGCGGGATCGTTATCGCTTTCCCCTTTTTCCTACATCAGATGTGGTGCTTCCTGAACCCCGGCCTTAAGAAAAACGAGCGGCGGTCAGCGAGAAAGGTCTTTTGGATCGGAACTTTTTTGTTCATCCTCGGGATCCTTTTCGGATATTTCATCATGTCTCCCCTCTCCGTTCGTTTCCTGGGAGGATATCAAGTGAGCGAAATGGTGAGCAATCAGATCCGGCTAAGTTCTTACGTGAGCACCGTCGCTCTTGTCACGCTCTCCGCAGGGATCCTTTTCCAACTCCCTATCGTGGTCCATTTTCTAGCGGTGACGGGCGTCATGACCCCTGCTCTTCTCCGTAAACACCGAAAACACGCCCTGATCGTAGTGCTCTTGCTTTCCGCTATCATCACACCTCCCGACATTACGAGCCAATTGTTAGTGGCTGTCCCCCTCCTGATCCTTTATGA
>CAZOSO010000128.1:2933-5534 GCA_964582635.1 uncultured Weeksellaceae bacterium | reverse complement strand
TCCTTTTGATCAGGGCTTTTAAAAGAGCTCCGGAACAAGATGAAGGGATGACCCGAAAAGAAGCTAGTAACGAGTCCGTATAAAAAGCGATAAGCCCATGCAGCGCATATTGATCCCGACCGACTTTTCCGATATGGCCCTGAATGCCGTCAATTACGGCGTGGAATTGGCACGGCGTTGCAATGCCAGTATTACGGTCATGCATTCGGTCCAAAAGCCTTCGAGCCCACCCCAAGGGCCTGTTAGGGATCGCTCGGAGATCACTGAAGAGGATCAGAACAACATAACCCTATGGCAGGAGTTGGAGCAATTGAGCGAATGGATCCGTGGTGGACGGCCCGAGATCGAGAAAGTGACCCAAAGAATGCCCAGCGGTCTTCCCGGGGACGAGATCCTAAAAGCCGTCCGTGAGGAAGGGAGTGATCTGGTCGTAATGGGGACCAAAGGGGAAAAAGGGTTCTCCGATACTTTAATGGGGACCACGACTTCCAATGTTATCCAGAAAGCCCCATGTAATGTGTTGACCGTACCGGAGAAAGCATCCTTTCAGGGGATCGAAGCCGTTGCTTATGCGAGTGGCTTGCACGAAAAAGATCCTTTGGCCATCCGATCTCTCTTGGAATTTCTGGATGATTTCAAGGCCCGGATCGATGTTGTTCACGTTCATGGCAAAGGGGAGCATCCGGCCGATCAAGATCTGAAAGCTTTCCAGGAAGGCCTGGAGCGTTTCGGATTGAGCGATGCAGTGGGTTTCGATACCATCGAAGGAGCCCATTTGGAAGAGGCGTTGGATGCCTATGTCGATAACAAGGAGCTGGATCTGTTGGCCATGCTCAACGAGAGCAGGAATTTCATTCAACGCTTGTTCCACAAGAGCAAGACGAAGAAGATGGCCTTTCACAGCAAACTCCCCCTATTGGTGCTTCACACGGAGGATTAGGCCTTTAGGTCAGGGCTTGAAGACTTTTTTCACCCTTTGCCAAAAGGAGAGCTCTCGGTAATTGTAATGAGCAGCCGGATCGGTGAGCTGATGATCCAATGCTCCCGATTCCGGATGAAGGGTTTGCCACACTTGGCTCCAGCCCGGAAAGCCCCCTAAGTTCCGATCATCGATGTAGACGTCCGCCAGGACTTTGCGGCTGCTCATATCCGTGTAGCTTTCTTCAGGGAAATTCTTGTTGACGGCATAGAATTCCACGCCATGTTCTTTACAGAACTGGACCGCATCTTCCAGAGAATCCCCTTCACGGAAAGTCCATAATATCAGTTTGTGCCCTTTTTTCTGGAGGGCTTTAAGGGTGTCGAAGGCGAAGAGCATTTCCTTTCCGATCCTTGGATAAGCGTGCTCCACGATCGTTCCGTCGAAATCAACAGCGATCGTAAGACCATCCGCTTGGATGAACGCTTCTTCCTCCATTTAAAGCATCTTTTCGAACGAATTTAAGGATCCGCCGATCCTTCTTTTTCCGAAAGGTAAACTTTAATGGTGCCGACAGCGATCTCGCTTTTCACAAATACAGGCGTCTTTTGGGAGTCGTCCGTGACCAAGACTTTCATATGATCCCCTTCTTTGAAGATGCTACCCGGTATCAATTCGGGTTGGATATGGTGGCACTGGTATGTTTTTCCGTCCGGATGCTGAAAGGCTTTTTTACCCTTGTAAGCGAAATAGGTCGAATAGGTCTTTTTTCCCAAAGAAAGTTGGACCGGAACCGTATCGCTCGGGGACAATCCATCCAGTTTTAGAGAGCGGCAATAATAGATGGCGGTCAAAGGGTCGAGCAGATCCCCCGAGAAAGAGACTTTTTTTTCTTCATCCTTGCTCGAACGATAGCGGATGATCCCCTTCTGATGCTCGTAACGAAGGTCTTCTGCGAATCGACGCTTGCCCTCGTGGACCCTTCTAAAAAAACGGAGCGGCATCAAGTCTTCTTTTCGGGCCAAAGAGCGGTAGAGGTCCCGGACCTTGAAAAAGATGTCATAGAAAGGCAGCGTGCTCCCTTTTCCCTGGAACCGATAGCAAGGCGTCCCATCATCTGCTTCCCGTTCCTTTACGGTAAAGGCGACTTTTCCCACTTTGGTCCAAAGTCCCTTCCACTCATATTCCACCCTGTATTCCAGGCGCTCCCCTGGTTCAAAGGCTATGGGGCCGAGCTCAGGAAGCTTTTCTTGAGCTTTTGGCCCCGAGCTAGTGAGAAAGAGCAATGCGAGGATGAAAAAAGCCTTCCCCTTCTTTGAAGGGGAAGGCTTGAATTCAGAAACGATGAGGGAACTGTTCAACTCTTACTTCTGAACCTTGGCCTTGATCCGAAGCTTGGTTTTGCGCGGCTCTGTATTTCCCGTAAGGGTGACAGAATTGTTCTGCATGCCGCTGACTTTTTTCCCGGGGCTGTAATTGACCGTGATCTTGGCGCTTTCTCCGGGAGGGATCGGCTTCTTGGGGTATTTGGGGACCGTGCATCCGCAAGAACCTTTTGCTTTTTGGATGACATAGGGGTTATCCCCGGTATTGGTGAATTTGAACTTCTTGGTGACCTTTTCCCCGGCATTCACGGTCCCGAAGTCGTGGTTGTATTTTTCGAATTCGATCTTAGTGGGAGG
>CAZOSO010000128.1:0-2833 GCA_964582635.1 uncultured Weeksellaceae bacterium | reverse complement strand
CATTCACGGTCCCGAAGTCGTGGTTGTATTTTTCGAATTCGATCTTAGTGGGAGGGTTTTCGGGCTTAGATTTTTTATTGGACCCGCGATCCTTCCGGTTCGGTTTGTTGTTCTTGTCCTGCCCTCTATCTCGCCGCGTTGCCGTCACATTGCTCTCCTGCTCTTTTTTGCTCACTGAATTCCCATTCTCTTCGTTCTGGCTGTTCGATGAAGAGTTCGAAGGAGCGCCGGTACCGATCATGATGGTATTAACGGCGGTCAGAACAGCTATAACTGCCAAAAGCCCGGTATTCACACGTTGGTCCATAGGGTCGTTTTTTTTTCAAAGTTAATGGATCGATGGGATCAGCGGGTCTCCGCTAGATCCATCTGTTCGAAAGTCCCATCGGTCAAGACTTCGATCGCCTTTCGATAAGAGGGGCGGAGCGGATTGTGTACCCTGAAATAAGCTTCCGTCCCCCAAAGGTTCTGAGCGATCATCCCTTTGAGTTGGCCGTTTATATAGCGTTTCGAGCGTTCGTATTCCTTTTCATCGAATTCCACGTCCTTTTTCTTCCCTTTTTCGATCATGCGTTCCTTTAATTCCTCGGATATCTTAAAGCCTTCGGCAAAGGCTTTTGGATCTTCATATTCCTTCTTAAGCTCCTTCCGATTTTCGTCGGCGTAATTCAAGGCGAGTTGGCTAATGACCCGCTTTCGCCTGAGGGCCTGGAGGTAATCGGAATTGCCGGTTGTGTCGATGGGGACGAACACATCGGGAATGATCCCTCCGCCTCCGTATACGGTCCGCTTTTTTAGGCGTGTTTTGTATTTCAGAGAATCCACGATATCGATGCTGTCCTCATGGAAAAGCTCGCCCGAACCGAACCGTTGATATTTTTCTTTGGCATATTCCTCGGGGTTTCCTTTTTCATAGGGTTTCTGAATGCAGCGTCCACTCGGGGTGTGGTAGCGAGAGATCGTTAGGCGCACCACTGAACCATCGGGAAGGTCGACGGGTCGCTGGACCAATCCTTTTCCAAAGCTTCTTCTCCCGACGACAACGCCACGATCCCAATCCTGAACCGCTCCGGCCACGATCTCGCTCGCCGAGGCCGAGCTTTCGTCCATCATGACCACCAATTTGCCTTCCTGGAACAAGCTGTCGCTTGTAGCCCTTCGCTCGCGCCGGGGGAACGCTCTTCCTTCCGTATAAACGATCAATCGATCCTTTTCCAAGAATTGGTCGGCTATTTTGAGCCCCGTTCTTAGATACCCCCCGGAATTCCCTTGAAGGTCGAGGATCAAATTTTCCATTCCCTTTTCCTTCAAGTCCTTAACAGCTTTTTTGAATTCCTTCATCGTACGCCCCGAGAAACGTTCGACCTTGATATAACCGACCCCGGGTTTGACCATATAGCTTGCCCGGATGCTATGGATCGGAATTTTATCGCGGATGATCTCATAGTGGAGCAATTCCGGCTCCCCTTCCCGGTAGATCGATACTTCCACACGGCTTCCTTTTTCGCCCAATAGGCGGTCGCGAACGCCTTGGTTCGTGATCCCGATCCCAGCCACATTCTCGCCTTCGATCTTGACGATCTTATCGCCGGAACGGATCCCCAGTTTTTCCGAAGGGCCGCCGGGTATAGGCCTTACGACCAATATCGTGTCCCTGAGTATGTTGAACCTGATGCCGATCCCTTCAAAATTCCCTTCGAGGGGTTGGCGCATTTCTTTGACCCGCTCAGGAGGAATATAAGTAGAGTGAGGGTCGAGTTCTTTCAGCATTTCCCGGATAGCGGTTTCTGTAAGCTCCGCTTTGTCCACGGAATCCACGTAAGCTTGTCCGATATGGTGGAGGAGGGTCCGGAACTTACGGGAAGTCCGCTTTTCTTGCTCGTTCTCCTTATCCGCTGCGTTCTGGGCTTTGGAGGGTATGAAGGGAAGAAGGAGGAGCAAAATGAAGGATGCTCGTGCGAAAGGGAAAGAGGCTTTCATGGTCCGTGTTTTCTTCGTCACTTTTAACGAGGCAAAAGTGCTTTTGTTCCATCACATATGCAAAAGAAAGCTCTTTTCTGTGCAGGTCCGTCCAATGATAAGTCCCTCCGAAGCCGAACCTTCATACCATGTACGGGATACGCAGCCCTTTGTTGCCGATCGTACTGGCTTATGGGTTCGGTGCGTCCGGAGCTCTTTTTCTTCCCGGATCTTCCCTGCCCCTTCTTCTTTCCTTCTTTGTCCCGCTTTTTCTAGGCTTGCTCTTCTCTGTTTATGCTCGCAAACTGCCTTATTCCCAACGGCATGTTCCGGGTTTGATCTTTCTTATGGTCTGGGCCCTGGCCGGAGCTATCGGGATGCTGATGGAAAAGCGTTCGAGGGAAGCACCTTCCCTTGGTTCAGAGATCGAGAAAAATGACAGCTCCTATTGTAGGATACGGGCTTTCTCCGGAAAAAGAGGGGGTTTTTATTGCTATCGAGCGGAGCTAATCCCCGAAGAACTACCATTTCTATTAAAGCTGCAACCCTCAGGTGACACAGATCCCCCTTTGCCAGGCGATATCGTAGGGTTTGTCGGTTCGCTCCAGCGAATTCCTGCCCCCAAGGCCCCTAGCGCTTTCGACCGACGGGCTTTTTACAAGAAGCAGGGCATCCATTATGAAACGAGCGCAAAGCGCACTGAATTCGGGATGGTCGAAGCTTCAGGGCGGGGAATGGACCTTATGACCCTGGCTCTCCGATGGAGGGAACGATGTTATAGAGCCCTCCGAGAGGAAACACCTTTAAAAGGGGAAGAACTGGCCGTGGCGAGTGCCCTCTGGTTGGGAAGGAAGCAAGGGATATCCTCTGAACT
>CAZOSO010000127.1:0-5537 GCA_964582635.1 uncultured Weeksellaceae bacterium | reverse complement strand
CCGTTTCCCGCTCTTACCCGCGTTAGCACGCTAACGCGGGTTTTTTCTTCCCCCTTTTTGAAGCCGGCTTCCTTTTTTATTATCCCTCTAGTAAGATGGGGTTGACTTCAGGTCATTCGTTATCCACCTTTTAAGGGTTTTTCGCAAAAGGGCTCCCAGAAAGAACTGTTTTTTCACAGTCCGTATATAACAGGGGATATGGGACTTCTTTTTCGCGTATTTTCAATCATCTCTTAAGCTGCGCATATGTTACGCTTTCATGATCATATTACTGAAACCCTGGGTAGTTTCGAGCTTAGCACCCTCGAAGCTCATCCCGATCCCATCCACGTTTTATCCGAGGACCTTAAGCTCATCTATTTCAACCCCGCTTGGGAAGAATTCTATAAACAGAACGGGTCTGAGAATGAGCTCCCGGAGCGAATACGACCCGGTGCTTCCGTTCTTGGTTTTATACAAGAAGACGTAAGGCATTATTATGAGGCATTATATCATAAGGTGCTCAACGCTCAAAAACATTTCCATCATGTGTTCGATTGTTCATCTCCTCGCGAAGAACGGACCTATGACCAAATGCTCTACCCACTGAGAAAGGAAAAAGGTATTTTGCTCGTCAACGGTTTAAGGTTCAAAAGGGCCTTAATAAAAGATGCTTCCTCCTCTGATCTCATCGAACAGTCTTATCTCCAATTGGACGGTTTTTTTCATGAGTGCTCGAATTGTAGAAGGACCTTGAGAAATGATGGGACAGGATCCTGGGATAAAATACCCGCCCATATCGAGAACATGCCCCCGAACGTGAGCCATACGATCTGTCCGATCTGTTTCGATCACTTCTGGAAAGCGGTGTGAAGCGTTTTTTCGGTAGAATGCGATCCGTCCTATCAAAATCCATCGGAGTTTGATAATTTTCGGATCGCCATGTCTTTTGCATCGAACCTTAAATATCTGCGCAAACGCCATCGGCTAACGCAGGAGGAGCTTTCTCAAAAGCTCGGGATCGGTAGAGGACGATTGGCAAAATACGAGGAGGAAAGGGCTGAACCTCCCCTGGGACTTTTGCGGGATATCGCGGAATTCTTCAGGGTCTCCCTCGATGGCCTTCTGCGAAAGGAGCTGGAGCGAGAGAAGGGGCAGCGGGAACAAGAAAAAAGCTCGGAAAAAGGTCGGGAGGTGGAGGTGATCCCCGGAGAAGCGACCGCTGGTTATCTATCCGGATACGGGGATCCGGAGTACTTGGAGCAACTTGAGAAAGTACGGATCCCCTTTCTTCCCTCTGGCGAGTTGCGTATTTTCCCTGTGCGAGGGGATTCCATGCCTCCCCTCGAGGACGGCGCCTATGTGATCGGCCGCTACATCCAGGACCCTTCGCGGATCCGGGATGGTCGTACTTACGTGGTCGTAAGCCGCAACGAAGGGATCAGTTACAAACGGGTTTGGAGGGAGATACAGGATAATGGAAGCCTCCTTTTGGTCCCGGATAACAAGCTCTATCGTCCTTATCGCTTGGGGGTGGAAGAGGTCTTGGAATTATGGGAGTACTTGGGGCACTTGAGCTTTTCCGGGAGGACCTAACTCTTTCAATCCCGGATCTTTCCTTCCCCGAAGATGCAGAAGCCTGTGACCCTCGGACGAGGGGTTTCTTGGCTACCTCTTTCCAATTTTTGGGTTCTTTTGTCGGAAAAACTTCCGAATATCTGCACGACATCGATCTCAAGGTCCCATTCCGGTGGAACATGGATGGTCCCCCCTCCGAAAAGAAAGAAAACCTCGATCTCGCCTGATCCTTCTGCCCAATGACAACGGGTGAGATCGATATGAGATTCTCCGAAAATGGCCATGACGTCCCCGCCCTGAAAATGCTCACTGTTAACGATCCGCTCGTTGGATCCGAAGATCACCGTCTCTTGAAAGCGGTCTCTGGCTTCTTTTTGATGGCGGACCTTTTTCTTCTTGCTGCTCCGATCGGAGCTTAGCAGGAAATAGAGACCGATCAGGAGCAAAAGGAGCGGCCAAACGCTGTAATTGTCGGGTAGATCGAAAGCATCGGGGATCCAAAAAAGAAGGCCGACCAAGAAGAGGAGCAACCCCGTCCTCCCTTTTCGCTCAGTGGCCATCAAATAGATCCCGAGCCCGATAAGGATGAGCTCCCATCTGAACAGAAGGTCCACCAGGACCTCTGGAAGAAGATCCATGGACCGCATCCCGAAAAGGAGCCCTAAAAGGACGAGAACGGTACCGAGCAAGCGTTTGGGGGCCATGAGGCTTTAATTGAGCCTTAAAGATGCGCTTTTTCTTTCAGGTGGATCTCTTGCGACATTACATGGTCCGTCCTTAGGGTCTGAGCGAGAGTTATTTAAAGCGAAAGCTCGTGAAGAGCTTCGATCTCCTATTTTTGACCCCCTTTCAAAACCTTAAACGATCGCCATGGAACGTTCTTCGATTCTTCTGATCTTCGCTTGCTTTTTCCTTTTTCAAGCTCATACCCTGCGAGCGCAGGAAGGGATGACCGTAGAGGATGTCGCCCGGACGAAACGGGTGAGCGATGCCCGTATGGACGGTGACGCCTCCCATGTGGCCTATACTCTCTCTATTCCCGGTGATCCAGTGGAAGGAGAGGAGGACAGCAAAGAGCTCTATGTGTACAGTGTGAAGGAAGGAAAGGGGAAGCTTTATCGGAAGCGTTCGTTCCGGAACATCCGTTTCCGTCCTGGCCACGAAAGCCTCACTTTCCTTGCTTCGAGCGAGGAAAAAGGCAAGGATGCCATTTATGAGCTCCCCCTTTCCGGAGGTGGAGCAGTGGAGATCTACCGTTTCGATGGGCACGTCAGCTCCTTTGAATGGGCATCCGGTGGTGAACGCTTTTCTTATCGAATGCGGGCTAAAGGGGGAAGTTCCAATTCACCCCTTTCTGATGAGCCCGAGATCTATGAAGAAGGGATGAAGAACATTCATGCTTTCGTGACGAACGTGAGCGAGTCGGAAAAAGAGCCGACCCGCCTTCAGGTCGAAGGAACGGTCTCCACGATGCGATGGTCCCCGGACGATTCGAAATTGGCGCTTAAGGTAGCTCCGACCCCTCGGGTGGACGACCACTACATGCACGAACAGGTCCGTGTCGTCAATTCTAACGATGGAGAGCTCTTGACCAAGATCCCTCAGAAAGGGAAATTGTCGGACGTTCGATGGAGCCCGGACGGAGAGACCTTGGCGATGCTCGGAGGAGCTGACATCCACGATGTGATCGCGGGGCGGATCCTGACAGTGTCTGCTGACGGTGGGGAGATCGAGAATATCAAACCGGATTACAAAGGGAAGTTCGAAGCGATCCGGTGGACCGAAAAAGGACGGATCCATTTTATCGCAAGCAAGGGAACGAAAAGCGCTTACGGAAGCATCAAACCCGACGGGTCGGACCTGAATTACATCGAAGGGCCCGGCGATAAGGTTTTCGATAGCTTCTCACAAGCGGAAGGAAAGAACGCTGCTTTTGTGGTCACAAAGGCCGAGCATCCCCGTGAACTCTATATCAGAAGCGGTGGGGGAAAAAGTGAACGGGTGACCACCAGCAATGAATGGCTGGCTGACAAGAAATTGGGAGAACAACGGACCATCAGTTATGAGGCGAGGGATGGCAAGAAGATCGAAGGGGTTTTGATCGAACCCGTCGGATATGAGAAAGGGGAATCCGTTCCACTGATCGTCTATGTGCATGGGGGACCGGAATCCCACCTGAGCGACGGATGGATCACTTATTACAGCCGTCCCGGCCAGGTTGCAGCTGCTAAGGGCTATGCAGTTTTCTGCCCGAACTATCGGGGCAGCACCGGCCGTGGTGAGAAATTTCTGAAATCGAGCCAGGGAGATGCTGGCGGAAAGGAATTCGACGATATCGTGGACGGAGTCAAGTACCTGATCGATCAAGGGATCGCTGAAGAAGGCAAGATCGGCGTGACCGGTGGCTCTTACGGAGGTTATGCCACTGGATGGATGGCCACTCGATATTCTGAGCATTTCGATGCCGCTGTGATGAACTTCGGGGTGAGCAACAACATTTCTAAATGGGGGACTAGCGATATCCCCATGGAGCTCTATTTGGTCCATGCCCGTGAGTATATATGGGATGGGAACTGGATGAAATACTTGAAGCGAAGCCCGATCTATCATGTGGACAAGGCTCAAACACCGCTTTTGATCACCCATGGAAAGCAGGACACCAGGGTTCATCCGGCCCAATCCATGGAGCTTTTCCGCCATATGAAAGTCAGAAAACCTGAAGTCCCGCTCCGTTGGGTGCGTTATCCGAACGAGGGACACGGGTACCGGAATCCGGTCCATCAATACGACTACTCGGTCCGCCAATTCCGTTGGTTCGATCAGTTCCTCAAAGAAGGCAAGGAGAAAAAACCGCCTCGGAACATCAAAGGGGAGCTCGAAGAACGATAAACCCTAGGGAGAGCTTGATAATTGGCTTTCCTTACCCTACCTTCCTCCTCGCTGATCGCTTATAAGGAGGGAATGGGTACGGGATCGAGAGGGACCGTTTACGGGACTGCCCTAGCAAACTGGCCTTATAGGGAGCTAAAGGATTTGGTCGTGCTTTCGTACCTTAGAAAAGAGTTAAGAACGATCAAATGGTCCCTTTTTATGATGGCTAAGAACTCCCTTTCCGCCCTGCTTCTCCTCTTCGTTCCCTTTATCGGTTCAGCTCAATCCGGGTTCACGGTCCCCGAGGATCCGAAATTGGAAAGCGAAGAGGATCATATATCCCAGCAGGACAACATCCTCGAGTGCATCGATTGGTTCATGAACACGCCATACGATGAACAAGAAAAAAAGTGGAAGCGGGCCAAAGAATATTTCATGAAATGGGCGCAGGGAAGTCCTACGGTGACCATTGTGCTAGGGGGTAGGGTCACGGATGCTACGAACGAGAACTCGATCCTTCTTTTGATCTTTATGGCCGGTTGGACCGAGCATAGCTTGGAAAATCCGGACCAAAAAGACAAGTTGAAAGGGAATCAAGCGGGTTATAGGGCGATGGCCACTTTTTATGAGAAAGAAAAGGAGAATGGCCTCGAAGAGAACCCCTTGATGGAAAAGCTCGTGGAGAAAAAGAAAGAGGGAGAATTGGACCAGTGGGTGAAAGAAGAGTTTGAGAGTCGGTGAAGGGCTTGATCTTCATATAGGCTCAAGGAAGATGCCCACCTCCCTGGAAACGGGCATGAATTCTTCGACCTTTTTGCGATCCCGTCGATGAACGGTTGCCAAAGCCTCGTTCATTTGCTTTCAGTGAACAAGCTTTAAAGCCTGCTAAAGAAAAAGTCCCTTGGGCTTTGGGATTTGGACTTTGGGATTTAGGACCTCCTTCCCACGGCAAATAAGGCTAGGAATTCCAAACTTTTCCGCTGAAAAAGGAAGGATGGAAGGAGTGCCCAGGGAGGGACTCGAACCCTCACGGCCGCAATGGCCACATGGCCCTCAACCATGCGCGTCTACCAAATTCCGCCACCTGGGCTCGATGGGGGACCTCCTTT
>CAZOSO010000126.1:0-5541 GCA_964582635.1 uncultured Weeksellaceae bacterium | reverse complement strand
CGTTTGCTGGATCGGCTCGGATATAAGCGCGAACAGCTCGAAGGACAGAACCTTATCGAATTCGCTGGGCAGTTCAGTCAGGACATTAAAGAACGGATCGAAAAGGTTCTGGAAAGCCGAAAAAGCGGGGAGGAAAGCCAGAACGAGTTCGATGTTATGACCGCACAGGGAGAGCGGATCCCTTTCTTAATAAGCGGAACCCCTCTTTTCGATGACGAAGGGGAGTTCCACGGAACGATCGCCATTTTGACGGACCTGTCCGAACACAAGGATATGGAACGGAAGGTCCTCGAAGCTGTGATCCAAACGCAGGAAAGCGAGCGAAAGCGGATCGCTGAAGACCTCCACGATGGCATCGGACAGATCCTCTCGGCGACCAAGATGCAACTGCAATCGCTGGAAGGATCATCGGGAGGATCCGGAGAAAAAGAAAGCACGGAGCTAGCGGAAATGGAGGACATGATCCAGAGAGCGATCGATGAGACCCGGAACATCACCTATGATCTGATGCCCAATGAGTTGAGGGGATTCGGGTTGATAAAAGCTGTGGAGCGAGTCTTGGAACGGGTACGGGATAGTCAAGGCATCAAGCCTCATTTAGAAGCTCCTGAGAGAACTGAGGAGCTTCCTGAGTTCCTTCAAGTGGCCTCTTATCGGATTTTCCAGGAACTGCTCAACAACGTCATGAAACATTCGAAGGCTGAGAACGTGTGGGTTCGGATCGAGCACCGAGAAGGGGATCAACTCTTCTTTTCGGTTGAGGACGATGGAAGGGGCTATGACCCGAATAAGAAAAATGAAGGCCAAGGGGCGATCAACGTTGAAAGAAGAGCGGACCTTTTTGGAGGCAGAGTGAATTATTTCACCCAGATCGGGGAAGGGACTCGGGTGGAAGTTCATATTCCGATTCCATCGGAGGGAAATAAAACCTGAACTTGCTGCTGCTTTTCCATACCTTTGCACGCTGAACAAGGAAAGAGCGCAGAATACCATGAGCAGCGATAAAAGCGATAAGATCGGGCTTTTCTTCGGCTCTGATACAGGGGTCACCGAGGGGATCGCTATGCGGATCCAAGAACTCTTGGGTGAGGACCGCGTAGATGTGAACGAGATCTATGAGGTGAAGCCGGAGGATTTTCAACCCTACCAAAAGATCATATTGGGGCTCTCTACCTGGCACGATGGAGAACTCCAGAGCGATTGGGATGAGTTCTATGAATCCTTCACGGATATCGATTTCACGGGGAAGACCGTGGCCATTTTTGGCCTAGGGGATCAGTACGGGTATAGCATGTATTTCTGCGATGGCATCGGGGTCCTTGGCGATATCGTGAAGGAGAACGGAGGGACCTTGATCGGCAAATGGCCCACCGAAGGCTACGAGCACGATGAGTCGAAGGCCGAGCTCGAGGATGAGGATGCGTTCATGGGATTAGCCCTCGATGAGGACAATCAGGAAGAAATGACCGACGAAAGGGTCGAGCAGTGGGTCGAACAGTTGAAAGAGGAGTTCGGCCTGGAACAAGAAGCTTGATCAGGAACTTTCAACGTCCAGCTCTTGCTCCAATTCAGCGAGCTCTTCCACCTTTTCTTCTTGACCGTTCCCGCGATATCCGTTCTTGAGTTGTTGGATCAGCCGCCGCACGATGGCAATGTTCCCGCAAGGCTGATAATAAGAAGGGTCCGGGTCTTTTTTGAGCTGTTTTAGAAAGGAATCGATCTCTTTTTGGTCGAAGACCCCTCCTTTGCTGAAGGGATTGATGTAGAAGAGCACATTCCCCTCCTGACCGATAGCGGGTAAGATGCTGTGCTCATCCATGTAGGCAAGGATGAAATGTTCCGGCAGGTCCACCCCGCGTATGGGGATCTGAAATGAACGGGCCAGCAAAATGTAGAGGATCCCGAGGGCTAAAGGACTACCATCCTTGCTTTCCAATAGGATGTTCAAATAATGGTTACGGGGAGCTTGAGGATCTTTTTTGTTCCCTCTGAAGCCGTAGACCGTATAGATCACGTGATTCAGGACCTTCACTTTCTCGAAGGCGGTCAGGTCTTCGTGCAGTTCGATCCAAGCGTCCTTTTTCATTTGCCCGATCGTCCGGTGGATCGCCCCCAGGTCCAATTCGGGGTATTGGTAGCGATTGACCCATAAAACACCCTTTAAAAGATCGCTCCCCCCTTCCTCGGCCCATTCACGAAGTCCTTTTTTAACTTGTTCGAATTGGATCTGATGGATGATCTGTTCGACCCGCTGTTGAAAGAGAAGACCGAAATCTCCGCTTTCCCAAGCTGATTCCAGCTCAGGGATCGCATCTTCCCCTCTCGCCACTAGTTCGTGGCGTATATGGTCGAAGACCCGTTCGTCCGGGTCATCGATCAGGCGGATCAATGAATCGATATTGCGCTCATCCATCTTCTACGAAGGTCGGGAAATGACGGTGATCGAGCAGGGCTTTCCCGGATCAGTTCTCCACAGAACGATCCAGGATCGTTCGGATCAAAGCGTCCATGCGCTTTTCATGGTCCGCACTGAAATCCCCCGAATAGCGATTCGCAATGAGAAGGCAGATCGTACAGGCCCGATGGCCCAGGGAAGAGGCTAAACCGTAGAGGGCGGAACTTTCCATTTCGAAGTTGGTCACCCGAAGGCCTTCTTGTTCAAAAGCTCTCAAAGAAGCGTTCAAAGAAGGATGGGCCAATGGAAGGCGCAAAGAACGGCCCTGAAGGCCATAAAAACCGTGGGCGGTCAAGGTGATGCCGCGTTCGATATCTCCGAACTCGCTGAGAAGCTCTGGAGCGGCCTCCACCACATAAGGGGAGGCAAAGGTGGAAGGCCATACATCGGATGCTTCGAGGGCTTTTCGGACCCGCTTCTCCCTTTCGGTCTCCTTGAAGCCATAGGCGTGCATGACCCCGTCCATCCCGATCACCAATTCGGATAGGAGAAAGCTGTCGACCGCTAGATCTTCTTGCAAAGCCCCTGAAGTCCCCACCCTTATCATTTCCAAAGCTCCTGGAGCTGGAAGCGGCTTCCTTGTGCTGAGATCGAAGCTCACAAGGGCATCCAGTTCCGTGACCACGATGTCGATGTTGTCGGTTCCGATCCCGGTGGAGAGGACGCTCAACCTTTGACCGCGGTAATAGCCCGTGTGCGTGAGGAACTCGCGGTTTCTCCTTTTCAGTTCGAGGGTGTCGAACTTGTTCGAGAATTGCTCCACTCGGCCCGGATCACCCACGAGAAAGATCCGTTCGGCAATGTCTTCGGGGAAGAGCCCTAGGTGATAGACGCTCCCATCGGGGTTGAGCACCAATTCCGATGCTGCTGGCGAATGATCCGATCCTTGGAGCGGTTCCATGGAGTGAAAGGTAAAAAGATATGGGGACGGGGCGATCCCTCCCATCAGGATGCTCTTCCGTAACTTGCGCCATCATGGGTGAACAAGATGGGGGCAACCCGGAACTTTATTTGCACGTCGGCCTCGGAAAGACGGGGACCACTTACCTCCAATACCATTTCTTTCCAAAGCTGAAGGGGGTCCGGTACATCCAACGCACCCGCTATAAAAGTTACCCTTCGATCATCGAAAAGAGCCGGGGTCAAAAGCTTTTTTTCTCCAGGGAGTTCGACCGCCAACTGGAACGCGAAGTGGCCAGGTTCGCATCGCGATATCCGGAGACCCATTCCATCATCATCTTGCGATCGCCGGAGAGCTGGGCCGCTTCTCAATATCGGCGTTTCGTGAAGAACGGATTCAAGGGCCGTTTCAGCGAGCTTTTCGATGTGGAGAATGACGACGGATGGTGGAGCAGGGATGAACTCCTCTTCTCCCGCAAAATAGAGGCCCTGGACCGGAATTTCCGGCCAGCGCCTCTTGTCCTTCTTTACGATGAACTGAAAAGGGATCCCCATCGCTTTTTTGAGCGGATCGCTACCTACATGGGAGCGAGCTACGAACCGGATGCGATCGATCTTGCTCCCTCTCATCGTTCTTATGGGGAAAGGCAGCTCAAGACCATGAAAAGGGTTGCCGAACGCCTGGACCTATCTCCGAAACCTCGGCGCTCTTCCCTGAAGGCTGTGAAGTGGTTCCAGGAATGGTCGCGAAGGCTTTTGTGCTATTCGGTGCTGTATGGAAGTTACCTCCTCCCTGATTCCAGGATCCCGGATGGACCGCTCATTCCCGAGGAAGAGCTGGAAAAGGTCCGGAGCTTCGCTGCTTCGGATTGGGAGCGATGTCAGGAGCGGGCCGACTCGAATTCCTAATTTTGATCCCATGGCACGGGGTGTCACCGATCTATCCCGATTCGAAAATCCGGACTATGACCCTGGACCGGCATGGATAAGGGGGTTGTGGTTCCTTGTGAACGCCTTTTTTTTCAAGTCCCCATTGCCGGGTTCTGGCTTGAAGCGCTTTTTGCTTCGCCTTTTCGGAGCTAAGGTGGGGAAAGGGGTCGTTATCAAACCGCGGGTCAATATCAAATACCCTTGGTTCCTGATCATCGGAGATCACGTTTGGATCGGGGAAGAAGTTTGGATCGACGATCTCGGAACGGTATCGATCGGTTCCCATACGTGCATCAGTCAAGGGGCGATGCTCTTATGTGGCAATCACGATCACGCTAGCCCCACTTTCGATCTTATCGTGGAGGGGATCACCCTGGAGGAAGGGGTTTGGATCGGGGCAAAGGCTGTCGTGGGGCCTGGTGTCAGGGCCTCTTCCCACGCTTTTTTGACCATGGGCTCGGTCACTGCTTCGGATCTTTCCGCCTACGGGATCTATCGGGGGAATCCTGCTGAATTCATTCGCGAAAGGAAGATCAGGGCATGAAGGTCACCATCATCACAGTGGCTTTCAACGCGGCGGAAACGATCGGAGATGCCCTTCGCTCGGTCGATGCGCAAACGCACCCCGATATCGAACATCTGATCGTCGATGGGGGATCCAGCGATGGAACGCAAGCTGAGGTGCGGAAATGGGAGGGAAAAGAGCGGCGCATGATCTCCGAAGCCGACGAGGGGCTCTACGATGCGATGAACAAGGGGCTTCGAATGGCCACCGGTGAAGTGACCGGCGTATTGAACGCAGATGACCTGCTCGAGGATGAGGAGGTGATCGCTGATATGGTGGAGGCTTTTGAAAAGGGGGGAGTGGATGCGGTCTATGGGGATCTGGTCTATGTGGATAAAGCGAATACTTCCCGGATCGCGCGTCGTTGGAAAGCGGGGGACTATTGCCCGGGTAAATTCCGAAAAGGATGGATGCCACCTCATCCGACCTTTTATGCCAAAACCTCATGGTTCCGGACTTACGGTGGTTATCGGACCGAATTGAGCTCTTCTGCGGATTATGAACTGATGCTCCGTTTCGTTCATAAACACGGGGCTCGTCTTTATTACCTCGATCGAACGATGGTAAGGATGCGGGTCGGAGGTCAGAGCAATGTATCGCTCAAGAACCGGATCCTGGCCAATAAGGAAGACCGGAAGGCTTGGCGGATGAACGGGTTGAAGCCTGCTTTTTATACCCTTTGGATGAAGCC
>CAZOSO010000125.1:0-5562 GCA_964582635.1 uncultured Weeksellaceae bacterium | reverse complement strand
TATATCTTTTTATACCTTTGCACGCTCGAAATTCTCCCTTTGATCGTAATGATCAAGGCATTTATCGATCAATATTGATGCCTGAGCGAAAGAAGGGGGAGGGAGCAAAGCCTCAAGCCATTGAAAAGGATACAGAGTATTCTGGTCTCCCAACCGGAACCAACCAATAAGAAGTCCCCTTTCTACGATCTGGCCGAAAAATATGGGCTGGAAGTGGACTTCCGCTCCTTTATTCAAGTAGAAGCTGTTCCAGCCAGGGAATTCCGCAAGGAACGGATCGACCTGTTGGAACATACGGCGGTCATCTTCACCAGTCGAAATGCTGTGGACCATTATTTCCGCATGGCCAATGAAATGCGGGTGACCGTACCGGATTCCATGAAGTATTTCTGCAACTCGGAAGCTATCGCCTACTACCTGCAGAAGTACGTGGTCTACCGAAAGCGGAAGATCTTTTTCGGGGACCAGAGCTTCGATGACCTTCTGGAGATCATCAAAAAACACAAAAAGGAAAAATTCCTCCTCCCTTGCTCCGATAACAGCAAGCGGTCTATCCCTGAGAAACTTGAAGCCGCCGGGATCGATTTCACCAGTGCCATTCTCTATCGAACGGTCTCTAGTGACATCTCGGACCTGGCGAATGTGGATTACGACCTTTTGGTCTTTTTCAGTCCTTCAGGGATCGAATCCCTCTTCCAGAACTTCCCGGACTTTGAGCAAGGGGAAACCCTGATCGCCGCATTCGGGCCTTCTACCACCCAAGCTGTCGAGAAAGC
The DNA here is from genome assembly GCA_964582635.1 of uncultured Weeksellaceae bacterium. Lineage (GTDB taxonomy): Bacteria > Bacteroidota > Bacteroidia > Flavobacteriales_D > CAYVSK01 > CAZIDL01. The sequence goes on along the minus strand of CAZOSO010000125.1, from coordinate 4,786 downwards.
CGGCCTTCGCCTTGACATTCAAGCCCCCAAGCCCAATGCTCCCTCGATGACGATGGCCATCGAAGAATATCTCAAAGAAGCGGGCGTGAAAAAAGTCTCCGAACAATAAAGGGGGCGGTAAAACCTGCCCGATGGACAAGCGCATCCGGCGAAGCGAACGCCTGAAAAGCAAGCAGGCGATCGATCGGCTTTTTAAGCAGGGGGAGCGAATCCGGAGCGGAAAGCTCCTCCTCCTTTACCACCTTTCAACGGGTAATGGCGAACTCCACTACGGGGTGACCGCTCCAAAACGAAAACTCAAAAAGGCCCACGAAAGGAACCGCGCTAAAAGGATCCTACGCGAAACTTTCCGCCTCCATAAAGAAGGAGTCATTGAGCAACTTCAGCGAGCTGCTCTTCGGGCGGACCTTTTTTTCCTCTACAATGGGGAAGTTCCTCCAAGCTACCATAGCGTGGAACGGGAAATGATCAAGGTCCTGGAACGTTTGGAGAACGAATTGAAAGGGAATGATCCCTTAGAAGGGAATGAGAAGGGTGGATCCTGATACCTTTGGACAAGCCGGACGAACCCTCTATTTCAAACCCAATGGAAAGACCTAAGACCTTTTTTGCGCTAACGGGACGATGGATCCGTATGGGGCTGATCGTGATCGGCGTTGGGATCGGTGCCCTCCTCACCATGGCCTTTAGCAAGAACGATCCTTATTTCCAGATCAACAAGAACCTCGAGATCTTCGCTTCAGCGTTCAAGAAATTGAACCTTTATTACGTCGATAAAACGGATCCGGGAAAATTGATGAAGACGGGCATCGATGCTATGCTCAATTCGCTCGACCCATACACCAAGTTCATCCCGGAATCCCGCATGGAAGAGTACCGCATCCAGACCACGGGGCAATACGGAGGGATCGGAGCCTCCATTCAAAAAAGAGGGGAATACACGATGATCGTGGAACCCTACGAAGGGTTTCCGGCTGAGAAGAACGGCCTTATGGCAGGAGACCGGATCGTCGAGGTCAAAGGACGTTCCATGAAAGGGCACTCGACCAGCGAAGTGAGCAACATCCTTAAAGGGCAGGCCGGTACCAAGGTGAGCTTGAAAGTGAAACGGAGGGGGCATGAAGATCCGCTCCGATTCGAGCTCCAAAGGGAAAGGGTCCAGGTACCTGCTGTCCCATATAGGGGCATGCTCAACGATCGAACGGGCTATATCAAGCTTCGCTCTTTCACCCGGGACTGTAGCCAAAAAGTAGAAAAAGCCATCAAAGAGCTTAAGGATCAAGGGATGGAGCGGCTCGTTTTCGACCTTCGAGGGAACGGAGGAGGCCTTCTCAAGGAGGCCGTTAAGATCGTGAACCTCTTCGTGCCCAAAGGGGAGACCGTGGTCGAGACCCGAGGCCGAACGAAAGAGTGGAACAAGACCTATGCAGCCCTCGACGAAGCTCTGGACACCAATTTGCGCTTGGCTGTCCTGGTCGATAAGAATTCCGCCTCCGCCTCGGAGATCGTTTCAGGCTGTATGCAAGATCTGGATCGAGGTGTGATCATCGGACGACGTACCCTTGGGAAAGGATTGGTCCAGCAAGCACAAGACCTCAGCTACAATTCGAAGATCAAGCTGACCGTTGCTAAGTATCACATTCCCAGTGGTCGTTGCATCCAGGAAGTGGACTATTCGAAAGAGGACAAGCAAGGCCATGCCCGCAACGTACCGGATTCTTTGGTGAAAACCTATCGGACCGAGAACGGCCGAAAGGTGCTTGACGCAAGGGGCATTCATCCCGATATTCGGGTTCCCAAAGAAAAGCCCAGCGCTTTTCTAGCAAAGCTCCTTACGGACCATTTCATTTTCGACCACGCCACGCGCTTCCGGCTTGCCGTAGACAGCATCCCCCCTCCCCCTGAGTTCGAATTGCCGGACACTACGATGGAGCACTTCAAGAAAAGATTGATGAAGGAGGGGATCGAATACCGGACCCGAACGACCGAAAAATTGAAAGCCCTTAAAAAGACCGCCAAGGAGGAAAAGTACTTTGAGGATGCTGAAAAGGAATACAAAGCACTCCAAAAGGAATTGGAACCGGACCCAGAACGGGATATCGAACGTTTTTCCCAAGAGATCCGGCAACGCCTATACCGAGAGATCGCCTCTCGCTATTATTATCAGGAAGGGAAGATCCGAGCTTCCTTTCAAAACGACCCCGCCCTCGATTCTGCCAAAAGGGTCCTGAGCAGTTCCCGGTATGATTCTGTGCTCGCACCTCCCGAGGACCACAAGGGAAGCAATGGAGGGGGATGATGGCGCTGATCCCCGAACGCTGGGCTGATCGGACGAACGGCTTCGCCGTCGGGCTGATAGCCGCTGGCCTTCCCCTTTCCCGCATCCTTATGTCGGTAGGGATCATCCTTCTCGTGCTCGAATGGTTTTTCGGTGGGAACATCAAGGAGCGGGCGAAAAGAGCTTTTAAAGACCCCGCCGTTCTTTGGCTCCTAGCCTTCTTCGCGATCCATTTGCTGGGCCTTCTCCATACCTCGGAATTAAAGGAGGGGCTACAGGACATCCGGATAAAACTTCCCCTCCTCCTTTTGCCGATCACTTTGGGAGGACGAGAGAACACCCCCCCTTTTCGCCCCATTCTCCTTGTTTTTATGGCTGCCTTTTTTCTTTCAAGCGCGAGCAGTTTTCTCGTTTGGATGGATTGGCTCCGAATACCTTGGGAAATAAGGGGGGAACCCACCCTTTTCATATCGGCGATACGACTCAGTCTAATGGGTTGTATGGCGCTTTTCTTTTCCTTTCTTCTTTTTCGGGAGGAAACTCGACCCGTCCACAAACTCCTATCGATAGCCTTCATCCTTTGGACGCTCTTTTATTTAGCGATCCTGGCCACTGGTATTTCGATGGTGGTGGTCCTTGCGCTTTTGCTCCACCTCTTTTATCGCTGGTGGAAAAAAGAGCGAAAGGTCGCCCCTCTTCTTATCATCCTCGGAACCCTCATCGCACCGAGCGCTTACCTGGTATGGGAATGGCAGGATTACGCACACATCGAGGACAGCCCACTGAACAAGAACGAAGACCTCCCTCCAAAAACGGCCCAAGGGATCTATTACGAACATTATCCGGAAAAAAAGGCCTCGGAGAACGGCTATTATGTCTGGCGTTACATCTGTCGCCCCGAGCTGAAGAAAGCCTGGAACGAGCGAAGCGACATCCCCTATAAAGGAAAGGACGGAAAGGGAAATGCCATCGAGTACACCCTCATCCGCTACATGACCTCGAAAGGCCTCAAAAAAGATGCGGAAGGAATGGAGAAGATGAGCCCTGCCGATATCAGAAGGGTGGAAGAAGGAGTAGCGAACATCGCTCTTCACCGCATGAACCCTCTTCGAAAGCGCCTCCGTAAAGCCATGTTCGCGATCGATCAATACAGGAGAGGTCAGAACCCGAGCGGTAATTCCCTGACCCAACGCTTTGAATTCTGGAGAGCGGGATCCTGGATCATTCGGGAACACCCTTGGATCGGCGTTGGAACGGGCGATCTTGATAAGGCGTTCGAAGAAGCCTACCACGAGATCGACACCCCGCTCAAACCGGAATACAGGGAGCGTGCTCACCAACAATTCCTCACCTGTTGGATCGCTTGGGGGCCTTTGGGCTTTCTGCTCTTCTTGGCCTCCCTCTTTGTTCCGGGGGTCCGTAAAAAAGCGTTCCAAAACCCTTACTACACGGTTTTTTTCATCACCATCTTCCTTTCCTTTTTCACGGAAGACACGCTGGGAACCCAAGCAGGGGTTACGCTTTACGCTTTTTGGAACGCTTTTTTCCTCTTCCAAGCTCGATCCCGACCTTCGTAACAATGGCCCTTTCGAACCGTCAAAAGCAAGAATACGCTCGCTGGATCAAAGAAGAAGCCCGCCAGGAAGGTTTCTTCTATTGCGGCATCTCCAAGGCTGAACGTTTGGAAGAAGAGGCTCCCCGTTTAGAAGAATGGTTGGAAAAGGGGAAACACGGGAAAATGCATTGGATGGAGCGAAATTTCGAAAAACGTTTGGATCCCAGGCTTCTGGTGGATGGAGCCCGTTCGGTCATATCCGTGCTTTACAATTATTATCCCCAACGAACGCAAACAGACCCTGATGCCCCCAAGATCTCCAAATACGCCTATGGGGAGGATTACCATTTTGTCCTGAAAGACCGACTTCGCTCCCTCGTCCAGCGTATGGAAGAAAGTTTCGGGGAATTCGAGCACCGGGTCTTCGTGGATTCGGCACCCGTGATGGACAAAGCATGGGCGGTACGAAGCGGCCTGGGATGGCAAGGAAAGAACAGCAATCTGCTCAACCGCGAACAGGGATCTTTTTTCTTCATCGGGGAGATCATTTGCGAGTTGGACTTGGAGCCGGATGGTCCGACAAAAGATTATTGCGGTTCTTGCACCAAGTGCATCGATGCCTGCCCTACCGGGGCCATCGAACCCTATGAAGTGGACGGGAGCAAATGCATCTCCTACCTTACCATCGAGCTGAAGGATGATCAGCTACCTCCCGAAATGAAAGGGAAAATGGCTGATTGGGCTTTCGGATGCGATATCTGTCAAGATGTTTGCCCCTGGAACAAATTCTCCGTTCCCCACCAGGAACCCCGTTTCGAACCCCATCCTGACCTTTTAGGAATGACCCGTAAGGATTGGAGGGATCTGGAAGAAGAGAGTTTTCGAGAACTTTTCAAACGTTCTGCCGTTAAGCGAGCTAAGTTCAAGGGACTGAAGCGGAACCTGCGGTTCAT
>CAZOSO010000124.1:0-5571 GCA_964582635.1 uncultured Weeksellaceae bacterium | reverse complement strand
CTCACGGCACGAGCTGACGACAGCCATGCAGCACCTTGCAGGATGCCCGAAGGAATCCCGGTTTCCCGGGAGATCATCCTGCATTTAAGCCCAGGTAAGGTTCATCGCGTATCATCGAATTAAACCACATGCTCCACCGCTTGTGCGGGCCCCCGTCAATTCCTTTGAGTTTCATCCTTGCGGACGTACTCCCCAGGTGGATCACTAAACACTTTCGCTTGAACACTGACAGTATATCGCCAATGTCTAGTGATCATCGTTTACGGCGTGGACTACCAGGGTATCTAATCCTGTTCGCTCCCCACGCTTTCGTGCCTCAGCGTCAGTTACGGTCTAGTGAGCTGCTTTCGCGATCGGTGTTCTGCGTCATATCTATGCATTTCACCGCTACATGACGCATTCCGCCCACTTCGGCCGCACTCAAGAGCAGCAGTATCAATGGCAATTCCACGGTTAAGCCGTAGGCTTTCACCACTGACTTACTGCTCCGCCTGCGCACCCTTTAAACCCAATGATTCCGGATAACGCTTGCACCCTCCGTATTACCGCGGCTGCTGGCACGGAGTTAGCCGGTGCTTATTCCTACAGTACCGTCAGTCCCGATAGAGATCGGGAGTTTCTTCCCGTAGAAAAGCAGTTTACAACCCTTTGGGCAGTCTTCCTGCACGCGGCATGGCTGGTTCAGGCTTTCGCCCATTGACCAAGATTCCTCACTGCTGCCTCCCGTAGGAGTCTGGTCCGTGTCTCAGTACCAGTGTGGGGGACAACCCTCTCAGGCCCCCTACCCATCGTCGCCTTGGTGAGCCGTTACCTCACCAACAAACTAATGGGACGCATGCCCATCCCTGACCGCCGAAGCTTTGACCACATCGAGATGCCTCGTTGTGGTTTCATGGAGTATTAATCCCGATTTCTCGGGGCTATCCTCCAGTCAGAGGTAGGTTGCATACGCGTTACTCACCCGTTCGCCGGTCGTCGGCATCAGGAAAACCTGATCCGTTACCCCGCGACTTGCATGTGTTAAGCCTGCCGCTAGCGTTCATCCTGAGCCAGGATCAAACTCTCCGTTGTAATTATGGATCGTTATTATCCTGGACGGAACTTCCTCATTGAACAAGGTTCAACGGATGCCCGCTGTCAAGCTATACAACAATTTTTCAAAGAACGCTTCGGACCACCCTGTGGCCCGGAAATAAGTTTCATCGTCTCGAAAGAACGTGCCCCCTTTGTGTCAAAAGGGATCGCAAATATAGAAACGCGTTCCGAACCGTCAAACTTCTTCCCAACTTTTTTTGAAGATCACTCCTTCAAGCTACCCTTCATCTCTCCGGAACGGAAGCACAAAGCTAATAGAAACTGCTTCGATATGTCAAAACAGCCGTTCGCTTTTTTTGATCAAAGAACCTTCCCGACCTACCGCGTCGGGATCTGCGAATATATAGGCTTTGATACGACCGCACCAAAGCATTGACGGCATTTTTCTGCCTTTTTTGTCCCCTTTTCTTTTAAGGGCTTGAAAGCGAGATCGGCAGATGTTTCCCCGTCATCACCCCTCCCCCCTCTTTGAGAAAGGATAGCAGGTAAGAAGCCATCCGCTCAGGACCGACCGGAGCCTTCTGATCCGGAAAAGCCTTCGCGAACATCTCCGTCTCCACACCCCCCAAAGCGAGCGTGTTCACCCGGATACCGTCTTCCTTCCATTCTTCGGCTAAAGCTTCTCCTAAGGCCGCCAAAGCAGCCTTAGCTGCCCCATAGGCGCTAAGGCCGGGCACTTTTTGACTTCCCGGATAACCCGCCATGCTACCGAGCAACACGACATGCGCGTTCTTCCCTTTCTTTAAATAGGGATGGAGATGCCTGAGAACCCGGGCCGGTCCGATCAAATTCGCCTTTAAAGCGTCCTCCCAATCGGGATCGCCCATAGCCTGAAAAGGCTTGGGATCGAGAGCCCCTGCTGCGCTTAAAACGCCATCCAGTCGATCCACTCCCGCTCCCTGAAGCATCTTTTCCAAGGCTTCACCCGCCCCCTCTTCTTTTAGGTCGAGGGGCATCGGGAGGATCCGGTCATCCTGAGATGCCATTTCCCGCAATGCATCCTCGCTTCGGGCCAAAGCAAGCACGCGATGGCCGTCTTCAGCTGCCGCGAACGCCGATGCCCGGCCGATACCCTTGCTGGCGCCGGTGATCAGGACCTCCATACGAAACCGTTAAACATCGTCGTAGTCGACGACCACCTTGGAACTCCGGGGATGGCTCTGACAGGTGAGGATATAGCCTTCTTCCACCTCATCCTCGCTCAAAGCATGGTTCTGCTCCATCTCGACCTCTCCTTCCACCAGCTTGGCCCTGCAGGTGGAACAAACCGCTCCTTTACAAGAGAAAGGCACGTCCAGGTCCTCCTCGAGGGCTGCGTCGAGGATCACATCCCCATCGTGATCGAGTTCGAAGGTGCTCTCCTCATCGTCGAGGATCACGGTGACCTGCGCAACCTCGCTCTCCCCTTTCTCAGCGATCCGTTCGTCCTTTTCTTTCTTCTTCTCTTCGATGTCCTGCTCGCTCGTAATGGGGGAGGTGAAAAGCTCGATGTGGATCTTGGACTCTTCGACCCCTCGCTCTTCAAGTACCCCGGATACGGCGTTCATCATCCCCTCGGGGCCACAGATGAAATATTCCGTCGGCCAGGAACCGTCCACTTCTTCGTCCAAGAGGCCTTTGGCCGTCTCCTTATCGATCCGACCGCTCCGAAGTTCATCCGGCCCTTCTTCCCGACTGAGCACATGATGAATGGCCAAACGGTCCCCGTATTTCTCCCTCAATTTCTCCAGTTCATGCTTGAAAATGATGTCCAGACTGGTCTTGTTGCCGTAGAACAGGACGAAGCGGCTCTTCGGCTCTTTGTGCAGAACGGTCTTGAGGATCGATATCACCGGGGTGATGCCGCTCCCGGCCGCAAATGCCACGTATTGCTTCTGGTTCTCCTCGTCCAAAAGGGTGTAGAAATTCCCCATGGGTTCCATGACCTCGAAGACCTCTCCGGGTTCGGCCCGTTCGTTCAAATAAGCGGACATCCTTCCCCCTTCCACTTTCTTACAAGCGATCCGGAAGTTCGCTTCAAAAGGACTGCTACAGATGGAGTAATTCCGACGGACCTCTTCCCCATCGATCGTTTTTTTCAAGGTCACGTATTGACCCTGATAGAACTGGAAGCGATCCTTGAGGTCCTCCGGCACCTCGAATTCCACAACGATGCTGTCCTCGGTCTCTTTATAAAGGTCCTTCACTTTGAGCTCGTGCATGCGCGCCATAAGCTTCGCTTTTAGGTCGGGGACAAAACTATGAGAATTCGATAAGCTCAACCCTAAGGAGCTGAAGACCGAACATACGGAATAGGAGCTTGTTGAAGAGGAAGGAGCAGGAAGTTTCCTTAAATTTGTGGAGCAAGAGGCGCTTTCTGTCCCAACCTATTCTTTCCTTATCTTAGGGGAAGCGCTCAAAAACTACGCGTTATGGCCAAGGACGAAGAAAAATACCCGGAAAGCCAGGAGTTCCTGGATAAGTTCCAGGAATACGTCGACGGAGAGAACAAAGTGGAGCCCAAAGACGAAATGCCGGAGCGATACCGGAAACAGCTCATCCGGATGATGTCCCAACATGCTCACTCGGAGATCATCGGCATGCTCCCCGAAGGCAATTGGATCACCCGGGCTCCCAGCCTAAGACGTAAGGCCGCCTTGTTGGCCAAAGTCCAGGATGAAGCAGGCCATGGCCTCTACATCTATAGCGCCACGGAAACGCTCGGCGTTTCCAGGGAAGATCTGATCGCGGATCTGCACAAAGGCAAGGCCAAATATTCCAGCATTTTCAATTACCCGACGATGACCTGGGCCGACATCGGGGCGATCGGTTGGCTGGTGGACGGTGCCGCCCTCATCAACCAAGTCATGCTCCAACGAGCGTCCTATGGCCCCTATTCCCGCGCTATGCAACGGATATGTCGGGAGGAAAGCTTTCACCATCGGCAGGGCTATGAGATCATGACCACCCTGGCCAATGGCAATGAAGCCCAACAGCGAATGGCCCAAGATGCGGTCGACCGTTGGTGGTGGCCTTCCCTCATGATGTTCGGGCCGCCCGATACCGATTCGAGCAATAGCGATGAATTGATGACCTGGAAGGTGAAACGGGAAACGAACGATTCCCTCCGGCAACAGTTCATCGATCGAACGGTCCCCCAAGCCGATTTCCTGAACTTGAAGATCCCGGATCCGGACCTGAAATGGAACGAAGAGAAAGGGCATTACGATTTCGGGGAGATAAATTGGGACGAGTTCTGGAAGGTCCTCAAAGGGAAAGGCCCTTGTAACAAGGAACGGATGCGGGCCCGTACCCGAGCCGATAACGAAGGACACTGGGTAAGGGCCGCTGCCGATGCGTATGCCGCTAAGAAAGCCAAGGAGCAAGAAGTAGCCGCTTAAAGCAAAGCGATCATGGAAGAGCAAAAGAACAACGGCCAGCAAGGGGAACAAGAAACCCAATGGCCCCTCTGGGAGGTCTTCGTGCAAAAAAAACCGGGGACCCCTCACAAACACGTCGGAAGTGTTCATGCGCCGGATCCGGAAATGGCCCTTCAGAACGCCCGAGATGTTTATACCCGCCGCAACGAAGGCACGAGCATTTGGGTGATCCCGGGGCATTCGATCGTAGCCTCTACACCCGACGAACAAGGGGAGTTCTTCGACCCGGCCAACGATAAGGTGTACCGCCACCCTACGTTCTATCACATCCCTGAAGGCGTCAAGTACATCTGATCTATGGAGCGCAACGAAGCCCTTTTCGAATACACTCTCCGCTTAGGCGACAACGCGCTGGTCCTTGGGCACCGGCTTTCCGAGTGGTGTGGGCACGGTCCCATCCTGGAAGAGGACATCGCGATGACCAATATCGCGCTCGACTTGATCGGCCAGGCCACCAATTACCTCCAATATGCAGGGGAGTTGGAAGGGAAAGGTCGTTCAGAGGATGATCTGGCCTATCATCGGGATGTGATGGATTTTCGGAATTTCAACCTGGTCGAGCAGCCCAACGGGCATTTCGGGGATACCATGCTCCGGCAGTTCTTCTACGACGCCTACGACCATGCCCTTTTAAGCCGTTTGGAGGAAAGCAAGGATGAAAAGCTTCAAGGGATCGCCGCCAAATCGGTCAAGGAATCCCGCTATCACCTCCGCCACAGCAAGCAATGGATCTACAGGCTCGGCCAGGGGACGGAAGAAAGCCATGGGAAACTCCAGGGAGCCCTGGAGCGCCTGTGGATGTACACCGGCGAACTCTTCAACAGCGATGAGGTGGAGGAGCTCCTTCACAAGGAAGGAATAGCTCCCGATCCGAAAGAGCTCCATCGAGAGTGGAAGGAAACGGTGGACCCCGTCCTGAAGGAATGCAAATTGGAGCCTCCCGAGGACGAATTCATGTTCACAGGAGCCCGAAAAGGACACCATACGGAGCATTTAGGGTATATCCTGGCGGAGATGCAATACCTTCCCCGGGCTTACCCTGACGCCGAGTGGTGAA
>CAZOSO010000123.1:0-5680 GCA_964582635.1 uncultured Weeksellaceae bacterium | reverse complement strand
CCGGCCGAGGCGAACGATCCCGTATGACATCCTGTAAAAGCTCGTATACAAAAGGGGAATGGATCCCATAAGGCCCCTTTGCTTTTCCAAGATGAAGGGCATAACTTGTAAGACCTCTCATCGAAAGGCTCAAAATATGACGGTTTTATGGTACAACATGCAAGGTGGTTCGCTCTCTTCGTTATCCTTTGCTCCTTATGGGCTTGCTCTGCCCAAGATAAGGAAGATCCTGAGAAAAAAGCTCCTATGGGACCTGTCCTTGTGATCCATGGTGGAGCTGGGGGGATCCAAAAGGAAGAGATCCCGAAGGAAAAACGGGAAGCTTATCGGCAAAAGCTTCAAGAAGCTCTTGATTCCGGGTATTCCACGCTTCAGCAAGGCCGAACGGCGGTAGATGCAGTAGTGGCCGCTATTACCGTCATGGAGGACTCCGAGCTTTTCAATGCCGGCAAAGGATCGGTCTTTACCCACGATGAAAAGAACGAGATGGACGCTTCTATTATGCGGGGGTCGGATAAGAACGCTGGAAGCATGGCCGGTGTGACGACGATCAGAAATCCGATCCAGGGAGCTCGCAAGGTGATGACCGCTTCCAAACACGTGATGCTTGCTCGGGAGGGTGCAGAGGAGTTCGCTGCTAAGGAAGGCGTCGATACCGTCGACCCCTCCTATTTCCACACCGACCGGCGACTCGAGTATTTGAGGAAGGTGAAGGAAAAGAGCGATGATACCAAATTGGACCATGATAGCCTGGAAGGCCATCCGGGCTCTTTGGACAAGTACGGAACCGTCGGATGTGTGGCTTTGGATAAGGAGGGCCACTTGGCTGCCGGAACTTCCACCGGAGGAATGACCAATAAAAAATTCGCAAGGATCGGCGATTCGCCCATTATAGGGGCTGGAACCTATGCCGATGATCGAACCTGTGCGGTATCCGCTACCGGGCATGGGGAATATTTCATGCGGAACTTGGTGGCTTACGACGTTGCCGCTCGCATGGATTACCTGGACGAGTCGGCTGAGGATGCCGGCAAAGCCGTCATCATGAACAAATTGGAGGAGCTCGGGGGAACCGGGGGGGTGATCATCCTCGATCAGGAGGGGAACGTAGCCCTTCCTTTCAATACGGCCGGCATGTTCCGGGGTATGAAACGGGAAGGGAAGGAATGGGTCCGCATGTTCGGGAAGGAAGAGAGCGAATGAGGGCTTACTGTTGCTTCAGTAGCGGCTCTTCTTCTTTCTTGCTCTTTTCATAGCGCTCTTTCACCCGGTCGCTCAGGGGTAAGGGCTCTCCTTCCTCATCGACGTTCACGAATGTGATACGCGTGCTGCAGACCTTTTTCTGGGTTCCGGTATGGACGTTATGCTTGCGTGCTTCCACATCGAGGGTGATGGATGTGTTCCCCATGGCGATCACCTCCCCGTAGATCTTGATCAATTGTCCAACACGGACCCGGCGCTCGAACTCTACTTCTGTGAGTTTTTTGGTCACAAGGTTGGTGGTGTCGCAAACCTGGGAAGCCATGCCAGCGGCCGCTTCATCGAGCCAGGATAGCATGTTGCCTCCGAATAGGTTTCCATGGACTCCGATGTCCTTGGTCATGCAGAGATGCGTGGTGAGGAGTTCTTCAGGCATGGAGCTAGTCTCGATCTTCTTTGCTCTAAAGAACAGCCTTTGGGTGACTTTGTTCTAAAGCCTTTCAGGAAGGGAGTTCGATCCCTTTTAGCTTGCGATAAAGGGAAAGAGCGGAGGAATCGCTCATGCTGCTGATGATCCCGCAAAGGTCCAGGAGGCGATGGTAGACTTCCTCTTCTGTTCCTTCACCGGCTTCCCGGTGCCGTGCCGGTAAAAGGTCGAGGGTCTTCCGTTCCCGCTCCCCTGTTGCACCATCCAGAGCGCCAAGAGATGCTTTTGTAAAAAGGTCGAGGAGCCCTCCCAATACCTCGAAACCTGCTGCTTCGATCTCGAGGACTTTTTGGGAACGATAGATCTTTTCGAAACTCAGCGCTTTGATCTCCTTTACGGTCTTTCCCCGCTCGATCCCTTTGATCAGCGAATGGTCCATTTCTCCCGAACGGATCTTTTCCGCTCCTTCGATGAAAGCGTCCGCAGCATCCTGGACCAACACATTGATGGCTTTGGCCCTGAGGTAGCCCCATCGCTGATCCTCTTCGGGAAGCTCTTGAAGGCGTTTTTCATCCAGTTCAGTTCCGATCAATACCCGCAGAAGCTCCTCTCCGTCCTGGGACCGAACGAGGCCTGCACGCAGGCCGTCCTCCAAATCGATGATGGAATAACAGATATCGTCGGCCGCTTCCACGAGGAAAGCGAGCGGATGGCGAACCCATCCTTTCCCATCGGGGAAAGGGTCTAAGCCCAGTTTTTCGGCTACTGAAGCGAAAACTTCCTCTTCAGCTTTGAAGAAACCGTACTTTTTGCTGGCCACTTGGTCGCGATCCGGCCGATCGGAGGGACAAGGGTATTTGGTGAAGGCCCCGAGGGTCGCACAGGTCAGGGTGGGTGTCAACTTTCCCTCAGCTCGGGTCAGGATGCGAAAACCGTTGGCATTCCCTTCGAAATGAGCAAGGTCCAGCCAAGCCTGTTCATCCGAGAAGCGATTTCGAAGGCTGCGTCCTTCGCCATCCTGGAAATAGGCCCCAATGGCCTTTTCCCCTGAGTGTCCGAAAGGAGGGTTCCCGATATCGTGTGCCAGGCAGGCTGCTGCAACGATAGCCCCAAAATCCCCGTGCTCGATGCCCTTCTCTCGGAGTTCCGGATGGCTTTGGAGCAGGTGAGCAGCGACCATTTTGCCGAGGGATCGCCCTACGCAGGAGGTCTCGAGGCTATGAGTGAGACGGGTGTGGACGAAATCGTGTTCCGGAAGGGGGACCACCTGGGTCTTGTCCTGAAGGGAACGGAAAGCCGAACTGAAGACGATCCGGTCGTGATCCCTTTCGAAATCGTTCCGAAGCGGATCCGCACCCGTACTGCTGGTAAGGGGATCCGGTCTATCAAAGCTCAATAATCGGGACCAATCCATAAGCGCAAAGGTAAGCGGCCTCTCCGATCGGCATGAAGATCGCAAGAGGGGGGTTATCTTTGATCGAGAATCTCTAAAAATCCATTTTCCATGAAACGGCTCTTAATCGCACTTTTTTGCCTTCCGTTCCTGATCGGGGCAAGCTCCTGCGTCAAGGAAGGATGTACCGATGAAGAGGCTATCAATTACGACGCTGAAGCGGACGATAACAACGGGACCTGCGTATACAGGGACTCCCTTAAGGAGGAATTCAAAAAAGAGGAGCGTGAAGTGGTCACCTTTTCCTTGGTGTGGAATGGGGATAAGTATGAAGGGTACGAGTTCGGCACTTCCCTTGAAGGTCGCTCGGTCCTGCTTTATATGGAACATCCCGATTTCTCCTCGGACTGGGTAGCTATGCCTTTCACCAAGGACGACATCAGTTATTACTACAGCGAGGAAAAGGACACCGATAAGATCTGGGTATATGCCGAGGAGGTGAGCACTTCTGCACCAGCTCTAGGAACAAGCGGCAAGGACACCACTCAACACAAAGCCGTCATTCTGACCAACGAATACCTGGAAGCCCATCCCGAGGTTGAAGATCTCGATTACCGGGAAATGAAGCGGAAGGTCATCCAGTAAGCTCCCCTTCTACTTTATGGGACTTGCAAGGAGCTGGAGCACGCTCGGGGAGTATTTTAAGGCCGGAAAGCTGAGGAACACCTGGAAAGAGGCGTTCGAAGAGCTCGAGACCTTCGTGATCTTTTTGGGATATCCCCGAAGCGGGCATAGTTTGGTAGGGAGCGTCCTGGATGCGCACCCGGAAGCCGTTATCGCTCATGAGCAGGACCTTCTTCGCTATCTGAAGTATGGCTTCGATCGGGAACGGCTTTTGGCCCTTCTCATGCGAAATTCCATGCGTTTTATGGAAGAAGGCCGCCATTGGTCCGGTTATTCTTACGAACTCCCCGGTCAACAACAGGGAAGCTACCGAAAACTACGAGTGATCGGTGATAAAAAGGGTGCGAATTCCACCCGGCGCTTGGCCCGAAAACCGGAATTGCTCGAACGCCTTCATCAAAAGATGGGAGTGCCCCTTCGGATCGTGCACGTGATCCGCGATCCCTTGGACAATGTTTCGAGAATGGCCCTCAAGAACGCTGAAAAGATGGGAGGAAAACCCACGAGAAAGGATGTGAGGGAAGCCATGGAGGAGTATTTTAGATTGGCTAGGACGATCGGACAACTCCGAAGGGAAGGATGGGAGGATCGCTTCATCGATGTTCATCTGGAAGCTTTGATCCAAGATCCGCGCCGGGAGTTGATCAAGCTTCAAGAAAGATTAGGACTCCCCCACGAGGAGGAACAGGTAGAAGCAGCCTCCGAACTTCTTTTTAGCAAGCCCAAGCGGGCGAGCGAGGAACTGGAATGGCCCGAGGATCTTCGAAAAGAATTGGAAGAACGGGCCTATGATCCACTGCGATGAAAGTTTATTTGTAGAGGATCAGCCGGTCGTTCTCTTGGTCCAGTTCCCATTTTCGAAAGTTGTCGAGAAACCCTTTTCCGCAAAGGAGCGAGCCATCCTCGATAACCCCGGCTACCACATTTTTGACGGTGTATCCACCGATATGAACAGCGTCGAGTTTCACAAGATCGGCTTCCACCATTTCGTTGTTGGCCATTCGAAAACGGGATTTTCCCATGTGATCTTCGGGGTCGATGCTTCCTGAAGCGAGGAGCTGCCGTTCCATTTCTTCGCTGATCAGCAGGTGACTCGCCCCCGTATCGAAGAGAAAAAGTTCGGAACTGTCCCCGATCGCTAGGCGGACCCTGTATCCCCCGTTCACTTGTTCAGTGAGGTCCAATACTGTCGAATCGGCCTCCCCGACGATCTTGAGGTCATCGCTCCTTTTAAGGGAATCGGAGCGACCTTTCCTATCGCTTAAGGCGCTTGTGATACAAGGAACGCCGATCTCCTGGAATTCTTCGGAACCAGGGTCCTGCATCTTGGCGATGTCCGAAAGCGCCATATCTTTCTCGATCACTTGCTCGATGGCACAGGAACAGAATCGATGAGCGCTCTTTTCATTCCAGAATTCTTGTTCGGCCTGGAGCACCCCTTTTTTACAGCTGTCCACCGCGATCGCCCTTTGCTCCTCATCTAGGTCGGAAGCAGTGAATTCCTGGAGGAATTCTTCATTTTCCCCTTCGATATCGATCCCTGCCATTGAACTGTCATTGCTTTTTTCGGCATTCTCGCTGAAGCAATCGAGCAGGATCGTGAGGTGCTCTTCTTCCATCAAGAGCTCCTGCATCTTGCGCTCCCTTTTGGCCGTACGGATCTCTCGAGCGGTCAATTGAGGAAATAGGCTGTCGCATAAACAAGAGCAGTAGGAACGAGGCTCCACCTCCATGTTCTTCATCTCCACTTTATCCCGGTCATCAACCCCTTGCAAACAGCCTTGGATCATTTGCTCCCGATCCCCGAGCAGCTTGCCGTCCTTGGTGTAGACTTTTTGGCCGCTCACAGGGAGCGAAGAAAGGAAAAGGAGGAAAAGGATAGGGAAATGGCGGGTCATGGAACAAGAGATCAGGTTACAGCAAAGATAAAGGATGATCCTGATGGGAATATCCGGGGAAGAGCCCTATAGATCCCT
>CAZOSO010000122.1:0-5689 GCA_964582635.1 uncultured Weeksellaceae bacterium | reverse complement strand
ACGGCCACGAGCATGATCAGCAAGGAGGACGGGGAACTGATCGTCTATCGCTCTTCGGGGAAGAGCGGCAACCTTTATCGAAGCGAACGCAAACGGGATAGCAGTAAGAACGGAGAAAGCCGGGATGGATGGGGAAAGCCCCAAAAGCTGGAAAAAGCGATCAATTCCTCTTCCTTCGAGAACCACCTCGCCATTTCGGGAAATGAAGAACATCTCTTCTTTGTAAGCACTCGAAAAGGAGGGCACGGTGGAAAAGACCTCTATGGGATGCGAAAGCTGCCCAACGGAGAATGGAGCGAGGTCTACAACCTCGGTGACAAGATCAACACGGAGCTGGACGAGGATGGTCCGGTCCTCCATCCCAACAACAAGGTCCTTTATTTCAGTTCCCAAGGCCATCGCTCCATGGGGGGCTTCGACATTTTCGCTTCTAAGCTTCGGTCGGACGGAACATGGAGCGAACCACAGAATGTGGGCTACCCCATCAACACCCCGGACGATGACGTTTATTTCATGACCTCCAGCGATGCCCGCATCGGGTATTACAGCGCCGATTACAAGAACCTGAAGCGGAACGTGGCCGCTGTTCCCGGTTACGGCCACGAAGACCTTCACAAGATCAGTTTCCCGGGACGGACCCGAGAAGCGACCACCTTTCTCCAAGGGTGGATCGACACGAACTCCTCATGTGCTCAGCAAGGACGCATCGAATTGATAGCCCTGTCTCCGAACGGGGACACCGCCCAACATTTGAGCCCTCGCATCCAGGACCGGGCCTATCGGCTCCACCTCCCTTCAGGAGCTAGCTATGAGCTGCACTATCGCTTCCAGGGAGAGACCTTGAGGAAGGAAAAGATTGATCTACCGGAGCGGACGGCTTACAGCAAGCTCGAGCGGAGCCTCCGCCTCGACACCCTCCAACTCCAGCAAAACGGGACCGGATGCGAACTGAAAGGGGGCATCGATCCGGAGACCGCCCTCCGCCGTGCCCAGCGATCGAAAAGAGGGGCCATCGGCCTTTACGAAGTGACCACCGGAGATATCGATCGAGAGAAAAAGGCGAGCCCAGCTGGAAGGGACACGGTCCGCATCGTCAAACGGGACACCGTTCGCATCGGATCGGAAAAGGAAGCCGCACCCAAGGAAGAGAAGCAAGTTCCATCATCCAAGGGCGAGCTTTTGTACGAAGCCCGATTCGGCTACGATCGAACCGATCCTCCGCGCCAGGAAACGGATTGGAGTTCCTTGCTCGACACCGTGGCCGCCAAACTGCGGGCAGGGGAAGAAGTGGCCCTTCGGATCCAGGGAAGCGCCTCGAAAGTCCCTACCTCCAGCTACCCGTCCAATTTGATCCTAGCGGGGCACCGGGCTGAAGCCCTCAAAAAGGCCTTGACGGAGGCGCTCGAGAAAAAAGGTGTTCCCCTGGAAGGGTTCCGGGTCGAGGATATCGGCGTTCAAGTGCAAGGTCCCCAATACCAGGACGACGCTTCCAATAAAGAGCGCTACGCCCCCTATCAATATGTGAAAGCTTGGATCCGGACCTCCCCGGCAGATCCCTGAGAAGAAAGCTTTCGATGGATCGGTCATGATCCGCAAGAAGCTTTAGCTTTCGTGCTTAAACCCCACATTTATGCACGAAACTGCCCTTATCACAGGTGCCTCCACCGGGATCGGCGCCGAATTCGCCCGCATCCACGCCGCCAAAGGCAAGGACCCGATCCTTGTAGCCCGTTCCGAGGAGAAATTGAACGGATTGGCCGAAGAGTTGGAGCGGGACTACGAAGTAACTCCCAAGGTGATGCCCCGAGACCTCAGCGACAGCAGCGTTCCAGCGGCCCTTCATCAAGAGCTGAAAGAAGAGGGGATCGAAGTGGAATACCTGATCAATAACGCAGGATTCGGCGAGCTCATCGAATTCGAGGAAAGCGACCCGGATGTGGTGCGCCGCATGGTCGCCCTCAACATCGACACCCTTACCCTCCTTACGCGCTCCTTCGGAAAAGAAATGCTGGAAAAAGGAGAAGGACGGATCCTCAATGTGGCCTCGACAGCAGCGTTCCAACCCGGCCCCTTTATGGCGGTCTACTATGCGAGCAAGAGCTACGTGCTCTCCTTTTCCAGAGCTGTCCATTATGAGTGGAAGAAAAGGGGCGTGACCGTCACCACCCTTTGTCCGGGGCCGACCTCCTCTGAATTCAAAGAGCGGGCCAGCATGCAAGGCATTCCGCTCTTTGAGGACATGAAGCCCCACTCAGCGGCTTATGTGGCCGAAAGGGGATATCATGCTATGGAGCAAGGACGGCGCCTAACGATCCCCGGGCTCTTGAACAAGCTCGGTGCTTATACCGCTCCTTTGATGCCGGATGCAGTGACCATGCCTCTCGTCAAACGCTTGCACAACAAATAAGCACCCCAGGGTTCGAAGATGGCCGTGAAGGACGTGATCGTGGTCGGAGGGGGACAGAGCGGTCTGGCGACGGGCTACTACCTCCGCCGTCATAACATCGATTTCCAGATCCTGGATAATCGTGCGGAACCGGGTGCTGCTTGGTCTGAGACCTGGGATTCCCTCCAGCTCTTCTCCCCTGCTTCAGCGAGTTCTTTGCCGGGTTGGCCCATGCCGTCCACACAGGGAGAATATCCGACACGGGACGAGACCATCGAATACCTCAAGGCTTACGAAGAACGCTACCAGCTTCCGGTTGAACGCCCTGTGCACGTAGAAAAGGTCGATGCGGAGAAGGAGCTTTTCAGGCTTCGGACCGATCGGGGAGAACGAAAGGCTCGCTTCCTGGTCGCAGCCACCGGAACTTGGGCCGAGCCGCACATACCGGATGAATATCCGGGCCGCGACCGCTTTAAAGGGGAAGAGCTTCATTCAGCCCATTACCGGAACCCCGCCCCTTTCGAGGGAAAACGGGTGATCATCGTAGGAGGTGGCAATTCCGGAGCCCAGATACTGGCCGAGATCTCCCAAGTAGCCGATACCCTTTGGGTAACCCGGGAAGAGCCCGCTTTTCTCCCGGATGATGTGGACGGACGGAAGCTCTTTGAAGAAGCCTCCCAGCTATACAAAGCAAGGCAGCAGGGGCAGGAACAGAAGAGCGGAACGGTCTTCGACCTGGGAAGCATCGTGATGACGCCATCGGTGAAAGCCGCGCGGGACCGAGGGGTTATGAAAGCGGTCCGTCCCTTCGAGCGGATCGAAGAAGACCGGGTGCTGTGGAAGGACGGATCCGGTTATCGGGCCGATGCGATCGTTTGGTGTACAGGCTTTCATCCTGCTCTAGGTCCTTTCGAGGATCTGGACATCTACGACGAAGAAGGGAAAGTCCTCGTCGAGAAGAACGAGTCGACCCGGGTGCCCGGCCTTTTTTTCGTGGGATACGGCAATTGGACCGGATATGCTTCCGCCACCCTGATCGGCGTCGGTCGCACCGCTCGGCGCGTGGCGCAAAAGATCCAAGCCGCAATGGAAGAGAAAGGATAAAGAGGCAAAAGGATCTCTCTTAGGAGCTCTCATTCCCAAGAAAGAAAAAAGAGCTCGATGGTCCTTATTCCAAAAGCTGGAAATGATAAAGATCAGGAGTTCCCGTCGCTTAAAAGCCCTATTTTCGTACCGCCAAAGTGATACTGCCCCATGTCGACCAAAGGCCCCGTGGAATTTTACGATGATGTCCTTCAACATTTAGATACGGCATCTCACTATATCGACTGCGACCCAGGCGTTTATCAACAGATAAGGAATTGCAATACCGTCATGCGGGTGCAGTTCCCGGTGAAAGTCGGAAAGACCTATAAGGTCATCAAAGGCTACCGGGTCGAGCACAGCCAACACAAGCTCCCCACGAAAGGCGGGATCCGATTCAGTCGCTATGTCGACCAATCGGAGGTCATGGCCCTGGCCTCTTTGATGACCTTCAAGTGTGCATTGGTCGACGTTCCTTTTGGAGGTGCCAAAGGGGGGGTTGCGATCAGTCCCCGCAAATACTCCGAAGAGACCCTGGAAAAGATCACCCGCCGCTATACCATGGAATTGATGAAGAAGGAGTGCATCGGGCCCGGCGTCGACGTTCCTGCTCCCGATTATGGCACCGGTTCGCGGGAAATGGCCTGGATAGCCGACACCTACATGTCCTTCAACCAGAAGGACCTCAATTCGATGGCCTGTGTGACCGGCAAACCGCTCAGCCAAGGAGGCATCAGGGGCCGGGAAGAGGCTACAGGACTTGGGGTCTTCTATGGCATCCGCCAAGCGGTCTCTTATCCCGAGGACATGAAAAAACTCGGCCTTTCCGTGGGGATCGAGGGCAAGCGCTGTGTGATCCAAGGTTTCGGGAACGTCGGGTTCTATGCCGCTCAATTCCTCCACGACCACGGGGCCATCATTACAGGCGTTATCGAGTTCAATAGCGCTATTCACGCCCCTCAGGGGGTAGAACCCACTGCCCTTAAAGAATACTTCATCCACCATGGGACCCTCGAAGGCTATCCCGGCACCGAATCCTTCGAGGAAAAGAAAAAAGGCCTGGAGCAAGATTGCGACATCCTCGTTCCCGCTGCATTAGAGAACCAGATCCACGAAGGGAACGTCAAGAACATCAAAGCGAAGATCATCGCTGAAGCGGCCAATGGCCCGATGACGGGGGAGGCTGAAAAAGTGCTCCTCGAAGGCGGAAAAATGATCATCCCGGACATCTATTTGAACGCAGGCGGGGTGATCGTCTCTTATTTCGAATTCCTGAAAGACCTTTCCCACGTTCGCTTTGGTCGCCTGGAGCGTCGCTACGGTCGGATGATGAACAACCACCTCATGGACGCCATCGAGCAGACCTCGGGCGGGAACATTTCCTCCAATAAGCGCGAACTGATCGACAAAGGGGCCGGAGAAAGGGATTTGATCTATTCCGGACTGGAAGAGACCATGGTCACCGGATATGATCAAGTGAGGGCCATCATGGAGGACAAGAACATCAGCGATATGCGGATCGCTGCGTATGTGGCTTCCATGGAGAAGGTCGTGACCGCTTACGAGACGCTCGGCGTCTTCCCCTGATCCCATGTGCACGTTAGCGATCGCCCCGGAAGGAAAGGAGGGGTTCAAGCTCGTTTCCAACCGCGACGAGAGCAAAGAACGACCCCGAGCGACCCTCCCCCAATACCACTTTGAACGGGATCACCGCATCCTCATGCCCCTCGATCCGGAAGGAGGCGGCAGTTGGATCGCCCTTTCTGACGAAGGACGGGCTGCTTGTTTACTGAACGGCGCTCGAAAAGCTCACGATAGCCAGCCCCCCTATGCCAAAAGTCGCGGACAGGTCCTTAAAGAAAGTTTCGAATGGGAGGACCCCGAAGCTTTTCTTTACTCCTATCCCCTTCAGGACCTTCCTCCCGATGGCTTGAGCATCGAACCCTTCACCCTGGTCCTCCTCGGCAACGATCCTGAACCCTGGATCGAGGTCCTCTACTGGAACGGAGAGGAAAGGGAGATCGAAGAGCTTCAGGCTGATAAACCCCATGTGCTCTCCGCAGCAAAGCTTTATTCGCCCCGGATCCTTCAGGACACCCAAGAGCGCTTCCATGGCTATTTGAAAGAGCTCACCGCCCCTCCCGCACTCGAGGACCTCGAGCGCTTCATCGACGGAGAACGCTATCGCCTCAAGATGGAAAAGGGCGGTGAATCTCCCTT
>CAZOSO010000121.1:0-5693 GCA_964582635.1 uncultured Weeksellaceae bacterium | reverse complement strand
TGGCCGGAACGATGAACTTGAACATATAAAGGTTCGGCCAATCGAGGGCTTGCTCCAATTTCTGCCGCTGTTCTTCGTACTTCAAATAATCCATACCCTTTTTTTTAACGGATGCCAGCCCTTTAAGGTTTTTCTTCTCCCCGTTTTTTATCCAGGCGAATGAGTTTATGGATACGTTGTATTTCGGTAAGGATGCGGGTCAAAGAGGCTTCAGCCTCCCATTCTTCAGCTTCCAAGCTTCTTTCGATCTCTTCAGTGACCGTATGAAGCCCCTTCTCTCCGATGCCTTGCTTTTCGAGCAGCTGAAAGTCTTTCAATAAGGTCCCTGAATAAACATTCTGGGACGCTTTGATCTCATGATCCGCTTTTCCGTATGCCAAGGGATAATGCTGTGGATCCAGAAAGACCGGAGCGAACCCCTCATAAAGGATCGTGTGCAAAGCCCTTTGCAAACGAATGATCCCAACGATCCCCTCCCCCAGATCTTCAGCGTTGAACGAATTGGCCACGGTCAATTGGGCTTCTCCCATTTTCTTTTCATAAGCTCGAATGGAAGGGGTCCAGGGAGGTGGAGCCCCCAAAAGTTCACAGGCGTCCCCAAAGGGCATGCTGCTTTCAAAAGAAGGCGTTTCAACGGGTTCTTCTCTGGATCCGGTCAAAACCGCGTAGGCTTCCTGAGCCATCTTAAGGGTTTCGAAACGCTTCTTCATGACGGGAGGGACCGCTTGATTCATCAAAGCCTTTTGACGGACTTGGAAGCAATGGTTTTCGTAAGCATCTTGGATCTCTTCATCGTCGACATCCTGAGGGAGTTCGAAAAAGGCAAGGGCCTCCTCTTTGGTGGTGATCCCTTTCATCGGAAGAATTTTTGGACCAGCCAGAAAAGGAAAGAAAGGAAAATGCTGAGCAAAAGCATACTGGTGAGCGGCATGTAAAAGCGAAAGTTTTCCCGCTCGATCCGGATATCACCCGGAAGGCTCCCGAACCATGAAAAGCGGTCCCCCAATCCCCAAAGGATACCACCAAGAACTCCTATTAAGAGGCCGAGCAGAAGGAGGTATTTTCCAAGTTCTTGCAAACTGCTTCAAATATAGGATCAACGGGCTTGGGCAACCCTATCCAAGAGCATATCAAAATGCTCAACCCAATTTCTTACATCATAAGTAGCTGCACTGGCCCTTACTTGTTCTTTCCGATCGGAAAGTTCTTCATGGAGCAGGGACCGAGTTATGCCCAAAGCTTCTTCGAGGTCCCTATAAAGGAGTTGTGCACGGAGTTCTTGAGGAAGATGCTCCGGATAGGCCAAGCGGTCAGGGAGAACCGGAACAGTACGGAGATACATGGCCTCCACGACGCTGATCCCGAAAAAATCCTGATGCGAGGTGACTAAGGAGATATCCGCCCTGGATAGCCAGTAACGATAAGATGCTAGGTCCTCGATCTCCTGAGCCAGAAGGGTTCTTTCCGGATAAGCTGCTGCCAATTCTTGCCTGACCCTTTCCGAATTGCCGCTAGGGCCGGCCAGGATGAGATCCATATCTTCTCCCTCTTGGAAAAGGGTCCGTACCATATACTGGAATTCCTCGGGCCCTTTCTCCTGCTCCCAGCGATGGTTCCAAAGAAGGGCCGGACGTTCCCCTTGGTCCGACCCCTTTTCTGGATCGAGCTCCTGAAGATCAGGTGTTGGAGGGACCACCACAGTGCTTTCTTCGAGCTTATGAAGGAAGCTTGCTTCATCCCGATGATCCGGAGCTCGCCGAACGAATTCTTTATAAGCTTTGATCGCTTCCGTCCGATGGTAGGCCGAATTGTAGATGCTCGTGTCGGCCAGAAGTGCCGAGCGCCAATTCACCGCTCCGAAATGATCGCGCTGTTCTTTATAAGTCTTGCTATCGTCCGGGACCGGATACAGAAACTGGTTCTCGTGGCAATAAACAGCGATGGGTGGCACCTTTTTTCCCTTTTTCGCGATGAACCCGACAAAGGTCGGCAGGTCCAACATGCTGCTTGCAAGGATCAGGTCGGGAGCTTCATCTTGGTCCCAGTAGCGTTCAGCTAACAATACAGCTCCCCCCCTGAATCGCCATTTCCAGAATCGACCTTCGAGGGTTAAAGCTCGAAAACGATGGCGACTGTGGTTTTGAAGGCGCTCAGCCCAATGACGATGGGAGCCTCCGAAGAAAGGTTCGACATAAAGGATCTCCAAGGTCTTTCCGTTAGGGGTTCAGGCTTCGGGGTCCAAAGGATAAAGAGCCCCATCCCGAAAAAAAGGCAGCACCTCGGACCGGTCGGTCGTCAGGCAATACTTGATATCCTCGTTCAAGTTCAACGCCTTAAGACGCCGTCGATGGGATGAAGAACGCAAAAACCCGAAATAATTGCTTCGCGCGGAGAGGTAAAGGTATTTTGAAGCAATGGATGAATCGTGATGCGATATAAAGCCTTTATCCAAAAGCAGGTCCGCGGTAATAGCTCCTGCACAAATGCTATCCTCGAGATTGAAACGGTCTTTCCATCCGGCGCAAAGGATCAACGTGTTCTTTCTCAGGCGGCCGAGTTCCTCACAGAGTGCTGAAAGGTTGAGGAGCGATCCCACATAAAGGGTCTTATCGTCCTTGACCGCTCTTATAGCCTTGGTCCCGTTCGTAGTGGTCATTGCCACCGTACGTCCTTTGAGGTCCTCTCTCATGTAATGGAACGGGGAATTGCCCAATTCGAAGCCATCCACCACTTCACCTCTCCTTTCCGCACCTACCATATAGCCTTCATCTCGGTATGCCCGGGCTTCTTCTAGTGTTTCAAGGGGGAGGATCCGTTTCACCCCATATTGGAAGGCGGTACATATGGCGGAGCTTGCCCGTAGGACATCCACCATGACCACCACTTCGTGTTCATCTTGATGGAGGGGCAGGGATAATGGGGAAAAGCATACCTCGATGCGGGGTTTTTCCATCCAGCTATCGTTTCAGAAAGGGCATTTTGACCACTTGAGCTTTTCGCTGCCGTCCTCTTATATCGATCCAGATCGGGGTCTCAGCTTTATCGTACCCCTTTTGAACATATCCCATACCGATGGGTTTTTGGAGAGTCGGCGACATGGTCCCGCTCGTGACGCGACCGATCACATGCCCGTCCTCATCCGTAATGTCGTATCCTTTACGGGGAACCCCTTTTTCCAAAAGCTCAAAGCCGACGAGCTTTCTGGCTATGCCGTTCGCTTTTTGTTCCTCAAGAGCTTCCCGGTTCACGAAGTCCTTGGTGAATTTGGTGATCCAGCTTAAACGAGCTTCCAAAGGGGAAGTACTATCATCGATGTCGTTCCCGTAAAGGTTAAGTCCTGCTTCGAGTCGGAGTGTGTCCCTAGCGGCAAGCCCTGCAGGTTGAATGTCGTATTCTTTCCCGGCATCCATCAATGCATCCCATACTTCCGGAGCCTTTTCATTCGATAGATAGAGCTCGAATCCCTTCTCGCCTGTGTAACCAGTGGCTGAAATGATAACATCCGCGGCCCCATCGACTTTTCCCTTTTCGAAATGGTAGAATTTGATCGCATCGATATCGGTAGCGGTCAAAGAGCGTAGGACTTCTGGTGAACGAGGGCCTTGAACTGCGATCAGAGAAGTCTCATCGCTTTTATCCTCCAAGCGGGCACCCACGTCATTCCAAGAGTTGATCCATTCCCAGTCTTTTTCGATATTGGCCGCATTGACCACTAGCATGTAACGATCTTCATCCAGCATATAGACGATGAGATCGTCCACGATACCCCCCTCTATATTCGGCATGCAAGAATATTGGGCTTTTCCTGGGAAAAGCTCTGAGGCATCATTGCTGCTGATTTTTTGGATCAAGTCCAGAGCTCGGGGGCCGCTAACGATGAACTCTCCCATATGGGAAACATCGAAAAGCCCCACCTTCTCCCTGACAGCATGGTGCTCATCATTAACACCACTGTATTGGACCGGCATTCGGAATCCAGCAAAATCGACCAACTTGGCACCTAATTCTTCGTGCTTTGGCGTAAGGGGAGTATCTTTCATGAGCTAACTTCTTTAAGAAGGGCAAATGTAAGAGATCGAAAAAACCTCTTTTCTCATTAGATCAGGCGTCTGTCAAGAGATATAGGGTCTCCGAGGAGATCTCCTAATTTTGATCCGAAGCAATAAGGCGTCCATGCAAGGTATTATTCCCAAGACCGGCACTCCCCGCTGGATTATATTCACCATCGACCTGGGAATATGCCTTTTTTCGATCCTTTTCGCTCATGCCCTTCGATTCAATTTCGAAGTTCCCCCTAATGCGGTCAAATACCTCTATAGTGGTCCGCCGCTCTATTTGGTAGTGCGGGGGGTCAGTTTTTTGATCGGTGGGACTTATGCAGGGCTCGTCCGCTATACGAGCACAGAGGATACCCGGCGGATCTTTTTGACCCTTTCAGCGGGCTCCCTTTTTGTGGCTGTTCTTAACCTCGCTCGTTATTACGGATATGACGAAAACTACGTAGTCCCCTTTTCGGTGTTGATCATCGATTACCTCTGTGCCACGTTCTTAATGATCTCCTACCGTATCGCGGTGAAGCTTTTTTATCTCGAATCACGGACCAGCAAGAAAGAGCGTTCGAACGTGATCATATACGGTGCAGGGGAGCTTGGGTCTATTACCAAGCGGACGCTGGACCGCGATGCTTCCAATCGTTACAAGGTGATCGCATTTCTGGACGATGATGAGCGCAAGGCCGGCAAAAAGATGGAGAACATCACCATCTATAACAGTTCACGTTTGCCGGACCTTCTCGCTGAAATGGATGTGGAAGAGGTGATCCTGTCCATCAATAACCCGAACGAGCAGAACCGCCAATGGGTGATCGATCAATGCCTTCAATTCGAGGTGAACGTCCTCACGGTCCCGTCCGTGGACCGATGGATCAATGGGACCTTTTCCTTTCGCCAGATCCAACAGATACGGATCGAAGACCTGCTCGAAAGGGAACCGATCCGTCTGGATCACGAAGGGATCCGCGAACGCATCGGGGAGCGTCGCGTCCTCATTACGGGTGCAGCTGGCTCTATCGGAAGTGAGATCGTTAGGCAGGTCGCTCAATTCATGCCTGAGCACCTGCTTTTGATCGATCAGGACGAATCCGAACTGCACGAGTTATCGATCGAGCTCGAGGGTCGTTCCCCCGAGTTAACCACCATGATCCGCGTATCTTCTATACGGGACCAGGTCCGAATGCGGAAGATCTTCGAGGAGTTCAGGCCGGACCTGATCTTTCATGCAGCGGCCTACAAACATGTTCCTCTAATGGAAACGAACATCGAAGAGGCTGTTGCCACCAACGTTCTCGGAAGCAAGACGGTGATCGATCTCGCCATCGAATTCAAGGCCAAGGAATTCGTGCTCATCTCAACGGATAAAGCCGTTAATCCGACGAGTGTAATGGGAGCGACCAAGCGGCTCTCCGAGATCTATGCCCGGTCCATAGGAAGTGAGTCGGATACCAGTTTCATCATCACTCGTTTCGGGAACGTGTTGGGAAGCAAGGGATCGGTCATCCCGCTCTTTCAAAAGCAGATCGAAAAAGGGGGACCTTTGACGGTGACCCATCCGGAGGTCACCCGCTATTTCATGACCATCGAGGAGGCTGCTCAGTTGGTGCTTGAGGCAAGCGCACTCGGCAAAGGAGGAGAGAT
>CAZOSO010000120.1:4000-5713 GCA_964582635.1 uncultured Weeksellaceae bacterium | reverse complement strand
TTTTGCTGCTAGCAGAGGTCACTAAAATGAAGGAAAAGGGCCATCCCTTCTTTTCAGAATCGATCTTATGGACCGCATTCCAAACGTCCTTCTCTTCAAAGTAATAGTAATTGTGGTCGAAGTAAGGGATCGAACGATCCTTCAATACCAAATGGAGACTGAATACAGAAACCGTGTTCTCCAGCCCTTGGATCCTCTTTCGATAAGCCTTCCGGATCCTCGGTGTTTCGATCATATCCAGGGTCACTGCTGGATGGATGTTGGATATGACCTGATCGGCCTTCACGAACTTTCCCGTGTCCAAACGGACCCCTGTCGCATACTTACCGGAGGTCTCGATCTTCTCGACCCTTTGCATGTTGTAGAGCTCCCCTCCTTGCTTCCGGATGCCTTTGATCAGAAACTTGGCGATCTGATGGCCTCCCCGAACGAAACGCCATGAGCTTTCGATATAGGTGTTGACGATCATGGCATGGACGTAAAAAGGGGTCTTCTCCCCATCCCCTGCATATAGCGGATTGTTCCCCGCCAACACCTGCTGGAGCTCCGGATCGGACGTATAGGAAGCGATCATGTCCTTGGCGCTCACTTCCAAAGCTTCGGTCCCAAAAGAGGAATCTTCACCGTGTTCGATGTTGTACAAGGGGAACTCTTTGCAGAGCGACCGGACCTTCTGAGCATACTTTTGGAGGTTTTCCCGTTCTTGAGGGAAGCGCTCCGCCAATCGCTCGACGAAGCGATCATAGCCTTGAGCGAAGCGATATTCGCTCCCATCTCCAAAAGAGATCCGGTCGAAACCCTCCATATCCATCTGCCGGATCCGGAGTTTGTCCATGATCCCGAAATACTTGAAATAGCGGTTCAAGTTCTGCCCTTCGCCTAAACCTCCCAAATAGTGGACCCCGGTATCGAAAACGCAGCCATCGCGGATGAAGATCTGGAGGCTGCCCCCGAACTGCTTGTTCTTTTCGATCACACAGACTTTAAGCCCCTCTTTGCTCAAGATATAAGCGCACTCCAATCCCCCTAAGCCGCTTCCGATGATGACCACATCGTATTTCTCCTCGGGCTCTTTCATGAATGCCCCCCTCCTTCCTTATCGATCCCCTTTTCTTGGATCACGTAAAGCAGATTGGACGTGGAAGTGCTCTCATCCCGCGTGCTGATCTCCATGCCGTAACCCTCCACCCATTCACGGAGTTCTTGGCCAGAGACGAATTCCAGCTGATAGCGCGCTTTATTGAACCCGAAGCGGGTCGAAAAGAATTCGGTCCATTCGGTCCTTTCATGAAGCTCGCTCCGGTCGCGGTCCGCATCCCGGATCAAGATCCGTCCACCCGCCCGTAGCTTCTCCATACAACCCTCGATCAATCGCTTTTGGGTGCTCAGTGGAAGGTAATGAAGCAGGTCGCCCATCAAGAAAACATCGCTCTCAGGCAATTCGAAGCTTTCCGCATCGCCAACCTCAAAGCTAAGGTTCTCAGGCCGAGAAGGACATTCCTGCGCCATCCGGATCTTTTCCGCATCATGGTCCACCCCATGGATCTTTCGCTCCGGCGAAAGCAGGGCGAACAGAAGGTCCATGTGCCCATATCCACACCCCAGATCGAGCACATCCGCCTTTTCCGGGATCAGTTCGTGAAAGCTGCGGTAATCCTTCTCCATCCAGAACTTGCTCTTCAAATACCACTCGAGCTGCGGCCCCTTCATGAT
>CAZOSO010000120.1:0-3900 GCA_964582635.1 uncultured Weeksellaceae bacterium | reverse complement strand
AGCTCGAGCCCGAGCTGTTGCGCAAGATAAAAGCCCCCTTTGTGAAAGCGATGGATCTTTTTGTCGGGAGAGCGCGTGCCTTCCGGGAAAACGAGCACCGAATAGCCGTCCTTCACCTTCTCCTCCAGGAGCTCTGCGATCCGATCGTGGCCCATCGAGACCGGGTAGAACTCGCAAAGCCTCACGATCGCCCCGTAAAAGGGGTTGTTCCACACCCAATCCGTCGTAAGGACGATGATGCGCGGATGGAGCATGAGGATGAGCGGAAGGTCGATGTGGGATTGGTGATTGCTCAGGATAACCGCCGGCTTTTCCCACCCCTCCCCGGCTTCATTGATGATCCGCTTGCGGATATGGAAAGGAAAATAGATGATGAAGCGGCAAATCCCCATCAAAAGCCTATGGTAAAAGAGCTTGCGCTTCTTGTTCCGTTTAAAGGGAGGGATCAGAAAGATCACCCCGATGAGCGTCATCAGAAGGCAACCCAGGAGAAAGACCACGAAGATCAAGAGCGAGATGAGGAAATTGAGGAAGGTCATCGGGGGATGCCCTTTCCGCTTGCGGCTGAGGATCATCCAATCGAAGAGGAGGGGTTGAAGGGTGAAAGCGACCAGGACCACCGAAAGGATCCCGATCACGGACATGATGGCGATGGAGCGAAGGGCGGGATGCTCGGCGAAGATCAGGACCCCGAAACCGACGATGGTCGTGATCGCGGAGAGCAGGATCGAGGTCTTGTAAGAGGCGATGCCTTTCTCCCCGTATTTGAAGTCCTGAAGGTAACCGCGGGTGATGAAGATGCTGTGGTCGATCCCGAGGCCGAAGACGAAGGTGCAGATCACGATGTTGAAGATGTTGAAGTCAACCCCGAAAAGCCCCATTATGCCGACGGTCCAAAGCCAACCCAGGCTCATGGGGATGAAAGTGATCAGGGTCAACTCCAGCCTTCCGAAGGCGATCAGCAGGATGAGGGCCACGATCGCCAGGGAAAGGTTGAGCAAGCGGGAGAAGTCCTCCTTGAGCAGTTTCACGAACTGCGTGGCCAGGTACTCCTGATCGAGGATGCTGACCCCTTCTTTTCCTTCGACCGCCTGAAAGACTTGCTCGGCCCGCGCATCCGAAGCCACTTTTAGGAGCGAGGCGACCGTGCTCTCATCCGAACCTTCGGCGATGTATTGGCTGAGAAAGAGTTCGCGCAGCTTTTCGAAACCGGAGGGCGGAACGGGCTCGAATTCTTTGTTCAAGAGCTCGAAAAAGGGCTCGAAGGCTGAAGCTTTGAAGCCCAACTCCTTCGCCTTCTTTTGGATGGCCTTCACCACCGCTTCCCGTTTCTCTTGATCCCAGAACTGACGCCAACGCCGGATCCGCTCTTTCTGGACTTCCATGGGGATCAGAAAACGGCCGGGCTGGACCGTCCGGTCCACCACCCCTTCCCGTTCCAAGCTGTCGATCGTCCGCCCCAACTCCCGATCGTTCTCCAGCGCCTCGTTCAGGTCATCCCCGGAGGAGAGCAGATAGATCGAGCGGTGGGCGAAAGCGTTCACCTCCTGGATCCGCTTTTGGGCCTTGCGCAACTTATCCGGCATGTAGTTCATCTTGGAAAGGTCCTCTTCGAAACCGACCTTCCCATAGGTGAAGGCGCAGACCACGCTGAAAAGCAGCACGATACCGACCCATCCCTTCTTTCGATGAAGCGGATAGGCCGCGATCCGTTCCAGGATCCCCGCTCCTAGGCCTTTTTCCTGATCAGCCCCTTTTCGGCGCTTCATGAAGAGCGGGAGCAGGAGAAGGGCCAGGACAGCGACCAGGATCACACTCAAGGAAGCGAAACGCCCCAGATCGTGAAGAGCTGGGGCCGTCAAAAAGAGAAGGCAGAGGAAAGCAGAGGCCGTCGTCGCCGCGCTCATCAGGATCGGCGTGGCCAGATCCCGGAGGGTCTTTTCAGCGGACCCGTGCTTGCGGAAATGGGTGAGGATGTGGAGGGAATGATCGATCGTGATCCCCAACATCACCGAGCCCATACCCAGGGCGATCGCCGAGAGGCCATCCAGGAAAAGGGCGAGGATCCCGATGGCCAGCCCCGCTCCCAGGATCACCGGCAAAAAGATCAGAATGAAAGCCCGCACCTTCCGGAAGAAAAAAGCGACCAAAAGCAGGAGGGCGACCGCCGCGATGCTGACCGTCAGATAGATATCCGCCTGGATCTGTTCCGCATTCGCCACGGTGACCGGCGTACTCCCGAAATAGGAGGCCTCAACCCCTTCAGCACGCTCGTTGGCCTCTTGGGTCAAGCGGTCGATCCCATGGACCAATTCCGCATTGTGAGCGCTTTCATTGGGCGGATGAGCGGGCTTGAGAAAAAAGAACAGGTGCCGATGGGCCGTATCCATGATCCGCCCCTTATGAAGCCCGAGCCCTTTTCCGAAGCGGAGTTTCTCCAGATCTTTCAGCGCCATGGAGGTCATCCCCACCGGATCCCGCAGAATGAACTTCTTCATAAAGGAGCTCCCCGGGGACATCAAGGTCCGATAATGCTCCTCCATCCGCTCTTTGATGACCGAGGGGCGGGTCAAGGAATCGATCCGCTGGTAATCCGCTTCTTCCAGGAAGATGGGAAGCCTTTGATGAAAAGAGTCGAAGACCGACCCCATGGCGGAATCGGAAATCTTGTAACGGACCCTTTCCAGCAAAGAGGGATCGAAGCGTTCCCGGATGGACGTCACCAAGCTGTCGCTGAAAGCGATGAGCTTTTCGGGATCCCCTTTCGTCTTATCCCCGGTGAGCCGCACATGGAAAATGATCTCATTGGTGATCTCCGAGCCGCCGAGCGCCTTTTGCACATCGCCCCCCACTTCCTCCTCGGAAGGCATCATCTGGGATATATCCTCCTCGAAACGGAGTTGGGACCCGAGGTATAGAGCGCCCAGGAAGAGAAGGGCGATCGCCCCTGAAAAAAGGAGCTTTCGCCTGCTCAAGACGCGATATATGGCTATAAAAGGAGCGCTCATCTTTCTCAGCTCCGTTCCCGTCGGCGTTTCCAGGAACGCCACAAGATAAGGAGCCCATAGGTCAAGACCCCCGAACCTACGGCAGCGATCCCGGCTAAGAGCATACTGCCGATCAGATATTGATAGAGCCCCTTCCCGATGGCGTCCAAGGTAAGGCTGGACGCCGTCCCCAGATCCACCCCATCACCGGGCAGGATCGCTCCTCCCATCAGAAAGCTCCCGTAAAGGATGAAGGGGATCATCGGAGGGATGCTGATCTGGGCGGCCAAGCCTACGATCACTTTGTTCAAGCGGAAAAAATGGGCGAGGAAGAGGGCCGAAGCGAATTGATACCCCCAGATGGGGACGATGCCCATGAAAACGCCGAACCCGACCGACAGAGAGCGTTTGCGCAGGGTCTCCTCGGGGCTCAAAAGATATTCCCGGACCAGCTCTTTCCAGTTCTTCCCCCGCCATTTGCGGATCAGCATCCGGTGACGCTGGTAAAGGAGAGCCGCGAAGACCAAATAGGTGTTGAGGAGCGATATCCTGAAAAAATCCCAAAAGGGGCGGAAATGGGATATGCGCTCTTCCTTCGGGGCATAATGGACGCTCACGGGAACGCTATCGACGGGGACGCCGGCCCAAACGGCCTTCACCAAAACCTCGATCTCGAACTCGTATTTGCTGGTGAAGAAGCCAAGTTTCTGCAAAGGCTCCAGCGGATAAAGGCGGAACCCGGACTGCGTGTCGGGCAACCGTTGCCCCGTCTCCACCCAGAACCAGAAGTTCGAAAAACGGTTCCCGAAACTGGACCCTCCGGGCACCCCTTCTTGCTCCATGTTCCGGGCACCCACGATCAAAAGTGCGGGTTCTTCCCGAGCCTTCTCCAGAAATCGAGGAAGGTCCCGGG
>CAZOSO010000119.1:2371-5806 GCA_964582635.1 uncultured Weeksellaceae bacterium | reverse complement strand
GATCGTGTCTTCGGATATGACGACGATTCTTTCGGTGGACATGCTGAATACTTGACGACCCGGGCGGACGGGGCGATAACGAAAGTCCCCCCGGAATGCGCCTACGAGGATATTGCCCCTAGTACGGAAGGAGCCCATTACGCTTTGTGCAATATCCGAGCTTCCGGGATCGATAAAGGTCAAAAGGCCTTGGTGCATGGGGCTACCGGTGCTATCGGTTCCGCGGCGGTCCAGCTTCTCAAGCATTTCGGAGTGAAAGTCACCAGCGTTATCAACACCGACGACAGCGAGCTTATCGGATCTCTCGGAAGCGACCGGGTGATCGAAGAGGGAAGGAAGGGAACTCCCGCCCTAGAAGAAAGCTACGACCTGGTTTTGGATGCTGTCGGGAAAAGTTCCTATGGGAGATACAAACCCTTGATGAAAGAGCGAGGGGTCTATATTTCCACAGGTTTGGGCAAAAACGGAGAGAATATCTTTCGATCCATGATGGCCCCTCTTTCTACCGGAAGAAAAGTGATGTTCCCTATTCCCCATATCAACAAGGAGGACGTCGAATTCCTGGGTGACTTGGTCGCAAAAGGCGTCTTTCGCCCACTGATCGATAGGAAATACGGGTTGGATGATATCGTCGAAGCCTATCGCTACGTGGAAACGGGCCAAAAGATCGGGAATGTTGTACTCCGGGTAAGAAATGAGAAATAGGCCCTTGACGGGCTTTCGAGGATTCTCCCATCGTTCCCTTTTCCTCTCCATCGAACCCTTACCTTTGCGCCACTTCCTTAAAGGACCATGCAAAAAGCCGAACGCTACACCGTCACCGCTGCCCTCCCATATGCGAACGGCCCACTCCATATCGGGCACATCGCAGGAGCTTATCTTCCCTCCGACATCTTCGTCCGCTACCTCCGCTCCAAAGGGGAAGACGTCCTTTTTATCTGCGGTTCGGACGAACACGGGGCGGCTATCACGATGCAAGCCAAGAAGGAAGGGGTCGACCCCCGCACCATCATCGACCGCTACCATGCCATCAACCTGGAAGCCTTCGAAGGCTTGGGCATCGGGTTCGACATCTATCATCGGACCTCGGCTCCTCTTCATTACGAGACCGCCCGCGAGTTCTTCCACGAACTCTATTCCAATGGGGCCTTCAC
The DNA here is from genome assembly GCA_964582635.1 of uncultured Weeksellaceae bacterium. Classification (GTDB taxonomy): domain Bacteria; phylum Bacteroidota; class Bacteroidia; order Flavobacteriales_D; family CAYVSK01; genus CAZIDL01. The sequence continues at coordinate 4,652 of CAZOSO010000119.1, read as the reverse complement.
CAAACGCACCAAGGATCAGTATTACGATCAAAAAGCGGAGCAATTCCTGGCCGACCGTTATATTAAAGGACAATGTCCAAAATGCGGGAGCGATGGAGCGTACGGGGATCAATGCGAGAATTGTGGAGCTTCGCTCAGTCCCGATGAACTTATCGACCCCGTTTCAACCCTTACAGGGGAAAAGCCGGTTTTACGTAGCACCTCCCATTGGTACCTTCCCCTCGGGGAGCATGAGGATTGGCTCCGGGAATACATTCGGGACGGGAAACTCGATGGCAAGCAGCATCACAATCCCTCCGAATGGAAGGAGCACGTAAAAGGCCAATGCATGTCCTGGATCGATGGGGGATTGCACGAAAGGGCTATGACGCGTGATCTCGATTGGGGCGTACCGGTCCCGATCGAAGATGAAGAAGCAGAAGGGAAGGTCCTCTACGTGTGGCTCGACGCTCCCATCGGATATATTTCGGCCACCAAAGAATGGGCGAACAGCCACGGACGGGATTGGAAGCCTTATTGGCAGGATGAGAACAGCAAGTTGATCCACTTCATCGGCAAGGACAACATCGTCTTTCATTGCATCATCTTCCCGATCATCCTCAAGCTCTACGGGCACAACTTCCTATTGCCTCACAACGTGCCGGCCAACGGTTTCCTCAATCTCGAGGGCGACAAGATCTCCACCTCCAAGAACTGGGCGGTATGGGTGAACGAATACCTCGAAGACCTCCCGGGTAAACAGGACGTGCTACGTTACACCCTTACAGCCAATTCTCCTGAGAATCGCGACAGCGAGTTCACATGGCAAGACCTCCAGGATAAGAACAACAACGAACTCGTCGGGATCCTGGGCAATTTCGTGAACCGCGCGATCGTGCTCACTCATAAACATTTCGAGGGAAAAGTTCCCGCCAAGAAAGCGAGCTCAGAACTGGACGACGAGCTTCAAAAGGAATTGGCCGATATACCGGATCGGATCGGAGAGCTGATCGGGCGCTACCGGTTCAAGGAAGCCCAGGCCGAAATGATGAACTTCGCCAGGGCGGGCAACAAGTACCTCGCTGACACCGAACCCTGGCATCTGGTCAAAGAGGATCAGGAACGGGTTGGAACGATCCTCCACAACGCCCTTCAGATCTGCGCCGACCTTTCCGTGCTCTGCAAGCCGTTCCTCCCTTTCAGCGCTGAACGCCTCCAAGGCATGCTCCGCATCGGGGAAGGGGAGGAAGGCAGCTGGCAGGATGCCGGTAAATTGCATCAACTGCGGGAGGGGCACCGGATCGGAGAGCAAAAGCTGCTATTCGAGAAGATCAAGGACGAAGAGGTGGAAGCCCAACGCAAAAAACTTCAAGAGGCCGCTTCAAAAGCGGAGGGTGGGCCGATCATCGCCGGAGAAAGCGACCAGGAAGAGCAAGCCGGCCCTTCCAGTGATAAAGGACCGGTCGGTTTCGAGGATTGGCAGAAACTGGACCTCCGGGTGGGGGAGATCACAGAGGCAGAGCCCGTAGAAGGGGCCGATAAACTCCTCAAGCTTCAGGTGAGCCTTGGTTCGGAGGAACGTACCCTCGTTGCCGGGGCGGCCAAAAGCTATGAAGCCAGCACTTTGGCCGGGAAAAGGATCTGCGTCCTCGCCAACCTTGAACCCAAGAAGATCAAAGGGGTGCTTTCCGAAGGAATGGTCCTGATGGCAGAGGATGAGGAAGGACAACTAAGCTTCATCGCCCCGGACCAGGACCTTTCGCCAGGGAGTCCCGTTCAATAAAGGTTAAGCCCCCTCTTTTCCCTCTCCTGAGCTCGTTGCTTCAACTCCGACTGCAAGCTAAAGGCAAAGGATGCTAGCTTCAAAAAGCTTCACTCGTTCTCCTGAACGTCCTGCAAAAGCTCGATAACCTCTTGTTCGATCATTTCGCGGACCTGTTGAAGGGTCTTGGCATCCTTTGGATCGGGCAGATCCCAATCCTCGCGTTTATCGGCCGGTATCCAAGGACACTCCTCCCCGCATCCCATCGTGATCACCACGTCATAAGGACCTTCAGGGATCTCATGGAGCCCTTTGGAACGATGGGTGGAGAGATCATACCCTTTCTCTTTCATGGCTTCGATGGCCATCGGATCCACAGTACCGTTTGGACGGGACCCCGCACTATACGCTTCGGTATCATCCTGCCCATGCATATTTGCAAAAGCCTCCGCCATCTGGGAGCGCTTGCTGTTCTCGACGCAGAGGAAAAGGAGTTTCATGGGATATGGATCTCATTTGGATCGAAAAAAGCACTATTCC
>CAZOSO010000119.1:0-2271 GCA_964582635.1 uncultured Weeksellaceae bacterium | reverse complement strand
ACGAAATAGAGGACGAGGGGCAGGGCGATCCGAAGGACATCCAAGGGCAGTTCCGTGACCGTACTCCCTTTCATGCTGAACATCACCAGGATCGTGAAGAGAAGGGCGATCAGGGTAAGGGGCGAAATGAAGGGCAGGAATCGCTCCTCGTACCAGGCCTCACCCTTCCATCGGGGCAATAGGGTCCGGCTTAAGATCCCCAAGGCGAAGGGGATCCCGAGGTAAATGGCCACACTCTCCACCACCGTGCCCATCGAAAGTTCCACCAGGCTCCCCTCGAAACCGAGCAGAGGAGGCAGGTAGGTGATGAAGAACCAAGCATAGATGGGGTAGCAAAAGACCTGGAAAATGCTATTGAGCGCTACCAGCCCGGCCCCATACTCACTGCTACCATCAGCCAAGTCGTTCCAGACGAGCACCATGGCAATGCAGCGTGCCAGGCCGATCAGGATCACCCCGCTCATATAAGCCGGATGGTCGGGGAGTAGAAGAACCGCCAAGCCGAACATGAGGAAAGGGCCCAGGATCCAATTGAGGAAAAGCGAAAGGCCCAGAACCCGTACATTGGTGAAGACCTTCGGCAGGAGGCGGTAGCGGACCTTGGCCAAAGGGGGGTACATCATCAGGATGAGGCCGACAGCGATCGGGATATTGGTCGTCCCGACCGACCAAGCGCTGAAAAGCTGCATCAGCCCACCGAAGAAATGGCCGAGAGCTACGCCAACGAGCATGGCGAAGAAGATCCAAAGGGTGAGGTAGCGTTCGAGAAAGCCCATTCAGTAGAAGTTTTAAAAGAAAGGGAAGAGCTGGGTGCTTCTTGGCGTCTTCACGCCTTTAAGTTCAAGGCTTCAGGTAAAACCCATCCGATCAGGCACTAAGCGCGAAGGAGAATGCTGAAGCTTCATGAGATCAGACACAACAGTTCATGGCCTCACTCCGCGACTTCACCCCACGGACGGTGATGCTATGGACCCCCACATCTCCGTTCTGGAACTGCTCCATTTCGTTTTCATCGAGATATTGACCGAGCAAGTCCCCAGGGAGCTCGATGTGCTTGCGCTTCACCACTTCCACGTTGATGAAGCCAGCCTTCCGGATGCCTTCGAGGTATTCCTCTTCTTGCTGAGCACCGGACACACAGCCGGCGTACATGCTCGCTTCCTTTTGCAATCCTTCGGGGAGGGTGCCATGGATCACGATATCCGAGACACTGAAATGAGCCCCGGGTTTAAGGACGCGGAACATTTCGGAAAAGGCCTTGGCCTTATCCGGTACAAGATTCAGCACACAGTTGCTCAGGATCACATCCACCGATCCGGTGAGGAGCGGCATATTCTCGATATCGCCTTCGAAAAAACGGACGTTCTCATAGCCGAGCTTCTTCCGGTTCTTTTCGGCTTTTTCGATCATCTCTTGGGAAAAGTCGATCCCGAGGATTTTGCCTTTCTCACCGACCATCGAGCGGGCGACGAAGCAGTCGTTCCCGGCTCCTGAACCGAGGTCCAGGACCGTGTCCCCCTCTCGGATCTCAGCTCCCTCGGTCGGGATACCGCATCCAAGGCCAAGGTCGGCCTCTTCCACGTACCCCTCTTCGCCTTCATAGGAGTCGCTGAAAACGGTGTAGTCGGGCTCACCACAGCTCGAGGTGGCCCCACAGCAGGAGGTTTCGTTTTCCTCCTTGCTCTGTTGCGCGATCTCGGAATACTTCTTTTGAATATATGCCTTGAGCTTTTCCTGGTCTTTAGTATCGGACATGGTCACAAGATCTTGGATAAAACAGGGGGGCTTCCTCTACTCCTTTTAGCAAGAACAATCCGAATTACTGGAAGCAAGCGAGGTTTCGAAAAAGTCGCCCAATGCCTCTCTTGCTTTTTGCCAATTCTCCGGGTGAATGCAATAGCAGACCCTTGGCCCATCGATCGTTCCCTGCACGAGCCCACATTCCTTGAGCTCCTTGAGGTGTTGGGAAACGGTGGATTGAGAAAGCGGAAGTTCGCTCACGATATCACCGCAGATGCATTCGTTCCGCTGAGCGAGGTAGCGAAGAATAGCGATCCGTGCGGGATGGGCGAGGGCTTTAGCAAAGAGCGCCAGCTCCTTGTCCGTTGTTTCGAATACAGCGGCTTTGGAATAGGCCATAAAAACTTTATTTTATATCGCAAATATACGATTAAAAATGGAAAAGCTTTAAATCCGGGTATCTTTGATGAGCAAATCCCAAGTCGAACCGGTCAACCTTGATCAGGGAAGGGCATGAATTTGGGCTTTGGG
>CAZOSO010000118.1:0-5809 GCA_964582635.1 uncultured Weeksellaceae bacterium | reverse complement strand
TCGCTTACGGTCACCGTATAAGTGGTCGTCGAATTCACCGTAGCAGCGGTGGTCGAATCGTCGGGATCGTTGACCCCGCTGGTAGGATCCCATTCGACCACATAACCGGGAGGAGGTCCGCAATCAGCTGTGGTGGAGAACACGATCCCCGTAGAAGGTGTGGGACCATCGGAGAAAATCGCATTCCCGCTCGGATCGTAAAGGGTATAGGTGTTTTCATCTTCCAAGCTCCCGGCCGTATACTCCAACTCGATCAAATTCCCGTCTTCCACACAGAATTGTTCCGTCGAACCATAACCATCGGCCGAAAAAGTGCCGATCGAAGTTCCGTCCTCATACACCGTGATCTCTCCTCCGTTCCATCCATCACCATAGGAATCATCCATATCGAGGGTGTAACAGCATGTATCGGGCGGAATATTGTACAAATGCGCATCCAGCGTGGTGGAATTCCCCGCACACACTGTATCAGGGGATGCAGAGGCTGTCACCTCAGGGAAACGATAATTAATAGAAACGGAAGCATAGCAGGAATCGTCGATCCCGTTCGTGAAGATCACGTTGAAGGTGGTATCGGAATCCACAAAGACAGAGGTGTCCTTCTGATTGGAGTCCCCGGGGAATTCGACCCAGTCGTAATAATAAGAGCAATCGTTGGCGTAAACGTAGAAGTTATCGATCCCCCAATGGTCACAACAAGTCCCTGATGTAATATCCTGAAAAAACCGGAATTCAGTACTGGTGGTTTGAGCCGCCGGAGGGATCTGAAAGCAATAGTTGTCCCAGGAACCGTGGATATAGCCAGGGCTCCCCCCTGCTCCATTGGTATCAGGGTTGAAGAATTGAATGGTGTTCCAAGTAGTCCCTCCATCGGTAGAGTATTGGAAATAAACCCCCTCACTGGCTTGGTCCGGACCTTCACACGGTTCTCCGCTTCCATCTTCTTCGGCCATATCGAAATCGAAACAAACCTCACCCCCGCAGCTGACGTCGTAAGTATTCGTCCTGAGGATCCGGGGGTCGGACACATCAGGACCCATCCAAGCATAAGGGGTTCCGTCGTTCGGTTCACACGGATTGGAAAAATCGACGTTGGTATTGGAAGACCATCCGGCATTCAAATTCTGGTCATCGAAATCATCCCCGAAAGCGACATCCCCTGTATTACCGATCGCGGACAGATCCACGGCTTCACCGCAAGAAACGTTCAGAGGGTTCGCATTGGCGGAAACGGTACACTGAGCAGCGAGCCGCTCCAGAGAAAAACTGAAACAGCAAAGAAGGAGTAGAGTGAGGGTAGTTATCTTCCGCATTTTCAGGCCTATTGAAGGTTTTAAAAGAAGCGATTCCTTTTATTTCTTCCGGGAACGGAATCCTGCCTTATAAGGATGCTCGTCCCCGGAAAAGGTTTTTAAGATCCGTTGAAAAGGGAGCTTTCTTCTCCCTTTTCGATCTTAAAGACGAGGGGGGAAAAAAAGGGTTGGCCCGAACATTGCCTGAAAAGGCACAAAAAAACCCGGCTTTCTTGGAATCCTAGAACCATCCAAAGAAAAGTCTCGAAAGGAGATCATCCTTTCAAATCAGGGTAATGAAAAAAGTCTCCTCTTGGATCGTAGAGCTTGATCGAACGATCCGATCGGTAGTTCGTTGAAAAGAACAGGGGAAAAAGAATGCAGCGCTAAGCTCACCCCACCATGGTATGTCCGTACGGATACTTGTAGTTCCGACTGATGGCAGAGCGCGTAAGAGCAAAGGCAACGGTAAGCGTGCCGACCCTCCCCACGAACATGGAAACGATCAGGATCGATTTCCCCATCCAACTGAGATGGGGGGTCACACCGGTGGAAAGGCCCACAGTTCCGAACGCCGAGACCTGCTCGAAGATCAAGTCCAACATGTTCATATTCGGTCGGGCCAAAAGCTCCTGCTCTGTGATCGAAAGAAGAAAAACCCCCGCGAATATCCCGAAGAGGAAAAAGAGGAGAATGGTGAACGCGCGGAGGACGAGATCCTGGGTTACGGTCCGTTTGAAGAGCTCCACGTTCTTGAAAGAGCGGATGGTCGCACCGACGGACCCCCAGATCAAGCCGAAAGTGGTGGTCTTTATCCCTCCGGCCGGTGAACTCGAAGAACCCCCGATCAACATGAGGAGCAGGAAGAGGATCAGCATGGGGGACGAAAGCATCCCGATATCGACCGTGCTAAACCCGGCGGAGCGAGTTGTGATCGACTGAAAGAAGGAGGTGACCATGGATCCGAGCACCCCTTTTTCGCTCAAAGCCCCGTTCCATTCCAGGATGATAAAGAAGAGCGCTCCAAAAAGGGTGAGCCCGACAGCCGTGTAGATCGATATCTTGGTATGGAAACCCACCGATCTCCAGGGATAACGAAAACGATCCCGGATCTTGGAGATGCTGAAAAGATCGAAAAGGGCTACGAAGCCCAAGCTGCTGATAAAGATCAACGCTCCGATCACGATGTGCACGAGGTAATTCGTTCGAAGGGAGGACACGAAAAGCCCTCCTTCCCCGAGGATATTGAATCCCGCATGGTTGAAAGCGGACAATGAATGGAAGACCGAATGGAAGAAGCGATCCCCGACATCATCGAACGGATATTCCGGGGACCAAAAAAGGAAGAGCAAGAGCGCACCGGTGCCTTCGATCAAAAGGGACCAAAAGAAGACCTTGAAAATCAAACGCTGGCCGCTCAAGACCGAGCGCTCGTTCACAAAATCCTCGATCACCTCGTGCTGTTTCACGCTAAGGCCCAAACGACCCGCGATCGAAACGAAGATCCCGAAAGCGATGATGTTCAAGCCTCCCAATTTGAAGAGCATCATGATCACGAACTGGCCCTTAAAAGTGAAAGCCTCCGCCGTATCCACGACCACAAGCCCCGTCACACAAGAAGCTGAGGTGGAAGTAAAAAAAGCGTCGATGAAGCCCATGCTTCCGGATGCGGTCGTCATCTCGGGCATCATCAGAAGGAGGGTGCCTACGCTGATGATGAGCAAAAAGACCAACATGAAAAGGTTGGAAGGATGGATCCGCATGTTGGGGATCATGTCCCTGGAGCGCGAAAGCTCCGTCAACATGGCGATCAGAAAGTAAAGCTGGATGAAGAGGGTGGTGAAGGTGGGGAAATTCTCCCATCCCAATTCCACGAAAAGCCTTGGTATCAACAGCTCCCCTTGGAAGGTATGAGCGACCCCTTCGACCAGCAGGATCAACATGATCAAGCCCTCGAACCAATTCTGGCGCAAAAAGCGCAAAGGCTGAAAGTCGTAGAAGAAATGGATGAGGTATTGGATGATGTAGAAGGTGAAGCTCAGGCGGATGATGCCGAAGACGAAGAACTCGGAAGTTTCTGTAACGGGGTATCCGTAATAATAGGTAAGGGCACAAAGAGCGGTGAAGGAAATGAGCAGGTTCAAGACCTTCAGAACGCGCAAAACCTCCGCTTTACTATCGTAAAGCGTGATATTCACCCGTTCCCGGAACTTCCGCCAGGACATGGCTAATGGGTTTCTTCGAGGGCCAAAGCCTCGCTCCGGAGTTTTTCTTTATCGACCGGGACCACCCCCACTTCTTCACAAACGAGCCCTCCGGCCAGATTGGCCAGCTCAGCCATGAAAAGGGGATCGCAGTTCAGCGCGGTACAAAGAGCGGCCACGCTCACGACCGTATCCCCGGCACCGGAAACATCCGCCACGTTCCGCACTTGGGTAGGTAGGATCCGCCCTTCTTCCCGTTCCTTCTCCACGTAGATCCCTTTCGGCCCCAGCGTGATCAAGGTCCTTTCATGCTGCAAACGCTCCCGCAGCATTCCGCAAGCTTCCTTGAGAGCAGCTTCGGTCAATTCGGTCAACGCAATCCCCAAACCTTCCCGCAATTCCTTCAGGTTGGGTTTGAAGAGCGACACCCCTCGGTAATCGAAGAAATGGAGCTTTTTCGGATCGACGATGGTCGGAACCTGCCGTTCCTCGGCCAATTTGATCACCCGATAGATCAGATCCTCGGTGAGCACCCCTTTGTCGTAATCCTCGAAAACGACCGCATCAGGGCTCATTTCATCGAACACATCCTCGATCCGCTGGAGCAGAAGCTGAAGCTCTTCATCGGAAAGCTCGTGCGCATCCTCTTCATCCACTCGCATCAGCTGTTGGCCCTGGCTGATCACCCGGGTCTTCACCGTGGTTCGCCGATTTTCGGAAGCGATCAGCCCACGCGTGGAGGTATCACTCCCCTCCATCAGATCGCGGAACTCCTTCCCTTCCTGATCATCCCCGATCACCGAGCAAATAACCGGTCGCGCCCCCAGGGATCGAAGGTTCAAGGCCACATTGGCCGCTCCTCCCGGCCGCTTATCCCGATGATCGACGCTCACCACCGGAACGGGCGCTTCGGGAGAGATCCGATCGGTCGGTCCTTTGAAGTAGGCATCGAGCATCACGTCACCGATAACAAGAACGGTGAGTCCTTCGAAGGCATCCAGGGTGCTATGGAGGGTCTTTTCGTCCAAAGGCTCAGGATAACTGGGAAAGGGCTTTTCCGATCCGGTCCAAACCTTGCTCGAGCTCCTCCTCTGAAGCAGCATAGGACAAGCGAAGGCAATCCGGAGCTCCAAAAGCTTCACCGGTCACGGTCGCTACGTTCGCTTCTTCCAAAAGGTACAAGCTAAGATCGGTCGCGTTCTCGATGCTCCCTCCTTCGTGTTGCGTCCCGAAATAAGCCGAAACATCGGGGAAAATGTAAAAAGCCCCTTCGGGTCGGTTCAATTTCATGCCTGCGTTCTTAGAGGCCTTCTCGAGGACGAGGTCGCGCCGGGAAACAAAGGCCTCGCGCATCGAACGGACCATTTCAGGATCGGCGGAGACGGCTGCCTCGGCCGCTTTCTGAGCGATGCTGCTGGCTCCTGAAGTGAATTGCCCCTGCAATTTGGTGCATGCTTGGGCGATCCATTCCGGGGCGGCCATGTAACCGATACGCCAACCGGTCATGGCAAAACCCTTGGAAACCCCGTTGACAGTAACGGTCCGTTCTTTCATCCCCGGCGCAGAAGCAAGACTTGCGTGCTCTTCCTTGAAATCGATCAGCTCGTAGATCTCGTCGGAAATGGCGTAAAGGCTCTCCTTCTCTTGGAGCACCTTAGCCAAACCCTCCAGTTCTTCGCCGGAATAAACGCTTCCGCTCGGGTTGCAGGGCGAGCTGAAGAGGAAGAGCTTCGTCCGATCGCTGATCGCCTCCCGCAATTGCTCCGGCGTGATCTTGTAATCGTTCTCCACGCTGGTCGGAAGGACTTTGGGCACCCCTTCCGCCATCTTCACGATCTCCTGATAGGTCACCCAATAGGGCGCCGGTAGGATCACCTCATCCCCGGGATCGACCAGGCTCAGCACCACGTTCGCGATCGACTGCTTGGCACCCGTGCTCACGACGATCTGTTCCGGGCCGTAGGTCAAGCCGTTGTCCCGCTGGAACTTCTTCGAGATGGCTTCCCGCAGTTCGGCATAGCCGTTCACCGGCATGTAATGGCTGTAGTTCGCATCGATGGCCCGCTTGGCCGCCTCTTTGATCGGCTCCGGCGTGTTGAAATCCGGCTCCCCGAGGGAAAGGTTGATAATGGCCTTTCCTTCCGCTTGAAGCTCTCTACTCCTCCTCGCCATCGCAATGGTGGCCGATTCCGAGAGCCGTTCGATACGTTGGGAGAGCTCACCCATAAGCAGCTAAATGATGGCGCAAAAGTAAAGAAAGCGTGGGAGTCGATCTTCCTAAGGTGAAGGTCCGTCAGGAAAAGGAAAGGAACG
>CAZOSO010000117.1:0-5884 GCA_964582635.1 uncultured Weeksellaceae bacterium | reverse complement strand
GAATGATGAAGCTTTCCTCGAGCTTTTTCCTCCTTTTCGCTGTTCTTCTTCCCCTTTTCACCGAAGGCCAGGATGAATACCAGGTAGAAGGGTATGTTCTGGATGATTCGACGAACGCGACTCTTCCTGGTGCTCCTATCGAGGTCGAAGGAAGTGAAAAGCAGGCCGTGTGCGACCAGAAGGGGTATTACAGCATCTCATTGCCCAAGGGGGTCTACCGCCTAAAGGTTCGCTACGTAGGCTATCGAGTAAAGACCAAAAAGATCGAGGTCCCGAGCGATTCAAAGGTCGACCTTCACCTAACCCCTTCCTCCCTGACCAAAGGAGCAGTCCAGATCCGCGGCGATAAGGCGGATGACAACATCGACGATCCTCAAATGAGCAGCATGGACCTGAACAAGGAAGAACTTGAAAAACTCCCCGCTCTCTTGGGAGAACTCGATGTGCTTCGTTCTATCAAGCTATTGCCAGGTGTACGATCGGGGGGGAACGGCAGTTCGGGGTTGAGCGTAAGAGGGGGTGCCCCGGACCAAAACCAAGTGATGCTGGACGATGCGATCATCTATCGCCCCTCCCATCTTTTCGGGTTCTTTTCCGCTTTTAATGGGGCCGCGATCGATCGGGTCAAGCTTCACAAGGGGGCTATACCGGCCCGATACGGGGGCAGACTTTCATCTGTAGTGGATGTTTCCATGAAGGAGGGGAACATGAAGCGGTTCAAAGGAAAGGGAGGAATCGGGCTCTTATCCTCCCGATTCACCGTTCAGGGACCTTTGATCAAGGACACCACTAGCTTCATGGTAGCGGCCAGACGGACCTATGCGGATGTCATCGCCAAACCTTTCATTCCAGAGAATTCAGCCTTTCATGGCACCGATTATCATTTTTTCGATATCAACGGGAAAGTGACCCATCGCTTTTCGGAGAAGGACCGCCTATCTTTGAGCGCCTATTTCGGAAGGGATCGCTTCCAATTCAATGACCAAGAAGGAGGCTTGGACATGAAGGTCCCCTGGGGGAACAAAACGCTCTCCCTTCAATGGACCCATTCTTTCAATCCCCGCTTGACCTTGAAAAGTTCCCTGGTCTATTCCGATTACGATTTCAAGTTCGGGGCCACTCAATCCCAATTCAGCATGAGCCTCTATTCCAGCGTCCAGGACAAGAGCTTGAAGAGTCAGCTCTTTTACGACCTGAATGAGAACCATGACATCCGAGCCGGTATCGCTTATGATCATCATCGTTTCACCCCTACCCATGTAGAGGCAGGTTCCGGGGATGTCGATTTTGAAGGAGGCGATCTAAGCCATATATGGGCCCATGAAGGGGCTGCTTATATTTCGGACGCGATCCGGATCAGCGAGAACCTTAAGGTCTTTCCAGGCCTTCGCTTCAGCAGCTTTCATCAAGTGGGTCCTTTTGACCGCTATGTTCAGGATGAATTGGACCGCGTTCGGGATACCATCCATTATGGGCCAGGAGAGGTGGTGGCTCAATATTCCGGTTGGGAGCCTCGTGCAGCGGTCCGATACAAATTCCGAGAAGATCTCTCCATCAAAGGATCTTACACGCGGAACTACCAATATCTCCATATGGCCTCCATCTCCCCTCTTTCCCTCCCGACCGATGTGTGGCTTCCGAGCACCGATAAAGTGAAACCTCAAACTGGAACGCAATACGCGATCGGGGTATATAAGAATTTCCTGGATAATAAGTTGGAAAGTTCCATCGAGCTCTATTATCGGGAAATGGAAAACCTGGTAGAATTCGAGAACGGAGCAGCACCGGAGAACAGTGTTCAAACCAATATCGATGCCCAACTCACCTTTGGGAGCGGCACTTCTTATGGAGCGGAATTCTTCCTCAAGAAGCAGAGCGGGGATCTAACGGGATGGATCAGCTATACATGGTCCAGATCCTACCGAACCTTTTCAGAGATCGATGGAGGTGATCCCTTTCCGGCAAAATACGACCGTCGTCACGATCTTTCTTTGACGAGCTCCTGGAGCATCAACGACCATTGGAGCGTCGGCGGAACTTTCGTTTACACGTCCGGGAAAGCCATTTCACTCCCTAGCTCCCGTTATTTCATCGAAGGCCGTTTGGTCAGCGCATATGGAGAACGGAACAGCTATCGAATGAGGCCTTACCACAGAGCGGATCTTTCCATCCGCTACAAGCCGGACCATCGAAAAGAAAAGCGCGATCCCTCGAGCGGAAAACTGTTGAAGATCCCGCAGCGGATCCGCTCGGAATGGGTCCTATCGGTCTATAACATATACAACCGGGCCAATCCCTATTTCCTCTACTTCACCAAACAGGGATCCCTGGCCAAGGGAACACTTCAAGTGAACGCTGAGCAAGTGACCCTTTTTCCCATTCTCCCCTCACTGAGCTGGAAATTTCGTTTTTGAAAGAAAAAAAGGCGGCCTTTTTAAAAAAGACCGCCTTCAAGAAGACCGGCTAGGACGTTCCCTATCGATCATTCATTGCGGAGGAGGGTCACCTGTCCTTTGTACTCGACCTTTTCGCCGTTCTCACCGGTTGCCTCGATCACATAGTAATAAGTGCCTGAAGGGGAGCCACCACCATCCCAGGGATCGTTCCAATCGCTCCATTGGTAAACCTTGTTCCCCCAACGATTGAAGATCGTTCCTTGGAAGCTCTTGATCCCGTTCCAGCAAGTATGGCCGGACTTTTTATCATCGGGGCAAGGCACACCGAGTTTTGGCATAAAGACTTCGTTCTCTCCGTCCCCGTTCGGTGTAAAGACGTTGGGAAGCTGAGCTTGAGCTTCTTCGACGACTTCCACGATCAGTTCGTCCGAACCGCTGCAACCCGTTACCGTATCGATACCCGTCATGGTCACCTTATAGGTGCCTTTCTTGGGATAAGTGACGCTGGTATCGGACCAAGTGGAGTCGCTTGCCGCGGTACCGTTCCCGAAATTGATATCAAAATCGACCACATTGGTACCTGACCCGTTTTTAAAGATGACCGTAAAGGGTTTCACTCCTACAGCTGGATCCGGATCGGATAAGATATCGACATCCGCATAGTCGTTCACCGTCACATCCACCGACCCGAGCGGACTGACGCAGCCTTTTTCATAGATCTTCACATAATAAGTGTAGACGCCCGGTTGAGAGATATTCTGGGGATCGGGTGAAAAGACGCTATCCGTTCCGACCACATTGTTGCCGTTGGGATCATCATACCATACCGTGGAATCGGGATCCCCATCCACACTTAGGTCTCCGGTTTCCCCAGGACAAAGGGACAATGGGTCTGGAGAAGGAGCATCGGGTTGAGGGTTCACCGTGAAGGTGATCGTCGTATCATTCGGACACTGATCACCGACCGTATAGGTAATGGTGTAAAAATCGTCATAGGAATTGGATGGATCGATCTCTCCGCTGTTGCTATCGAGGTCCAATCCGCCCGGGGGATCGGCTGTGAACACGCCTCCACTATCCCCTTGGATCGTAGGTGTCAATTTATCATCTCCTTCGCAAACGGATTGCTTCGGATAGCTGAAAGAAGGATCAGCAAGGGGAACAACGGTCAATTCGAGACTATCGCTTATAGGAGAACAGAATTTCACTCCCTTCGTCTCAGCGTATAGGGTCACCGTTCCAGAATCTTTGTCGTTACTCCCAGGATGATAAGAAGTGACCGATGAGGTGCTATCATCGAAAAAGCCATCACCTGAACTGTTCCATTTGACACCGGTAGCCGACCCTCCTAAAGAGGCGGAAAGATCCGCAGCCTCATCAGCACAGATGGTATCATCCTTTCCTACATCCAAAGTAGGCTCAGCTTTGACCTCGACCATGATGGTATCCCGCTCCACATTACAAGCTTTAATGGAATCGCTTTCGATCACAAGGATCACCGTTCCATTGTTCTTATCGTTCGGACCCGGTGTATAAGTGGCATTGGTATCATTGGGATCATCGAAACTTCCATCGCCGAGCGTGACCCATGTAGCCTTACTCGATCCCCCGGAATATGATCCATCCAAGTTGACGGAATCGCTTTCACAGATGGTATCTCCCATTCCCGCATCCACTAATGGCTTCACCTCGATCACGAGCTTTGCGCTATCCAGATCCGTCGGACAACTTCCGGAAACGGGGATCTCGTTGTAAACCCAATAAGAGCCTGTATCTGAATTCGGTATATCCACGGTCCCATACGTCGAATCGAGGGCTAACCCGCTCTTATTAGCCCAGAAATTCCCCGCACTTCCATTGTTAAGGAAAGTGGGGCTCACGGGACCGCTCGTCTCGCAATAAACCGTATCGGCGTAGTGGAACTCAGCGTTCGAGTTGGTATCGATCGTGAAAGGGACGGAATCCGTGAAGGAGCACTTCGTGCCCGGCGTCTTGTAATAAACGGTATAAGAGGAATCGGCCACGCTGTTCGAGATATCCACAACGCCGGTCGTGCTGTCCAGATCGAGCCCGGATGGGGAGGAGTAAAAGGTTCCTCCAGGCACTCCGTTGATCGTCGGGGTCTGGTTCGAATCATCCCAGCAGAAAGTTCCGCTTCCATAAGTGAAGCTGGTGTTTCCTCCGTAAGGTTCGACCACTACTTCGGTCGTATCGGAAACATTGCATTTGGAAGTGGTCATGTTCTCAAGGGTGAGAACATACTGCGTGGTCGTGTCGGGAAATGCGATGGGATCTTGGGTATTGGCATTTGCGAGCGAAGAATCAGGATCCCAATCGAAGTCATAATTCGGTGTATTCACTCCACAGACCGTGTTCGCTTGCGTATAGACGATCCCGGTACTGGGGAAAGGTCCATCCGAGAAAAGCAAATTTCCGGTCGCGTCGTAGAGGTCATAGGTCACTTCATCCTCCGCAGTTCCTGCGGAATAATCCAAAGCGATGGAATCACCAACAGCTACCTTGAAACTATCGATCGTGCCTACGCCGGTTGCGGAAAAAGTACCGATCGAGGTGCCGTTCACATACACCTCGATATCAGCCCCATTCCAGCCATCTCCCAAGGCATCCTGCATATCCAGAACATAATAGCAGGAATCCTGAGGATAGAGTTGAGTGGTATCGTTATCGCAGATCAACGTATCCATTGGGGTAGCATCGATCTCAGGTTTATCGACCTCTACAAAGACATCCGCATAGCAGGTATCGGTATAGTTGGTATCCGTAATGAAAAGCGTATATCCCGTGTCCAATGGGGGATAGACCAAGGTGTCGGGATCGGACATATAGGTGGCCCCGCTGTCATAGGAATATTTAAGGGCACCCGAATCGCAGACACTTCCTATAAAGAAGACATTGTCCAATCCCCAATGATCGAAATCAGTCCCGGAAGTTTGGTCCTGGAAGAAGCGGAATTCGGTCGTATCCGTTTGGGCTCCAGGCGGAATGTTGAAACAATAATTCGACCACTCGACGAAGGGGGAAGGGGGTTCTCCATTGCATCCGCCTCCTCCACAACCGCAGCAAGCCGTATCGGGATTGAAATAATAGATGTCATTCCAGGTGTTCCCGTTGTCGATCGAATATTGAAGAGCAACTCCTTCATCAAATTGGTCCGGACCTTCACATGGTTCCCCGCTTTGATTCTCTGAACCCATGATAAAATCAAAACAGACCTGGCCTCCACAGGCTACGTCCATTTCTGCTGTTTGGAAGATGCGAGGTTGATTCGCAAAAGGCCCCATCCAGGCGAACGTGCTTCCATCGTTCACCGGATCTTCCAAGCAATCCAAAGAATCGTAGTAAGTAACGGTCTGATTGGAATACCATCCGGCATTAAGGGTCGAATCATTGAAATCATCCCCTAGCAAGGAACTCCCCACGATCGGATCCAACAATACCGTATCCCCGCAGTTTATAGAAAGCGTGTC
>CAZOSO010000116.1:0-5984 GCA_964582635.1 uncultured Weeksellaceae bacterium | reverse complement strand
AAGCAACAAAAGGAGCAGCTCAGCCGCCCGGCTCGAAATGGCTGTTGGAGATGGGGACATTGACCCGTTTGTTCTCGAAGCGGATGATGGTCGAATCCCCGGAGGATCCCAACATCACCACTTTCTGGACCTCGTATTCGGATTTGGAAAAATAAAGGCGCATCTCTTGGAAGAACTCCTTCATGCTCTCTTTCCGGGGGGTCAAAGCGACCAGATAGAAGGAATCGTTCGCGTAATAACGAGGGTCGAAGTGCTCGTTCTGGAACACTTGCCCTCGGACACTGCTCACGATCATCTCGTTCATGCGCCGGAACATCTCGTTCGACCCCATATCGTAGGAATCCTTTTTCTCAGCCCCTTTCACCGTAAGCTTGTCCTCCCGGATGAAGATCCGGTGCTCGAAAGGCTCAGTATATTCCCAACGGACCTTGTTCGGTTTTTTGAAGGAGAAACGCCCCTTGCTCTTCACTTCTTTCTCCATGAAGCTCATGTCTTTGACCTGCGTGAAATCGCTTTGGACGGTCGAAACCGTATCGGCCCGTTCCTTCACCCTTTGGCGGAACTCCGCGCTATCCTCCATCGGGGCATAGGATCCCGGGATCTGCGAAGCAGCCGTTAAAGAGCCGAAACACGCTATTATGAAGCTAAGCCAACGAAGCATCATCCCTAAGATCCCTTTCTAAAAGCTCTTCGAGGGAGACCCATCGATACCCCTTTTGAGCGATCCGATCCAGCACTTGGGACAAGATCCCTACCACTTTTTCATCGCTGTCGTGAAAAAGAAGGAGCGAGCCGGGCCGCAGCCGCTCCATCACCCGTTGAGCACTCCGATCCGCGGATAGCGTCGTATCCATAGAACGGACATCCCAACCCACGGCCAGCATCCCCAGGCGGTCGACGGCCCTTTTCAGCATCGGGTTCGTAACACCATAGGGCGGCCGAAAAGCGAGCGGATAGCTTCCCGTGATCCGCTCGATCGCCCGGGAGGTATGATCCAGCTCTTCGACCAACTTTCGGGTCGGTAAGAGGTCGAAGAAAAAGCCGTGATGCCAGGAATGATTGCCCAAAAAATGGCCTTCCCGATGGATCCTTTCCACCAATTCCGGATGAGCCTGAACCTTTCGACCGATCACGAAAAAGCTCGCACGGATCCCTTTTTCCTTGAGCAGGTCCAGAACTTTCGGGGTCACCTCGGGGTCCGGTCCATCGTCGAAGCTGAGGGAGATCCGGTTTTCATCGCGAGAGCCATGGCAGAGGGTCGGAAGATGATAGCCCGAATCGATGCGGGAGGAACCGATCACAGCGAGCAGCAAAAAGGCGAAAAGGGGGAGAAGATAGAGCCACCATGGCACTCGGTAAAAGCCATCGAGGACCAAGAGCCCGCCTAAGAGAAGGATAAGGGTCAGTGTGGCCTTATGATGAGGGGTCATCCCGTCAAAAGGTATAAGGTGTGCTCTTTTCCGAAAAAGTGGTCGTAGAGGAGCAGGTTCCGGGGTGGGCGGACCTCTTCTTCGCGCATTTTGACCACCTCGGGGACCTTTTGATCGTGAAGGATCCGAGCGCCCAGCCAAAGACCGAAAGAATCGGCCGTATGGAACTCCCCGGAGAGATGTTTGTAATAAAGAGGAGCAGCTTCCGGGAAAAGCTTTTGACGGATCCGGTTGTAAAGGCTATCGCTCTCTTTATCCCCGGAATAGCCATAAATAACGGCATCGAGGTCTTCCGGCTTCATGTTCTGCTCCTCGAGGAAATTCCGGACCCACTCGCTCAATTCTTCTTCTCCTTGGGGATCGTAGAACAAGTCCACCCCTTCCAGGGTCGCCAGGGTCCCCTCGTTCTTTTCGCCGGAGAGAAAAAAGAATTGAGCTCCTTCGCCCGCAATGCTGCCTTCACTGTTGCTGTTCAAGAGCTCCAGGTTCTGGAACGGGCCGTCCTTCCAATTCCCCAGCTTTTTCGTGATGTGAAAATGGTTATCGGTGATCTCTTCGAACCCTCCGACCAGCACATTCGGGACCGTCCCCTCCCGAAGCAGCATGTGGCCGTCCATCAATGCACTGGCAAAAGAGAGCCCTCGATGGACGTAGGTGTGGTTGTAGCCTTTGCATCCGAGGCTGATCGCTAGTTGGCCCCCTATGGAATTATGAGTGGACCGGATAAAAGGACTGGGGTTCAGCAACTGCTCGTTCTCATCCAACATAGCAAGGAGGAAATGCTCGGTCTCTTCCATCACCCCCAGCCCGGTTCCCGTGACGATGGCCTCGGGGGTTTCGGCTCCGGCCTCATCCAAGCTCATACGGGCAGCAGCTATCCCCATCTTCACCACCCTGCTCATCCTCCGAACTTCCCGGGGAGGGATGAATTCTTTGTAAACGGGCTCTTCACTTCTCAAAAGGGGCTCGGAGAAGACACGGGGGTCATTCAACAATTCCTGCTGCTCGTGAGTCCCTTGGGGGGATATGCTACCGGTCCCTTGGATAAAGACCTTCATATCAATCCTTCTGAAAGATCAGACTGGTATTGTTCCCCCCAAAACCGAAGGAATTGGAAAGAACGGTCCGCAGTTCCTGTCCGTTGGAATAAACGGTCTGGGGTCGAATATCGAGCTCTTCGATCGGAGCGGAGAAATTGAGGTTCGGAAAGATCGCCCCTTCCTGGAGGGCCATGACCGAGAAAACGGCCTCCAATCCACCGGAGGCCCCTAGAGTATGACCCGTATAGGATTTGGTGGAGCTGAAGGGCGGAAGCTCCTTGCCGAACAATTTTTGAAGGGCTTTCCCCTCGGACAGATCATTGTTCGGGGTCCCCGTGCCGTGGGCGTTCACGTGGTCGATCGCCGAGGGATCGGAACCGCTCATTTCCAATGCGATCTCCATGGCCCGATAAGCTCCCTCCCCTTCCGGCGAAGATGCGGTCTGATGATAGGCGTCGTTGCTATTGCCATAACCGACGAGCCGGGCGAGGGGTTCCTTTTCTTCGCGTTCCACGACGCTTTCCCGCTCGAGGACCACGAAGCCGGCCCCTTCTCCCAAATTCAATCCCTTTCGTTCGTTATCGAAAGGCCGGCAATGCTCCCGGTCCAGAATGAAGAGCGTGTTGAACCCGTTCAATGTGAACTTGGTAAGGGCCTCAGCACCTCCCGCCACAACACGGTCCAAAGCTCCATCCCGGATCATCCGGGCCCCTAGCATAATGGAATTGGCCGAAGAAGAGCAGGCGGTGTTGATCGTCGTCAAAAACCCTCGGATCCCCAAATACTCCCCGATACGCTCGGTACTGTCTCCGCAATCGTGACGAGCGATCAGATCGTTCTTGGAATCGTTCTCCAGATAATCCCTGTAATAGCGTTCGGTCAAACGCATCCCCCCTGTGGTGGTCGCCGATATCAATCCTGTGCGAGCGGGAATGGGCGAAGAAAGCGATGCGTGCTCGACCGCTTGGCGGGCTGCCAGAAGCCCCAAAAGCGTTGTGCGGGAATAGAGCGAAGGGTTTTCGATCCCGGCTGCTCGCATGAGCTCCTCATCATCGCTCTCCACCTCTGCGACGGGCATCTCTCCCTTATGGGCGGTGTTCAAAAGCTCGATGGGGCCGATCCCGGATGCCTCATTGGAAAAGGACCGCAGCGTGCTCGGCACATCGTTCCCGATAGCGGAGATCGAGCCAAGTCCCGTAATATAGACGCCTTCAGGCATCTGCCGTACGGTTCTGCTCGATAAAATCGGCCATGGTCTTCACGGAATGAAGGATCTTCTTCCCTTTTTCCGGGTCCTGGATCTTGATGCCGTACTCCTTTTCGATCAGTACGATCAGCTCGAGCGCATCGATGGAATCCAACCCGAGCCCCTCCTCGAAGAGCGGGTCCTCTGTCCCGATATCCTCTTTGGAAATATCTTCGAGATTGAGCTGCTCGATGATCTGATCCTTCAGCTGTTCGGTTAGTTCGCTCATTTCCGCTCTAAACTTTGATCGAAAGTACGCCTGATCGCTTCAGCCGTATGAGGGCCCCGAAGCTTTTCGGCCGGGCCGGGATCCTTTTCGACGGTATAAAGAAAGCAGCTATATGCCGCTCCATCCTTTTCGAGCCACCCACTTATACAGGCATCGATCTTTCCCAAACCGATCAGATCCTCCACCCGATCTCTCAAACGGCCGGGGGCGAACGCATCAAAGATAAAAAAAGCATTTTCTCCCGTGATCCCGTGGCGAATGCATATTTCACCGATCGCGATGTTCGGGAGGGTATAAACAAAGACCGCCGGGCTCGGCGAAACTTCTTCGGGGTGATCGAGCGCCTGTTGATGTTGGCGATCCGTATCGAGGCTGGAAGCCGAATTGGCCATCACGATCCCGATCCGATCGGGGGAATAGCGCTCCAAAAGTGCGGAATCCCGGAGCAAAAGCTCAGCGCAAATGAAGCCCATCCGGCTCATATCGTCCATTTTGTAGAACTTTCGATGGGCACACCCGAGCTTTTGGTAGGCGTTGCGAAGGGTGCTACCGAGCTCCTTCCCGGGGGCAAGAAAGAGTTCCTCGTTCTGCATGAGGCCGTTCGATCCCAAACTGACCGTATGGCTTATCCCTGTGCTCATCCGCGTTTGAAGATAAGGGCCGCGTTACAGCCTCCAAAACCCGAGCTCGTCTTTAAACAGGCATCCAGGGTGGCCGCCTTTTCTTCCCGGATCAGGTTCAAGGGCGGCGAAACCCCGTGTTCATTATACCCGATGGAGGGAAGAAGGCGTCCCTCCCTCATGCAGCGCAAAGTGATCGCGCTTTCGATCAACCCCGCCGCTCCAAGGGTATGCCCTAAAGCCCCCTTGTAACTGTTCATCGGGACCCCGGAAAGGCCGACCCGCTCGAAAGCCTTGGCCTCCATTTCATCGTTGTAAAGGGTGGCGGTGCCATGGGCGTTCAGATGATCGAGCTCCGAAGCCCGGATCCCTCCTGCATGTAAAGCCCGTTCGATAGCATGGGCCAGCCCTTCACCCGTTCGGGAAGGGCCCGAAATATGATTGGCATCGTTGCTCGAAGCCCCTCCCTGGACGTAGAGCTCCCCTTCCCGACAGGTCTCATCTCGTTCCAGTACGATGGCTCCGCTTCCCTCTCCCAGGTTCAAGCCGTCGCGCTTTTCATCGTAAGGACGGCAAGGACCGGATGCCAGAGCATGAAAGGCTTGAAACCCCGAAACCGTAAAAGCGGAGAGGATATCGCCACCGATAACGAGCGCTTTCTGATAATGCCCGACCCTGAGAAGATCCGCAGCCGTGTCGATCGCTTGCGTTCCTGAACAACAGGCATTCGAGATGACCCATGGAGTGTTCACCACTCCCCAATATCCACCCACCTCCCGAGCTGCACGAGCCAGATATTCCTGTCCTTCGTATTCCGAAGAGGACTTCTCCGCGAGAAGATCGATATTCCCTTTCGTTGTCGCGATCAGAAAGATGACAGAAGGGTCGGTGGGATCCACCCTACTGGCTTCGAGGGCTCTTTTGGAGGCAGCGATGCAGAGGCGCTCGAAGAGCGGACGCTTTTCCGGCCCACTTCCGGCGAGCTCGTCGACCCGTTCCCGCTCCGCCATTCCACCATAAAAAGCGGATGCGGAAAGCTCAGGCTCATCGATCGATCGGATGCCGCTCCTCCCCTGAGCCAATCCCTCCATGTTCTCCTCGAGTCCGATCCCCAGAGGAGTGATCGCTTCTTCAGCGAGCACGCGAACGGGTACGTTCCGAGCTTCAGCCTGCATCGAGCAGTCCGTGTTCGCGTTTCCAGTTCTGGTAAAATTCCGGTACGGTCAACCAGAGCTCCCCTTCTTCAGGGGTCATGAAGACCTGGGTGGAAGAACCCGTCGCAGCGAGCACACCATCGGAGACCCGATAGACCCGATACCGGTATTGGATCTTAGCTGCATTCCCTTCGAGAAGCCCGATCTCGATGCTCACGCTATCCTCATAACGGACCGGGTTCTTGTACTGACAATCGATATCGAC